>CAZSMJ010000079.1:0-8887 GCA_964608055.1 uncultured Acidimicrobiaceae bacterium | reverse complement strand
ATTGACCCCTCGCTCGAGGCCGAGCGGGGTGTCCGGCCCCCCGTTGCGGTTGTAGATCTCGGCGTAGTTGCCTACGGCGGCGATCACCTGAGCTGCGAAGTTGGTCGGCAACCCCAGCCCCGGGTCGAATGGGGCGGTGCCGTCGTCCGTGGTGACCTCGAGCCCGAGGAAGTTCCTGATCCCGGCATCCTCGGTGTCGGTGAATGTCCCGACATTGGTGGAGTCGATGCCGAACTCCTCGGCCTGAATGGTGGCCAGGATGATCCAGTCGACCACCTGAGCCCACTGCGAGTCACCGTCGAGCACGGCCGGGCCCAGTGGCTCCTTGGAGAAGGTTTCCTCGAGGATCACTAGTGCCTCGGGACCACCCTGGTCCTCGGGCCATGCCGAGCGGACACCGGCAAGTTGGGACTTGTCCGAGGTCCAACCATCGCACTGACCCTCGATGAAGGCCGCTTGAATTTGCGGGTTCTCGTCGAAGGTTTGCGGGGTGTAATTGATCCCGGCCATCCTCGTGGTCAGGTTCAACTCCGTGGTCGTCCCGGACAACACGCAGATGGTGGTATCGGTCATGTCGTCGATCGTGGTGAACCCACTGTCGGCGGCAACCATCATCCCCTGGCCGTCGTAGAAGGTGGTTGTGAGGAACGTGGCGGCCAAACCCCCGTCCCGGCTGGAGGTGTATGTCGTGTTCCGCACCAGGACGTCGACCTCATCCGACTGAAGCGCAGTGAATCTCGTCTCCGTGGTGAGGTCGACGAACTCCACGGCGTCAGGGTCGCCGAGGACCCCGGCAGCGATGGCACGGCAGAAGTCGATGTCGAAGCCGACGTGTTCGCCTGCCTCGTCGACGAACCCGAACCCGGGAACGGCGTTGTTGACACCACAGATCAGGCTGCCACGCGCTTGGACCTCTGCCAGTTTTCCGTCACCCGCGGGTGCGCCAGCAGTGGTGCTGGTCTCCCCACCCCCGGAGGTGGTCGTTGCGCCATCCCCGCCCTCGGTGGTCTCGGGTGTCCCTCCTGCAGTCGTCGTGGTGTCGGCCGCCTCGGTACAGGCGGCGAGCACCAGTATCAGTGCGGCAACTGCGACCAGTGATTTACTTGCTCTCATTTGCTTCCTCCATTTCTCGCTTCACGAGCGTCAGGGGAGAGCCTCGTGCAACTCAATCGACCCTAGCCTGCGGGACCGGGGCGAGTTCGCGATCGAGAGGGTTCACATCCGAAAAACACCGAATCGGTCAGTGCCTTCGACCGTTGCGGAGTGAGTCGCCGACAGTGCGATGCCGAGTACGGTGCGGGTGTCGCGGGGATCGATGAGACCGTCGTCCCGCACCCGTGATGTCGAGTAATAGGCCTGTTCCTCGTATTCGATCTGGGTCTCGATCTCCAAGCGCCGCCTCTCGTCTTCCTTCTCGTCGATTGGCTCGCCCCGGGCCTCGGCAGCCTGACGAGCGATGATCGACATCACCCCAGCGAGTTGCTTGGGTCCCATCACGGCAACCTTGTGACTCGGGTAGCCGAAGACAAAGCGGGGGTCGTAGGACCGCCCTGACATGCCGTAATTTCCGGCTCCATAGGACACCCCGGCCATGATCGAGATATGGGGCACCTCGGAGTTGGCCACCACGTTGACCATCTTCGCCCCGTCCTTGATGATCCCCCGCTGCTCGTACTCCTTGCCCACCATGTACCCGGTGGTGTTGTGGATGAAGATGATCGGGGTGTCGTACCGGTTGCAGAGTTGGATGAACTCGGTCGCCTTCTGCGCCTCCTCGGAGAAGATCACGCCCTGTTGGTTGGCCACCACTCCTACCGGGAACCCGTGAATGGAGGCCCAACCGGTGAGGATCGAGGTCCCGTAAACCGCCTTGTACTCCTCGAAACGTGAGCCGTCGACGGTGCGGGCCAGGATCTCTCTCATGTCGAAGGGAACGCGGAGATCATGGGAGATGACACCGAGGATGTCGTCGATGTCGTGGACCGGGTCGTCGGCCGGCTTCGTCGGCCCGTAGCCGAGTTTCCGCCAGTTGAGATGAGAGACGATTTCCCGGCCCATCCGGATCGCCTCCTGCTCGTCTTGGGCGAAGTAATCCGAGAGCCCGGAAACCTTGGAGTGCATCTCGGCTCCGCCGAGCTCCTCGTCTGTCGATTCCTCACCGGTCGCCATCTTCACCAGCGGCGGCCCGCCCAGAAACACTTTGGCCCGATCCTTGACCATCACCGAGTAGTCGCACATCGCGGGGAAATAGGCGCCTCCGGCAGTCGAGCTCCCGAAGACCAGGGCCAGGGTGGGAATGCCCTGCTTGGAGAGCCGGGTGAGGTTGCGGAACCACTTTCCGCCGACGATGAACACTTCCGCCTGATCCGGAAGATCCGCCCCACCGGACTCGACGAGATTGATGAGGGGGAGGCGGTTCTCGCGGGCGATATCCATGATGCGCAGGGTCTTGGACACCGAGTAACGGTTCATCGAGCCGGCCTGACTGGTCGGGTCGTGAGCGAGGATTGCGCACTCCACTCCCTCGACAACCCCGATGCCGGTGACGACATTGGCGCCGAGGTTCTTGTCCGTGCCCCATGCCGCCAGGGTGGAAAACTCGAGGAAAGGAGCGTCGCGATCGAGGAGGAGCTCGATCCGCTCCCGAGCCAGGAGTTTTCCGCGTTCGCGATGACGCGCAACGTACTTCTCGCCACCGCCCTGGCGTGCCTGCTCCATCAGGGACTCGAACTCGGCCAACTTCGCCTCCATGGCGGCGCGGTTGGCCCGGTACTCCTCGGAACGGGGATCGACCCGGGTGGTCAGTACCTGCATCTGGTCAGCCGAGCGTAGTTGTCAGCAGGGCGGAGCCGGGGTGGCCTTCGAGTCGATCAGCCTTCGTAGAGGGCGTCAGGGTTGTAGGGCTCGATCATGATGCATTCGCCCGGGCACTCCTCGGCAGACTCGAGGGCGTCTTGGATCAGGGCGTCGGGGATGCGGGCCATGCCCCGAGGGCCGTCAGGAGCTTGTTCTGCGTCGAAAATCACGGTCCTGTCGAAGTACTTGGCCTCTTCTTTGACCACCCACAACCCGTCGTCACGCCCCACGAACACGTCAGGGGTGATCTCTTCACAAATTCCGTCGCCGGTGCACAGGTCCTGGTCGATCCAGACCATGAGCTTGGTCTCTTTGGCCATGCCACCAAACTAGGCGATCTGCGGGCTTGTGTCAGAATCCACGGTATGGAAGTGGTCGACAGGCTCGCCTCGATGCAGGGTGAGGAGATCGGTGTCACCGATTGGATGGAGATCACCCAAGACCGTGTCGATGCCTTTGCCGAGGCTACGGGCGACCATCAATGGATCCACGTCGACCCGGTGAAGGCGGCCCAGGGGCCGTTCGGGGGGACCATTGCCCACGGGTTTCTCACGTTGGCGCTGACCGTGCCCCTCTCAGGCCAGGTGGAACTCGACGTCGGCGAGCCCAAAATGGCGATCAATTACGGCTTGGAGAAGGTGCGGTTCCCGGCCCCGGCCCCGGTCGGGGCGCGGATCAGGGCCCGCGTTGCCCTGCTTGCGGTTTCTGAGGTTCCGGGCGGGATCCAGGTCAACAGACAGGTAACGATGGAGGTCGAGGGCGGCGAGAAGCCGGCGATGGTCGCCGAGACGGTGAGCCGCTACTACTACTGAAATATGCGGCCGACTTTGCCCTCGGCCAACCCTCAGTTGTCCCTCGGGTCTCATCGATTCGCGTGAGTGCAGCCTCGGGCAAACAGACGCCGGTCGGCCGGAGCTTCCGCCGCGTGAGGCGCTGGTGGACAAGACGTTGTCCCCCTGCGAAGCGGGGGGACCGCCCGACCGAAGGGTCGGGAGGGGGTCCCTAAGACAGGCTCCTTCCGCCCCCTACCACGATCACCTCGCCGGTGATGTAGCTGGAGAGCGGGGTGAGGAGGAACCACACCAGGTTGGCCACCTCGTCCGGGGTTCCCATGCGTTGCAGAGGGATGGCCGACACCATCCGATCTCGCACATCTTCGGGGATGGCCATGCTCATCTCCGAGGAGATCAAACCGGGGGCCACCGCGTTGACCCGGATCGCCGGAGCCAGGGTGAGAGCCAACGCCCGGGTGAGCCCGACCACCCCGCCCTTGGACATCGAATAGTTGTACTGGCCGAAGTTCCCCAGATAGGCACGGGAGGAGATGTTGACGATCGACGCTCCGTCGCTCATCAATGGGGCCAGGACGGTTGCGAGCCGGTAGGCAGCGCCCAGGTTCACCTCGAGGACCGAGCGGAAGTCCTCATCGCTCATGTTGACCAGCCGGGAGTCCTTGGTGATCCCGGCGTTGTTCACCAACCCGATCAAAGGGAGACCAGAGATTTCGACTGCCTGGCGCACCGTCTCCGGCCCTTCGGGCGAGGTCAGATCGACTTGGACTGCGGTGATCTGTTCAGACAAGGCCAGCTCGGGGGCCAGATCGACACCGATCACCGTCAGCGGCCCGGTCGTGGCCATCTTCTCCGCGATGGTTCGGCCGATGCCACGGGCGGCTCCGGTGACCACGACCACTCCGTTCATGGGAGCGCCTTTCCGATGTGATCTGAGCCGATCCGCAAGACCTCACCAGTGACATCGGACGATTGCACGAGATGGGTGGCCCAATCCATGACTGTCTCGGGATCGGTGCCGGCCGAGAAGGCGAGGACGTTGACTGTCCATCCCTCCCTGATTCCCTCCACCGCGGCGGTACGCGCCGCAGAGAGCAGGCCGGTGGCGAGCATTGCCTTTCCCGCACCGCGTCGTCCCAGGAGGTCATCGTTGTGCACCACGTAGACGATTGAATCTCCCGACTGGGCGGCGGCGCGGCTTGCCTCGAAGGCGCGGGTGAGAGCGGCGAGCACTTCGCCCCAGTCGTCACTCACCTCAGGTGCCCAGTGGATCACCGGCTCACGATACGACGGCGGTCCCGGCCTCAACCATTTGCTCGATGGTGCCGTCGTCGACACCTAGCTCGCGAAGAATCGGCATTGTGTGCTGACCGAGGGTGGCGGGTGAGAGGTCGGCCCTGGCTGGCGCGCCGTCGACTCGTATCGGTGACCCGGTCACCCTGATGCCGCCCGCGACCGGATGCTCGAGCTCGACCAGCATCTCGTTGTGGCGCGCCTGGGGGTCATCGAAGGCTTCGGCCAGAGTGAGCACCCGTCCAGCGGGGAGGCCCACCTGCTCGAGCAGGTCGATCCAATACTCCGCGCTTTCAGTCTTGAACACGTTGCCCAACTTGCGGGCCAATTGGATGCGATTGACCATCCGCGCCTCGTTGGTCGGATAGTCCTTGGCCAGATCGGGCCGCTCGAGGGCATCGGCGAGCAACTCGAAATGTCGTTCGGAGACGATTGCCAGGGTAAAGGGGGCGTCGGACGCTTCGAACACCTGGTTGGGCGCGATGAACGGGCTGGCGGTCCCGGTCCGAGTTGGTTGCTCGCCCGTGGCGAAGGCGAGGGCGTTCCAACCGGATTGGACGGCCATCACCCCGTCTCGCAACGAGACGTCGATCCGACAGCCTTTCGACCTTTTCCCGGCGAGGGCCGCGGATACCGCCAGCGCCAGATTGGTGCCCGCCAGATAGTCGCCGATCGAGGTGGCGGTCTTGTGTGGGCCGTCTTTGGGATCACCGGTGATCGAGATCATCCCCGACTCACCCTGGAAGACGACGTCGATTCCCGCCCTCCTCGCATAGGGGCCATCGGGCCCAAAGGCTGAGATCACCGCATAGATGAGTTTCGGATTCAGGTCACGGGCCCTGATCTCACCCAACCCGAGACGCTCCATCGCGCCGAGACGCAGATTGCTGATGACCACGTCGGCCTTCTTCACCAGATTGTCGAGCACTCGCTTCGCGACCCAATCCTTGGTGTCGAGGGCTAGGGACTCTTTGCCCCGGTTCACCGCCATGAAGAAGACCGACTCCCCGTTCTGAAACGGCCCGAAACGACGCCCCAGGTCGCCGTCGGGAGGCTCGACCTTGATCACGCGCGCCCCGAGATCGCCGAGGAGCATTGCTGCATAGGGAGCCGCAATCAGATTGCCGAACTCGACGACGAGGGTGCCGCGGAGTGGTCCCTCAGACACGCTCGACGACCACGGCGATCCCTTGTCCCACCCCGATGCACATTGTGGCGAGCCCGTACCGGCCCTGGCGACGGGCCAGCTCGTGGACCAGTGTGACCAGAATCCTCGCCCCCGATGCCCCGAGTGGGTGGCCGATGGCGATGGCGCCCCCATTCACGTTCACTTGGCCCTCGTCGAGCCCGAGCAAACGAAGACTGGCGACTGCCTGAGAGGCGAAAGCCTCGTTGACCTCGACCAGATCGAGGTCGTCGACCTCGATCCCAGCACGGCTCAGAGCCTTTTCCGATGCGGGCACCGGGCCGATCCCCATGAGGTCGGGGTGAACCCCGACGGCGGCAGAGGCCACGACCCGAGCCAAAGGCTGAAGACCGTTGCCTTCCAGACCCGCGTCAGTCGCCAGAAGGAGGGCAGCCGCGCCGTCGTTCATCGGTGACGAGTTTCCTGCAGTGACGGTGCCTTCCTCTTTGAAAACCGGGGGCAGGTCTGCCAGCCGCGCCAACGAGGTATCGGCCCGGGGGCCCTCGTCCTGGGTCACCGTCTTGGTCTCCCGGCGTCGGTGGTCGGTGGGGGCTTCCATGGGCTCGATCTCTTGATCGAACCGCCCGGCCGAAACTGCTTCCAGGGCGAGCTGGTGACTGCGAAGGGCGAAGCCATCTTGGTCCTCACGTGAGATGTCGTACTTCTCCGCCACCATCTCGGCGGTCATTCCCAGGGTGATCGGCGGATACAGCTCGGTCATCTTCGGATTCACCAATCGCCATCCGATCACGGTGTCGGCGGCGTCGGGGAATCCGGTCGGGAACGCCCGGTCGCTCTTGGTGACCACGTATGGCGCCCTGCTCATCGATTCGGATCCCCCGGCGATCATCAGGTCCCCCCAACCACCGCGAAGGGCGTGGGCCGCAGACACCACCGCCTGCATCCCAGAGCCGCAGAGCCGGTTCACGGTGGCTCCCGGGATCTCGATCGGAAGCCCGGCGAGCAGCCCGGCCATGCGTGCGACGTTGCGATTGTCCTCACCGGCTTGATTGGCGGCGCCCCACTGGATGTCCTCGATGGCCATCGGGTCGACGTCGGAGTTGCGGGCCAGGAGACGGTTGATGGCATGAGCGGCCAGATCGTCAGGCCGGACATGGGAGAGCTGGCCGCCGAGCTTGCCCATTGGGGTTCGACACCCGTCGACTATGTAAATGTCGTCTTTCATTTCAGTCTGTTCGCATTCTTGCCGAACTTGACGGGGACCAATGGGGGAGAACCCCCATATACCTTGAAACCTTTTCACCATACGGTGACGTCAAACATGAGCATGAACGGGCAGAACAGACAACCGACCTCCATTGCCGCATTCGCCCCAGCCGGTTTGCTGGTCCTCTACGTCCTGATTCGCGTCCTGTTCTGAGAACTACGGTTCGGTCCCATGGACCGACCAGACAGTCTCCCGTTCACCGAGTCCGACGAAGCCAACCGCCTTCTCGCGACCGACGGTCTTGCCCTCCTGATCGGCATGCTCCTCGACCAACAGTTCCCCATGGAGCGTGCCTTTTACGGGCCCCAGCTCTTGAAGGACCGTCTCGGGGAGGATCTCGACTCGAGACGGATCGCCGAATGGGATCCCGAGGAGTTGGAGAGCGTCTTCAAGGGCCCACCGGCGATCCACCGTTATCCGGGGTCGATGGCGGGCCGGACCCAGGAGCTGTGCCGGGTCATCGTTTCCGACTACGGAGCACGCGCCGAGAACCTGTGGGAGACGGCGGCGGACGGGGCGGAACTGCTGAGACGTCTCCAGGCCCTTCCCGGGTTCGGGGTCGCCAAATCCCGGATCTTCGTCGGCGTGCTGGGGAAACGGCTCGGGGTTGGACCGAATGGATGGGAGGAGAAAGCGGCGGATTGGCCGAGCATCGCCGATGTGGCCAGCTTCGAAGACGTCGCCACTCTGCGGGAGCAAAAAAGGGCTATGAAGGCTCGAAAAGAGGGATGAACTGGCTCAACCCTCCATATTTGGATGCCGATAGTCACCCGAAGGGACAGGAACCCATCCATGGAATCACAGATGCAGCTTTCGGGCCAACTCGCTGATTGGAGTGTCAACGACCTCCTCCAGATCATGCAGGTCACGAAGAAGACGGGTTCCCTCGACATCGACGGGGAGAAGCAGGCGCGGGTCTTCTTCGCTGAGGGCAGAGTCACCGGCGCGGAGCTGATCGGGGCCAAGGGGAGTTATCTCGGAGCCGATCGCAGCGGCATCGCCGACATCCTGTACGTCCTTTCGGGCATCGAAACCGGCACATTCTCGGTCGGACCGGCCGACGGCCCGGAGATCAAGGGCTGGACCGTTGAGGAAATCCTGTTCGACGTCGAGGCCCTGAGGTCTTTGGAAGGCGAAGTCGTGGACGCTGGTCTCTTCGAAGCCACGGGCGTCCGACTCATTCACGAGATCGACGGCCCGATAACCATCGAGCCGGCGGACTGGCATGCCCTGGTCACCCTGGTCCAGCCGTTCACCTTCAATCATCTCGAAGTGAAGTTCGGCCGGGGAACTGCCGTTCGCATCTTCCACACGCTCCATCGTCTCGGCATGGCCGAGGCCCTGGTGGCAGAGGACGGTGAGTCGAATTGGCTCGACCGCCTCGCCGAGGACGTGGCGCCGGGCACCACCCCCCCCAATTGGCTCGAGCAGGTTCCCGGGTCCAGCCCGTCGGAGACCGAACTGGTGGTGGTTCCTGCTGAGGAGCCAGAGCCGGTTCACATGTCGAAGGCTGCAGAGGCTCGCTCTCACTCC
>CAZSMJ010000078.1:0-8993 GCA_964608055.1 uncultured Acidimicrobiaceae bacterium | reverse complement strand
ATGGGAACCGCCTTCGGCCATGCGGTGTCGATCAGGTATCTGAAGTGGTTCCTGGCGAAGCCGACGATCACGAAGATCCAATACGTCACCAGGGAGAGGAAGAGCGGTATCGCCATCCGAGAGGTGATCGGGAAGTTGATCAGCGGCGTGATCTCGAACAGATTGCCAACCAGGAGGAAGGAGAACATCGCCAGCAGGTAGGGCAGGTACTTGGTCGACTCCGGCCCGATCACATCGCGGCCAATCCCGTCGCGCACCAATCCGATCATGCCCTCGATCGCGACCCCAAACTTGGAAGGGACCAGACGCTGTTGCCGGAGCCCGACGTAGAAGAGGATGAGTACCACGAAGGCGGCGAAGATCATGAGGATCTCGGTGCGGCTCACCTCGAACCCACCGATGGTGAAGATGGCGGGGAAGTCGAAGAGCTCGTTGACGTCAGCAGGGGCGCAGATCACCTCGTTGGCGACGTCACATTCGGCGGCGAGGGTCATCGGCGCCAACTGGGTTCCCTTTCTCTGTCCTTGGTCATTGCTACGGCTTCCCAGGTCAGCAGTGTGAAGTAGGCGATCACAGCCGAGATCCCGAACGCCATCCGATCCACCTCGACGACGCTGGCAATCAGGTAGACCGCGCCGATGAACAGCACCAGACGGAGGAAGAAGCCGATCAGAGCGGCGGCATGATAAGCCTGGAGGCTGATCCTTGCCGAAATCGAGAGGATGGCTCCAGCGAGCAGGAAATTGAGAACAACCACCGCAACGCCGAGCGCGGCGCTCCAGGCGCCGTCCCACCCCCGAAGCAGACCGAAGAGGAGCACCAATGCCGGCCCGACATAGATGGCGCGGGCGACAGTGGCCTTCGCCAGATTGGCTTCGATGGCCGGGCCATGCTCAAGATTCACGGTTGAGCTCCTCGGTCTTCTTCAGCTGCTGCCAGACGTTCATGAATCCCGAGTAGGAGCCGAGCAGGATCCCGGTGATGACCAACCAAGGGTCGGTGCCGAGCCATAGGTCGGCGAGCAGGCCGAGCAGCATCCCGGAGAGAATGGAGCCGAGGAAGGAGCCGCCGTGTATCCAACCGTCTCCGATGGCGGCGGCCACTTGCCTGGTGGCCGATTCATTCTTCACGGTCGGCTTGTGCATTGTTTCACAAAGGGTATGTCCAAGGAGTCAGTAGTCAAAATCGAAGTTAGCAACTTGGATGCTGGCCCCCCTCGACGCGTCGCTGCGCTCGCTGGCGTCGGTCCCCCCACTTCGCAGGGGGACAACCCTACCGACCGGCCTGATGTCCCCCTCGAGAGGGGGGACCGCACGAGCGAAGCGAGGCGATGGGGGGTCTGCCCGTCCGCCGGCAACTAAACGTGCCCGGAAAAATCGTGCGGGTAGGGCGAGAAACTCGCCGCCAGCTCGGAGACCCGCCCGGCCACTCCCGCCAACGCCGACGGATCCTCCCGGTTCTGCAGCGCCCGCGCGATCAGGGATGCCACCTCGGCGGCTTCCGGCTCCTTCATCCCCTGGGTGGTCATGGCCGGGGTGCCGATGCGCAAACCCGAAGCGCGGTATGGCGGCCGGGGATCGAACGGGATCGTGTTGAAGTTGAGGGTGATCCCGACCCCGTCCAACATCTTGGCCGCGTCCTTGCCGGTGAGCTCTTCGTCGACGGACCGCAAATCGATCAGGAACAAATGATTGTCGGTGCCGCCCGACACCACCCGGACGCCGTCTTTCTGGATGGCATCGGTCATGGCCGCCGCATTGGCCACGATCTGGTCGGTGTAGACCTTGAACTCAGGGCGGAGCGCTTCGTGAAAACACACCGCCTTGGCTGCAATCTGGGACTCGATGGGCCCACCCTGGACATTGGGGAACACCGCCTTGTCGATCGCTGCCGCGAAGGCCTCTCGACTGAGGATCAACCCGCCACGGGGCCCCCGGAGCGCCTTGTGGGTGGTGCCGGTGACGATGTCGGCGTGAGGCACGGGGGAGGGATGCGAGTGTCCCGCTACCAAGCCGATGAAATGGGCCGCGTCAACCATGAAGATCGCACCTATCTCGTCGGCGATCTCTCTGAACCGCTGATAGTCGAGGGTTCGGGAATAGGCGGAGTATCCGGCCAGGACGATCTTGGGTCGGTGCTGGGTGGCAAGGGCGTGGACTTCGTCCATGTCGATCAGCTCGGTGTCGGGATTGACCCCGTAGGCGACGAAGTCGTAATAGAGCCCCGAGAAGTTGACCGGGGATCCATGAGTGAGATGGCCGCCTTGGTCGAGACGCATACCCAGCACCTTGTCCCCAGGCGACAGCAGGGAGAAATAGACCCCCATGTTGGCCTGAGCTCCGGAATGTGACTGCACGTTTGCGTGGTCCGCCCCGAACAACTCCTTGGCCCTGTCGATGGCGAGCTGTTCCATCTCGTCGACCACCTGACAGCCCTCGTAGTAACGCCTGCCCGGATAGCCCTCGGCGTATTTGTTGGTGAAGACCGACCCCGAGGCTGCCATCACCGCTGGCGAGGCGAAATTCTCCGAAGCGATCAAGTGGATGTGCGAGTTCTGCCGCTCCACGTCCTTGCGAATGAGTCCGGCGATTTCAGGATCGACCGACTCCAGGGAGTCCATTGAGATCATGACGGGAGAGTAACGGTTGGGAGTCGCGTCCCACACGGCGGAAGCTCCGGCGGACCGGCGTCTGTTCGGCCCGAGGGTCGTGTCACTCGGCGGCGCCAGCCGAAAGCGTCGCGAGGGTTGCCGAGGGCCGAAGTCCGCCGGCAATCACAGCGTTATCGGTCCCTGGCGCAACACCACCAGGCCGACGCCGGTGGCGTCGACCACGGTCGAGGCCTCACCTCCCGGCGCGGATCCGGGTAAATAGACCGTTACCTCGTCCCCGAAGGTCGACCGCGCTTCCACGTCGTCTCTTGCCTCCACACCGCCGCTTCGATTGGCCGAAGTCACCGCGAGAGGCCCACAAGCCTCGAGAAGCTGGAGTGCGACAGGATGGTCCGGGACCCGAACTCCGACAGTGCGTTGTTGGGCGTCTCCGACCCAGTTCGCCAAGATGACACGAGGTGTGACCACCAATGTCAGGGCGCCCGGCCAATGGGCGATAGCCAATTCCTCGGCCTGACCTTCGATTCTGCCGACCATCCTCGCCTGGGCGATCGTGCCCACGAGCAATCCGACCGGCTTGTGCTCAGGCCGTCCCTTGAGGGCGAACAGGCGAGCCACCGCAGCCTCGTTGAGGGGGTCCACCCCGATCCCGTAAACCGTGTCGGTCGGCAGCCCCACCACCTCCCCGGCCCGCACCGCTTCAACCGCGGCGTCGATCGTCACGGTTTGACGGCGACGAGGTAACGGTCCCGGCCGGCCAGATCCTGACGAACCACCCCAGGAAGATCCAGCAGAGAGCTGGCGGCCGATACGCCTTGGGATTCCCCGATCTCACACACGAAGACACCGCCGGGCCGGAGCCACTGTGCCGCCACCGCCCCGATCCTCTGGATGACTTCCAGACCGGACGGACCTGCAACCAATGCCACTCTTGGCTCTCTTTGCACTTCGCGAGGCAGCCCTCCGAAATCGACCTCGGCCACATATGGAGGATTGGAGACAATCAGGTCGACCGTGCCCAGGATCGCGGCCGGAAGGGAATCAAAGAGGTCGCCTTCGGCGATGTAGACCTGAAGGCCCGTCTGGAAACGGTTCAAAGTGGCCACTTCGACCGCAGCGGGAGAGACGTCGGTTGCAAACACGGCGGCAGCCGGAAAGGCCTTTTTCAACGCCAAGGCCAATGCCCCGGAGCCGGTGCAGAGGTCGACTATCACCTCGGGCGACCGCACCATGCGTACCGCGAGCTCATAGAGACCCTCGGTCTCGGGTCTGGGAATCAGAACCCGCTCGTCAACCACGAGTTCGAGCGACGCGAAAGCGGCAGTGCCCTCGATGTACTGCAGCGGCTCGCCTGATACCCGCCTGGCTATCAATGCTTCCAGCGTCTGTTCGGGGCCGGCGATGGCCTCGAGCCTGCTTCGCTCGTGCTCGGGGATGAGTCCCATCTTCGGGAGGAGTCTTACACCTGAAAATCGGGTTGTGGGGATTGGAACCGGGAACCGGCCTGCTCTGCTGTAGATTGGCACCCAGGCAAGCGGCCGCTCGTTGGTCGCTACGTGCGTCTTTGTGACTCCATACCCTGATGATTCAGGAACTGGCATGAGAAATGGCGTGTCGACCAGCCCAACCGACCGGGCCACGCCTGTCGACACTCTCGTCGGGGATAGTTGAAACACATGACATCGAGATCTTCATGAGCGAAGCCAAGAGGGTGCTCGTCGCCGATGATTCCGAGGCGGTCACCACACTGCTGGTGACGGCATTGGAGATGGCCGGGTACGAGGTGACAATTGCCAAAAACGGCGATGACGCCTACGAAATGGGTAAGACCGGGTCGTTCGACCTCGCCCTTCTCGACCATCTGATGCCCGGCCTCCTCGGGATCGAGGTAATCGCTCGTTGGCAGGCCGACGGTTACGAAATCCCGGTGATCATGCTGTCCGGGGTGGATGACGAGCGAACCATCGTCGACAGCCTCGATCTGGGTGCAGTCGACTTCGTGCGCAAGCCGTTCCGCCTGCCGGAGTTGATGGCCCGAATCAGACAGAGGCTGCGCGACTGACCAACCAGGTCAACTCGTCGGTGTCACCTACCGATGGTCTCTTGAGATCTCATGAACGGAACCCAGATCGCATTTCTCGCGGTCGGGATCGTCTTCGTCGTGGATGCAGTCCTTCTTTTAGGGCTGATCACGCTGAAGACGGTGCACCGACAACGCACGGAGCGTCACGACCAGAGGCGAAGCGCCTACCTGGGGGTGTTGAGCCGACGCATGGCTTATCCCCTCCACACCGACTACATCGACCCGAAAGTGGTGAGTGACGGCGCCTTCCTCGATGCGGTCATCGACCTCCGCAACACGATGGCCGGGCCCGAGATCGACACCCTTGCCGGGATCATCGACAGGTACGGGTTGGTGAAACTTCAGGCGTCCCGCCTTCGCAGCCGCTTCCCGCTGGGGCGACGACTCCGGGCAGCGGTGGCTCTGGCCGAGATGGGCGACGAGTCCTCGGCACCGATCTTGATCGAGTTCCTGAACGATCGGGAGCCTGAGGTCCGCATCCAGTGCGCCAGGGGCTTGGGCCGGATGCATCACACCCCAGCCATCGACGCAATCATCGACCGGTTTGGTGAGGAGTCGCCGTGGGTTCGAAGCCGCTTCGCCGACACCCTGGTCGGCTTCGGCGCGGGCGCCGTTTGGTCATTGCTCGCCTATATCCGGGTCAATCACGACCAGGGCGACGCCAACGAAGCGGTGATCGAGGCCATCCGGATCCTGGGAACCATCGGAGAACGCGACGTCGGGCCTGGCCTCAGCGATCTGCTGGACCGGCTCGAGGATCCTGAGTTGAAGATCGCCGCGATCGAGGCCTTGGGCTACATCGGGGGCCCGATGGCGGTGACTCCGCTTGTCGGCTTCCTCGACGCCGACGATTGGCGGATTCGGAACAAAGCAGCGCATTCGCTCGGGGAGATAGGTGATCCCCTGGCCAACGACGCCCTCCGCAAGAGCCTGGAGGATCAAAACTGGTGGGTGCGCCGCAGTTCGGCGGCGGCGCTGGCCGACATGTCTGGAGGGCTCGAGGTCCTCCACGAGGCGCTTCATGCTGGCGATGTCTTCGCTCGCGACGCCGCGGCCGAGGCCCTGGCCGATTGCGGCGAGTTGGGCCGGGCGCGAGAGCGTCGGGAGCGAGGAGAAGCGAGTGCCGGCGACCTGGAGCTGCTGAGCTTCATGACCGAGGATGCGTTGGTGCCCTGATGTTCATCGAAATCTTGCGCTGGCTCGGGTACGGGATCGTCACTTACTTCATCGTGATGCAGCTCTACATGATCTTTCTCGGTCTCGTCTCGGCGGTCGCCATGCGGCGCACCCACCACCTCAATCGCTTCGGACGGGTGGGCGACATGCTCTCCAGTCAGACCTCGCCGCCGGTGTCGATCGTCATCCCGGCTTACAACGAGGCTGTCGGGATCATCGAATCGGTTCGCTCCATGTCGATAGTCGGCTATCCCCGTTTTGAGATCGTGATCACCAACGATGGTTCCACCGATGAGACGCTGCAGCGCTTGGTGGAGGGATTCAAGCTGGAGCGGGTCCGCATCCCCTACCGACCCGATATCCCAACAGCTCCGGTGCGGGCCATCTATCGAGGGCGGGGATCGGTGGACATCACTGTGATCGACAAGGAGAACGGAGGTCGCGCCGACGCCCTCAACGCCGGCATCAACGCCGCCCGATATCCGTATGCGCTGTGCACGGACGCCGATGTGATCCTCGACGCAAAGTGCCTGGTCTCGGCGATGCGAAGAGTCGTGGAAGACCGCCAGCGCACGATTGCGGTCGGGGGAAACATTCGCCCGCTCAACGGGAGCAAGGTGCAGCTCGGCCATCTGATCCGCGCCGAGGTGCCGAAGCGGTTGGTGCCGCGCATGCAGGTCCTCGAGTACGTGAGAACCTTCCTGGCCTCCCGACCCGCATGGTCGCGAATGGATGCCCTCCCCCTGGTGTCGGGGGCGTTCGGCATCTGGAAACGGTCAGCGGTGATCGCGGTTGGCGGGTTCACCAGCGGGCACATGGGTGAAGACATGGACCTCACAATGCGCCTCCATCGTCATCACATCGACAACAAGATCCCCTACCGCATCGTCTACGAGCCTTCGGCTGTCATCTGGACCGAGGTGCCCGACACCCTTCGGGTGCTCAAACGACAGAGGATCCGCTGGCATCGGGGCCTGATGACTGCGGTCCGCGATTTCATGCCGATGACCTTCAACCCGAAGTACGGGAAAGTGGGGATGGTGACCTGGGCCGCCATGTTCCTCTTTGAGTTTCTGGCGCCGATCATCGAGTTCGCCGGCTGGTTCCTGATTCCTCTCGCCTTCCTCTTGGGAGCACTGAACCTGACCAACCTCGTGGTGATGCTGGGGCTGGCGCTGGGTGTCGGACTGATGAGCTCGTTGCTGGCTTTGCTGCTCGACGAGTCGTTTGGCTATTTCAACGGCCCGGCCGACACCGCGCGCCTGGTGGTCATGGCGTTCATCGAGAACCTTGGCTTGCGGCAATTGACGGTGGCGTGGAGGATCCGGGCGATCATCGGTGGCGAGTCGACCCGGGCTTGGGGCAACATGGAGCGCAAGGGCGTCACCAACCTCGGCCTCGAAAGCTGAGGCCCTCAACCCCCGTCGCGGAGGAGGGTGGCCTGCTCGTCGGCAGCCATCGCGTCGACCAGCTCGTCGAGATCCCCTTCCAGCACCTGATCCAGGTGACGCAGGGTGAGGCCGATGCGGTGATCGGTGACCCGGTTGTCCTTGTAGTTGTAGGTCCGGATCTTCTCGGACCGCTCCCCACTACCGACTTGAGAGCGGCGGTGGCCGGCGACTTCTGAGTTCTGACGCTCCAGCTCGATTTGGTAGAGACGGGCCCGGAGGATCCGCATCGCCTTTTCCTTGTTCTGGAGCTGGCTCTTCTCGTCCTGACAGGTCACCACCAAGCCGGTGGGGAGGTGGGTGAGTCGGACTGCCGAGTCCGTGGTGTTCACAGACTGTCCTCCGGGGCCGGTGGAGCGATAGACGTCGATCTTGACGTCGTTGGGATCGATGTCGACCTCTACTGCCTCGACCTCAGGGAGGACGGCGACGGTGGCAGTGGAGGTGTGCACCCTTCCCTGCGACTCGGTTTTGGGCACTCTTTGCACCCGATGCACCCCCGCCTCGTATTTCATCTTCGAAAAAGCGCCGCGGCCCTTGACGGCGACGGTCACCTTGTCGTAGCCACCGGCGTCAGAAGGCGACGACTCCATGGATTCGAGCCGAAAACCGTGTCGCTCTGCGTATCGCTCATACATCCGCAACAGGTCCCCGGCCCAGATGGCGGCTTCATCACCGCCCGCCGCCGAGCGGATCTCCACGATGACATCCTTCTCGTCGTTGGGGTCGGTGGGGACCAGAGCCACCCTGATCCGCTCTTCGAGAGCTGCGATCTCCTCCAAGAGCTCGTCGACCATCTTGGCCATGTCAGGGTCGTCAGACATGTCCTGAGCCTCGGCGAGGTCCGCGGACGCCTCGCGCCAGCGGCGGATGTCGGTCACCACGTCTCGCAACTCCGACGCCCTACGGCCGAGATCGGCGAGCCGGGGAAAGTCGGTGTGAACTTCCGGATCCGACAGCATCGCCTCGGTCTCGGCGAAGACCGACTCGATCTCGTCGAGACGGGCTTCCACATTCGGGTCCATCAGCCCTCCTGCGGTGTGAGGTCGGTGACCGAGCGGCGCACCGCCAAGGCAACCTCGGGGATCCCACCCCGAGCAGAGACCTCCTCGAAAGCTTCGTCACCAAGGGCGACCACCAGGCTCGAGATCGCTACTTCGATCTGAGATTCATCGGGAACGCGGGTCGTCAGCTTCTGGAGCCAGATCCCCGGCGCCGCCAACGTGTCGGCAAGCCATCCGCCGCGGGTGCCCGACCACCGGAGCAACTCGTATGCGAGCCCGGCGATCAATGGAATGCCGACGAGCCTCGATGTGATCAGGAAGAACCATCCGGGGCGGCCGAATACGGAGAAAAAGACGATCGAGCCGAGCACCACGATCAGCAGGAAGCTGGTGCCGCATCGAGGATGCTCCGGCGGATAGCGCCGCACCGATTCGACGCTTAGAGGCTCGCCGGCCTCGTAGGCGTGGATCGACATGTGTTCGGCGCCGTGGTACTCGAAGACCCGCCCGATCTCGGCGGAGCGGCCGATGGCCCAGATGTAACCGACGAAGAGACCGAGACGAAGTAGACCCTCGACGACATTGAACACCAGCCCGGACTCACCGGAGACCACCCCGGCGGCAAGCGCCGGAAGCACGATGAACAAGGCGGCGAACACCAGGATCGCAAC
>CAZSMJ010000077.1:0-9036 GCA_964608055.1 uncultured Acidimicrobiaceae bacterium | reverse complement strand
ACCTGCGGTCGGACGGTCCCCCCCTTCGCAGGGGGACAAGTCAGCCTGTGGCTGAAGACTTCTTGGCCAATCTCGACTTCTTGCGGGCTGCCGTCTTCTTGTGAAGCACACCCTTGGAGGTGGCGACATCGATCTTCTTCTGTGCCGCCCGGTAGAGATCGGCAGTGGGCTCACCGGCCGCGGCCGCGGTATCGACCTTCTTGATGTTGGTCTTGAGGTCGCTGTTGACCGACTTGTTCCGCAACCGCAATCCATCGTTCTGGCGATTCCGCTTGATCTGTGACTTGATGTTGGCCATGTTGAAAACCTGAATCCGTTGGTGGGAAACCGGCCAAACCCCTGGTGAGAACGCCGGAAACGGCAGAGTAGCAGGGGCGGAATCGAAGTTACAATGGCACCCTTCCACTACTCGTGACCACTCAAGCGCGCATTCGCAACTTCTCGATCATCGCTCACATCGACCACGGCAAGTCGACCCTGGCCGATCGTCTCCTCGAGCGCACGGGGGCGGTGAGTGAGCGAGACATGAGAGAACAGGTCCTCGACACCATGGACCTGGAGCGGGAGCGGGGGATCACGATCAAGGCCCAGACGGTCCGACTTCGTCATGTAGGCGAGGATGGAGAGGAGTACGTCCTCAATCTGATCGACACCCCCGGCCACGTCGACTTCTCGTACGAGGTCTCCCGCTCTCTCGCAGCCTGCGAAGGCGCGCTGCTGTTGATCGATGCGGCCCAAGGAGTTCAGGCCCAGACCCTGGCCAACGCCTATTTGGCCATCGATGCCGGCCTCGAGGTGATCCCGGCCATCAACAAGATCGATCTTATTGCGGCGGACCCGGAGCGGGTGGCCGGCGAGATCGTCAACGTCCTTGGTGGCTCACCGGAAGACATCGTTCGGATCTCGGCCAAGACTGGGGCGGGAGTCGACGACTTGTTGCAGCGACTTGTGGAACAGGTGCCGCCACCGGGCGGCGATTCGAACGCTCCGCTGCGCGCCCTGGTGTTCGACTCCTATTACGACGCTTACCGGGGTGTGGTCTGCTACATCAGGGTGGTTGACGGTCGTCTCGTATCCGGTCAGAAGATCCGTCTCATGGCTACCGGCGAGAACCACGACGCCAACGAGATCGGGGTCCTCACACCGTCCGCTAAGCCGGTGGCCAACCTGGGCAGCGGAGAAGTGGGCTATCTGATAACTGGGGTCAAAGAGATCGACCGGATCAAGGTAGGTGACACCCTCACCGACGCCATCCGGCCAGCGACGGAACCCTTGCCCGGCTACTCCGAGCCCAAGCCAATGGTCTTTTCCGGTTTGTTTCCAACCGACGGCGACGACTTCGAGCGTCTTCGAGAGGCTCTTGAGAAGCTCCGCCTCAACGACGCGTCCCTGGTCTACGAGCCGGAGAGCAGCCGCGCCCTCGGGTTCGGATTTCGCTGCGGCTTTCTCGGTTTGCTCCACATGGAGATCGTCCGGGAGCGATTGGAACGCGAGTACGACCTCGATCTGGTGGCGACCGCACCTTCGGTGGCCTACCGGGTGACCATGCCCGACGGGTCGGTGAAGGAGATCAAATCTCCCCAGGATCTGCCCGATTCGGGGAGCCTCGCCGGTGTAGCCGAGCCCTACGTCAAGATCATGATCCTCAGCCCTACCGAGTTCGTGGGGCCGATCATGGAACTGGTCACCAACCACCGGGGAGAGATCGGGAACATGAGTTATCTGGGCCCGGAGCGAGTCGAGCTCGACTGTGAGATCCCACTGGCCGAGATCGTCTTCGGGTTCTTCGACCAGCTGAAATCCCGCACCCGGGGCTATGCCTCCCTCGACTATGAGCCGGTTGGATACCGAGAGGCCGACCTGGTCAAGGTCGACATCCTTCTCAACGGGCAGCCGGTCGATGCCTTCTCGGCCATCGTCCATAAGGACAAGGCACAGGAATACGGGAAATCGATGACCACCCGTCTTCGATCGCTGATCCCCAGACAGCTCTTCGATGTCCCGATCCAGGCCGCCATCGGCGGGCGGATGATCAGTCGCGAGACGGTCAAGGCGAAACGCAAAGACGTGATTGCCAAGTGTTACGGAGGGGACGTCACCAGGAAGAAGAAGCTGCTCCAGAAGCAGAAGGAAGGCAAGAAGCGGATGAAGATGGTGGGCTCTGTCGAGGTGCCCCAGGAGGCATTCGTCGCCGCCCTTCGGGTAGACGACGACGAATGAGCCCTGTCGATTATCTGGTCGACGCCCGATCGGCGTACGTCCACATCCCCTTCTGCTCCTCGGTCTGCCCCTACTGCGACTTTGCCGTGGTGGCAGGGGCGGAGCACATGATCGATCGTTACGTCGACGCCGTCGTGACCGAGATCGAGATGTCACCCGCCTGGGACCCACTCGATTCGGTGTACTTCGGGGGAGGGACCCCAAGTCATGTCCCGCCGCTGGCTCTCGGCCGGATCCTCTCCACCATCGAGGCCCGGCACGGTCTTCGGCCCGACGCAGAGATCTCCCTCGAGGCTAATCCCGAAGACTTCACCGAGGGCCGGGCCATCGAATTGCGCCGGTTTGGGTTCAATCGGGTGTCGTTTGGTGCGCAGAGCTTCGACGGTGCGGTGCTGGAGGCGTTGGGGCGGCGGCATGGGCCCGACCAGATCATGTCTTCAGTGGCAGCGGCCCGCGCGGCCGGGATGCCGAGTGTCTCCGTCGACCTGATCTTTGGCACGCCATTGGAGACAGATGAGTCTTGGGAACAGACGTTGCAGAGGACGATCACGGCCGGTCCGGATCACATCTCGTGTTACGCGCTCACCGTCGAGCCGGGGACGCCCCTCAACCGTGCGGTGATCGCCGGCGCCGCGGCGCCGGATCCCGATGTCCAAGCCGACCGTTACGAAATGGCCGAGGCCAGGCTGGGTGCCGCAGGGTATGACCGCTATGAGGTTTCCAATTGGGCACGGCCCGGTCACGAATGCCGGTACAACCTGACGGTGTGGGCCCAGGGCGAGTACGAGGCCTATGGCAACGCGGCGCATCGGTACCGCGACGGTGTCCGCAGTCGGAACGTCCGCCGTCTCGACGCGTATTTGTCCGAGATCGAAGCCGGGCGAAGGCCGATCGCCGGAGCTGACCCGGTCTCTGGCTGGGAAAGCGAGATCGACCGTCTCTTTGTGGGCTTGCGCCGGACGGAAGGGGTCTCCGATGGCCCGGGGGTGCAGTCGTTGATCGGGTCAGAGAAAGGCAAGCTGCTCGAGGAGGCCGGGGTCATCGCGATCAGCAGCGGCCGTCTTGTCGTGAGGCGGCCACTGCTCACGGACGAGGTTCATCGCGCCGTGCTCGGTCTCGAGGCTCCGATCGGATGGGTGGAGCCGACAACTGCGGATAACGTGTAGGGATGCTCGAAGATCGTCGCTCAGAGATCCTGAGGGCACTGGTAGAGGAGCACATCCGCACCGGGGAACCGGTCAGTTCGCGGGTGGTGGTGGAAAAGGCTCATCTTTCCGTGTCCACCGCGACCGTTCGCCACGATTTGGCCGCGCTCGAGCAGGAAGGTTACGTGGTCCAGCCCCACACTTCGGCGGGAAGGATCCCTACTGCGCTTGCCTACCGCTACTACGTCGATCACCTCGGGCCGGGCCGGCTCCGCTCGGCGGCGCAGGCCAAAGTGAACAGTCTGTTCGGGGAGGTCCATCTCGAGCTGTCCAAGTTGCTGAAGGCGACTTCTGACCTTCTAGCCGAAATCACCGACCTTCCGGCTGTGGTGATATCTCCAGGGATCGCCGGGGATCGGGTCAGGGCTCTCCAAAGCGTGCAGGTCACAGCGGATCAGATCCTGATCGTGGTGGTGACCGAAGGGGGGCGGGTCCTCCAGCAAAGGGGTCGGGTGCGAGTCCCGGTCACACCGTTCGAAATCGAAGAGGCTCAGCGTCTCGTCAGCGCCGCCGTCGTCGGAAGCGACCTCGGGCGCGATCTCAAGATCGGAGACGAGATCATGGGCCAACTCACCGAGCCCACCCGTGAGGCGGTGCTCACCATTGCAGATGGTCTCCATCTCGCTGCCTCGTCCGGGGCAGAGGTGTTTGTTGGCGGGACCCAACGTCTCTCGAGCGTTTGGGCAGACCTCGCCGCGGTGCAACGCGTGCTCGAGGTGTTGGAGCGGGAGGCCGAGGTGATGAGGATCCTCGCTGGCGCCTCCGGCACTTCGATCCAGATCGGAGCCCAACTGGGGAGGGACGTCGATCTGGCGGTGGTCTCGAAGAGCTACGAGGCGGGGAGCGCAGGTGGCTCGGTCGGTGTCATCGGGCCGATGCGCATGAATTACAAACGGGCTATCTCGGCCGTGGAAGAGGTTTCCCGTGAGCTAGAGGACCGGATCAGCTCGAAAACCGACTGATTAAATGGCCAGGGATTACTACTCCACACTCGGGGTCGGTAGGGACGCGACCACCGAGGAGATCAAAAGGGCATTTCGTCGGCTGGCGCGTGCGACCCATCCGGACGCCAACCCCGGCGACGCTCAGGCCGAGGCCAAGTTCCGGGAGGCGGCAGAAGCCTATGAGGTGCTGGTCGATCCTGAACGAAGACGGCGCTATGACCGCGGTGACACGGTCGACCTCTCCGATCTCCTCTCGGGCTTCGGCGGTTTCGACGACATTCTGCGTTCGGTGTTCGGCGACGGGGGGCTGTTCGGCTCCTCATCGAGCCGGTCGAATCGGGGCCGAGACGTGCTGGTCAGGGTGGAGGTGGACCTGGCTGCGGCAGCTTTCGGGACTGACGCATCGGTGGCGTTTCACACGAGGCTCACTTGTTCGGACTGTGGCGGCACCGGTGCCGAATCCGGATCCGGACAGTCGACGTGCCCTGACTGTGGTGGCAGCGGCTCGGTTCGAATGGCCAGACGATCGTTGTTCGGCACGATGATGACCGTCGGCAACTGCCCGACGTGTCGGGGTGAAGGAGTGCTGATCGTTGCGCCCTGTCAGTTCTGCTCGGGCACCGGCTCGGTGCCCGAGGACGTCTCGGTGACCGTGGAGGTCCCTGCCGGCGTCGCCTCCGGATCCAGGCTTCGACTCACCGGTCGTGGGGAGTCGGGCGGGCGTTCCGGTCCGCCGGGCGACCTCTACGTCGAGATTCTGGTAGCCCGTGATCCACGGTTCGATCGGGTTGATTCGGACCTCATCCATCAAGTGACGCTCGGCATCGCCGAGGCCACCCTGGGGTCGAGAGTGGAGATTCCACTGCTCGAGGGAGGTGTCACCAGTCTCGACATTCCTCCGGCAACCCAGCCCGGCACCACGTTCCGGTTGGCGGGACTCGGGGTACCCCGGCTGGGAAGGAGAACGAGGGGTGATCTTCAGGTGCTAGTCGAAGTCCGGATTCCTGACCAGCTCAACGCCGAGGAGGAATCGCTGCTGCGGAGATGGTCGGACCTGAGGGGTGAGCGCACCGATCGCCCCGCCTCTGCGGGCTGATGGGCAGCCACTTCCCCCATCTGCTGGCTGAGGAGCCCTGGGACGGTGAAGCCCTGGCGGTCACCCGAGACCAACTCCATCACTTGGAGAAGGTGTTGCGGGTGGAGCCCGGCCAGGAAGTCAGCTACACGAACGGCCGGGGCACCGTAGGGACAGGCGTCTACGAGGATGGTCGGATCATCCGTGACCGCGAAGCGACGGTGCCGCGACCGAGCCCTCTCACCATGGCGGTGGCGCCTCCGGCCAGCCGTGACCGGTGCCGATTCCTGGTGGAGAAACTGGGCGAACTTGGTGTCGCCCGTCTGGTTTGGCTTTCGACTCGCAATGGAGAGGGCCGTATCCCGCATCTCGGCAAGACCACGGCATGGGCGGTTTCTGCCCTCGAGCAATCGAGAGGCGGGTGGCTGATGGAAGTCGGGACCGACCTCGTGGCCTGGGATGACCTGGACCGACCTCTGGTGGTGGCGGTGCCGGGCGGCGGCACCGAAGTTTTCGAGGTGAGAACCGTCGCGATCGGGCCGGAGGGTGGGCTGGATCCGGCCGAGATCCCAGCTGACGCGGCATCAATCGATCTCGGCTTGACGATCTTGCGGGTGGAAACCGCTGCGGTGGTCGCCGCCAGCCGTTTCAGCAGACCCTGGCATGGGGGTTGACGACCTTCTAGTATCTGCGCAGGGCTCAATGGGAGAGCAATTCTTGGTCGACAAATTCAGTGCCTCTCTTGGCGTTCGCCTTCGGGCGGCTCGTCGTCAGCGAGGTTGGTCATTGGGCGAGGTGGAGGCTTTCACTGACGGTGAGTTCAAGGCGTCAGTCGTGGGTGCCTACGAACGCGGGGAACGCGCCATTTCGGTCCAGCGTCTGACCCGGCTGGCCGACGTCTATGGCGTCGGGGCAACGGAATTGTTTCCGGGCTCGAAGCCAGCCGAAGGGCCGGTGATCGACATCGACGCCGTGGCCTCCGGACGTGACCATGATCTTGTCGATCGGTATCTTGCGGCCATCCAGTTCATGCGCCGGGAGGGCACTCCCGGAGAGGTTCGTGACTCCGACAAGGCCGTCATCTCTTCGCTTCTCGAAACTTCGATCGAGTCTGTGGCCGAATCCGACTGATTCGAAGTAATAGCCCAAGTCCCGTGACTGGATAGAATCATGGTGGCGCCATAATCAGGGCGTCGTTTCCGTGTCATCTGACCAAATCGAATCGTATTTACGCGTCCCCAGCCATCACTTGTTGCTGGACCTACTCGGGGATTCCGACCGTCATCTCCGTCAAGTCGAAGACCATTTTCCGGAGGTGCGTTTTGTCGCGCGCGGAGACGAGATCGTCCTCAAGGGAGACGACGTCGCAGTTGAGAAGGCGCGCACCGTTCTCGCCGAGTTGCTGATCCTGGTCCAAGAGGGTCATCCCCTGGACAGTCACCGGGTCGACGAGGTCGTGAAGATGGTCCGCGACGAGGTGCCAAGCCCTTCAGGGATCCTCACCGACGGAATCCCGGTGGGGCGGGGGCGGATGGTCCGCCCCAAGACCCACGGTCAGCAGAAGTACATCGGTGCGATCCGGGAGAACACCCTCACCTTCGGCTTGGGCCCGGCTGGGACCGGCAAGACCTATCTGGCGATGGCTGCTGCAGTGGATGGCCTGGTCAGTGGCTCTGTTCGACGGATCATCCTCACCCGACCCGCGGTCGAGGCCGGGGAACGTCTGGGGTTTCTCCCCGGTGACTTGGCGGCCAAGGTCGACCCTTATCTGCGACCGCTCTACGACGCACTGTGGGACATGCTGGGTCCCGAAGAGACTGCTTCGCTGATTGAACGGGGAACTATCGAGATCGCCCCGCTCGCTTATATGCGTGGAAGGACATTGAACGATGCGTGTGTCATCCTCGATGAAGCCCAGAACACCACGCCGGAGCAGATGAAGATGTTCCTCACCCGGCTCGGCTTCAACTCGAAGATGATCATCACCGGTGACCTGACCCAGACCGATCTTCCGGAGAACCGACACTCGGGGCTGAACGTGGTTCGGGAGATCCTTCGCGACATCCCCGGAGTTGCGTTCGTCGAACTGACTGCCCGTGACGTGGTCCGGCATCGCATCGTGGCCTCCATCGTCGAGGCCTATCAGCGTTTCGAAAGCGAGCGCAAGTAGTGCCCCGTCCGACCTTGATGCGGATAGCGATCTTTGTGGTGGTGGTGGCCGCTACCTGGGGCGTGCTTTCCCTTGGCACGTCGGTGTCGGATCCCAACCTCGAAGTGGGAGCCCTTGCTTCGCAGGACTATCGAGCTCGACATGGAGCCAACGTCGAAGACACAGTCGCCACCGCGGCTTTCGAAGAGCAGGCTCGAAACGGGGTGGATCCAGTCCGGGACACCAACATCGAGATCGAAAACCTGGTCCGGGATCAAACCAACGCTCTCTTCGACGATGTGGTGGCTCTCGCCATCGGCGACGATCCGGTCACCACCCCGACCACACTTCCTGAGCCCACCGCCCCCACCGGAGAGGAGACCACCGAACCGGTTGAGCCCGCCGTTTTGAGCGGGGTGGTATTCCTCGACATCGAGGGTGACGGGATCTTCCAGCCCGATACCGAGGCCGCACGCGTGGATCGTGGCCTGGAGCGGGTAAACGTCCAAGTCACAGTGGGAGACCAGGTGGCGACCATCGGCACCGGGTCCGACGGGTCATGGTCGATCGAGGTGGCGCCCGGCTCGGCGATCATCGCCATCAACAGTGATGACGCCCAGATCCCGGCGGGATATGTGGTCGGAACCGACAATCTCAACCAACTCGTGGAATGTGATGCCGGTCAGGAATGCAGCGCGGCACCGATCGGATTCAAGGTCAATCTGAG
Organism: uncultured Acidimicrobiaceae bacterium; assembly: GCA_964608055.1. GTDB lineage: Bacteria > Actinomycetota > Acidimicrobiia > Spongiisociales > ZC4RG35 > JALYNX01. The sequence continues at coordinate 716 of CAZSMJ010000077.1, read as the reverse complement.
ACCGATCGAGGATGTAACCGCCCAGATCATCGCCGACCACCCGGTTCCTGCCGACGTAGTTTCGGTATTGGCCGTGACTGCCGCGGACGATGTGATCCGGGCCGCCCTCCGGGAGCCACTTCATCTCGACCCGGTGATCCGCACGGCCACCCTGCAGCGAATCAACGAGCTGTTCGGGGTGCGGGTCACGCCGGAGGAACTACCCGATATTCGGGCCCGGCAGGCTTCGAATCCCCCTCTGGTCTTCTACACCGACGCCAACCCTCCCGCTCAGGACATGAGCGCCAGCGATGCCGCCGGCGAAGTGGTGGCCAGCTTCCTCCAGGCCAACTATCTCATCGACCCGGAACGAACCGAAGCAGCAAAGGCTGCTGCCGCCGACGCGGTAGAACCGGTGATGGTGACCTACACCCCCGAACAGATCATCGTCAATGAGCGAGAGGCCCTGACTCAGCTCGACATCGACGCCATCGGCGCCACCGAAACCTTGGCGCCCGCCGGGCAGGAACAGGGCGGGCTGCTGGCAGTGATCTCTGTCCTGATCGGGATGCTCGGACTATATCTGGCCCGGTTCCGGGCCGAGTTCTGGTCCCGTCCGAGGATGGTTGCCCTGCTCGGGATCCTGATCGTCCTCGCCGCAGGCGCGGTCCGGGTCACAAGCCAAATTCAGGAAGAGACATCCTGGTACGTCGTGCCGGCGGTGGCCTTCGGGTTCA
>CAZSMJ010000076.1:3197-9160 GCA_964608055.1 uncultured Acidimicrobiaceae bacterium | reverse complement strand
AGGTCCACGATGTGACCTTGCGTGACGGTGAGCAGCAAGCCGGGGTCGAGTTCACAGCCGATGAGAAGGTGAGGCTCGCCGAAGCTCTGGCCGAAGCCGGGATCCACCGTATAGAAGCGGGGCTCCCGGCCGTTTCGCAATCGGACAAGCAGGCCATCGAGCGGATGGTGGCGGCCGGCCTACCGACCGAGATCTATGCCTTCAGCCGTTGCATGGTCCCCGACGTCGAGCTTGCCCTCGACTGTGGTGTTGCCGGTGTCGTCATGGAGGTCCCCGCCAGCCACCATCTCATCGAGAAGGCATACAAATGGCCGGTCGAGAAAGCGATCGAGGCCTCGGTCGAGGCGACGAAGTACGCCCATGAGAACGGCCTCAAGGTCACCTTTTTTCCCATCGACGCCACCCGGGCGACGATGTCCGAACTGCTCGACGATCTCGAGACCGTGGCAACCCACGGTCATGTCGACAACATCGCATTAGTCGACACATTCGGCGTGACCTCCCCCCACGCCATCCGCTACTACACCCGGCGGGTGCGGGAACGCCTCGACGTGCCCCTCGAGACTCACTTCCACATGGACTTCGGGATGGGAGTGGCCAATACGGCCTTGGCCGTCGCCGAAGGCGCTTCGGTGATCCACACCACGGTGAGCGGCATCGGCGAACGCGCGGGGAACGCACCAACCGAGGAGACGGTGCTCGCCCTGCTCACGATGTACGGGATCGACATGGGGGTGAAGACCGAGATGTTCACCGAGATCGCCCGCTTGGTGGCCGAGATTTCAGGAGTCACCCAGCCGTCGAATCGTCCCGTGACCGGCGACATGTTGTACAACGTGGAGTCGGGGATCATCGCCACCTGGGTCAAGAACGTCGGCGACGATCTGCTCGAGCCATTCCCCTATCGTCCCGAGCTCGTCGGCCAAAGTGCGCCGAAGGTGGTGCTCGGCAAAGGATCAGGTCTCGACTCGGTGGCCATATGGCTCGGAAAGCACGGCATCTTCGACGCCGAGACCAAGGAGATCGAGGCGATCCTCGCCGAAGTCAAGGGTCGGTCACTTGCGAAGAAGGGTCTTCTCGACGATGACGAGTTCCTCGACATCGTGCGCGAGGTGATCCCCGATAGGGTCGGTTGAGGATAAGAGGGAGACGGCAACACCAATGAGAGAAGCGTTCTTCGGGCTGAGCACCGACTGGAAGGAAGGGATCAACTGGGCCAACGTCCGTGATTGGAGGCTGAAACGCGCCCATGCGGCCATGGAGCGTCACGGTCTGGGGGCACTGCTCCTCTTCTACGACGAGAACATGCGCTACGTGTCCTCGACACTCACGCCCGGCTGGAACCGTTTGAAGCCAGGTCTGCGCTATGTGGTCCTCCCAGCCGGGAAGCCACCCATCGTTTACGAACAGGGTGACATCGGGTTTCATCTCAAGGTCCACAACCCTTGGATCCCCGAGGAGAACATCCGCTACTCGTATTCATGGATCAAGGGAGCGGTGGGCCCGGCCGCCGAGCAGCAAGTCAACAAGTTCCTCGATGCCTTGATGAACGACCTCGAGGATGCGGGGGTCCGCGATCAGCCCCTTGGGGTCGACTTCATCGACATCAACCTGGTTCGCCAATTCGAGGCGCGCCAGATCGAATGGACCGACGGGATGTCCCCGATGATGGAGGCCCGGGCGATCAAGAGCCCTGACGAGATCAAGGCATTCTCGATCGTGGGTGCCATCTGTGACTACGTCCATTACGAGATCACCAACTTCATCAAGCCCGGCTTGACCGAGAACGAGGTCGCTGCCTTCGGGTTCGAGAAGCTGTACTCGTTGCCTGGCATGGAAGACGTGGAGGACGTGATCGTGTCCTCCGGGCCCAACGCCTGGCCGAACTGGCGCAACTTCTCAGATCGGATGATTCGTCCTGGCGAGCTGGTGATAGTCGACCTGGCTGCTTTGACATGGAACGGGTTCAAGTCGTGCGTCTATCGCACCTATTGCGTTGGCGGCAAGCCAACAGACGAGCATCAGCAGACCTATGACCTTGCCCACAAATGGCTTTGGGACTCGATCGATGCCACCGGGCCCGGGGTCACCACAGCCGACGTGGCGTCGAAGTGGCCGTCCGCCAAGGAGATATGGGGATATGAGGAGGAAGACCAGGCCGCAGCCAACTTCTGGGGTCACGGTCTAGGTCTCGCTCAATACGATCCACCCGTGATATCCCGGATCTGGTCACTGGACTACCCGGTCGAGATCCAGCCCGGGATGACATTCGCCCTGGAGACTCAACACGGCAAACTCCACGATCATGGGGTTCGTCTGGAGGAGATGTTGTACGTGACCGAAACCGGCATCGAAATGGTCTCGAGTTACGCCTCTCACGAGATCATCTCGACCACCTGACCGGGTGATCGTCGACCTCGACGACGATCGAAGCCTCGACCCGGGAAGGGTCGGCGCCAAGGCGGCCTGGCTGGCGCGTGGTCGGAGAGTTGGCCTCCCTGTGCTCCCCGGCTTCGTAGTCGAAGGCAGGGCTTCGATCGACCACATGCGACTCGGCTCGGCCGCGCTCGGCCTGCGGGGGTCCGGTGGGGCTCGCCTGGCTATGACCGGGGAGCCGCTGGCGCTCCACGACGAGATTAAGGCTCGCGCATCAAAGCTGGGGCAGCCGCTTGTGGCGCGGTCCTCGACGATCCTGGAGGCCACAGGCGAGTGGTCAGGAGCCTTCACTTCCTATCTCGACCTGACTGTCGAGGATCTGCCCCGGGGTGTCGTCGGATGCTGGGCATCTGCGTTCTCGGTCGCGACACTGGAGCGTCTGGAGCGAGCCGGTATCGAGCCCGGATCTGTGGCCATGTCTGTCATCGTCCAGCCTGCCCTCCAACCTTCCGCCGGGGGAACCGCCAGAGTCGAGACCGATGGGACGATCACGGTCATCGGGACCAAGGGCTCGCCCGCCCCGCTGTTGCAGGGCTGGGTGACGGGCCATCAAGCCCGCTGGGAGGATGGCTGGGTGGGGGATGAGCTGATCGAGATGTTGGGGGCAACAACTCTCACCTCGATAGCGAGGAACATGCGATTGGCAGGAGAGCTCCTGGGAGCCACCCAATGCGAGTGGGCTGTGGTTGATGATGAAGTCTGGCTGCTGCAGCTGGGTGCTCCTCCGCACCGGGTGCCGATGCCCGCGCCCGCGCTCGAAGCTGAGCTCCACGATCCGCATTTGATCGCCGTGGCACAAACGGTGATCCAGGCTCCCGGGCCCCTGGGAGAGGCTTGGATTCTCCCCTGGGCTTTGGGTGGCTTGCCGGCCCCGGTGCCGGTGGACGTCGCATCACCGATCGAGGCCGCACGGGAAGCGACCGAACTTTGCACTCAGCTGGTGTCGGAGGTGTGGGAGCTGCAGCCGGAGTTGGCCATGGAGGCAGCCAGAGCTCACATCAGGGTGATGAGGGGCCCGGAGCCAACTGCCGCGGTTGCCCAACTACGACGGCTCCGCTCGCCGAATCCGACAACTGGCGGGCGTTTGCTTTGGTTGGTGGGCATTGTCCGGGCGACCATGGTCGAGTTGGGCGCCGCGGTCGACACCGAATCGGCCTGGTATCTGACCAGGGACGTTGTCGGATCCGTCCTCGGAGGAGGCACCCATGCCATGGCGGCGCGGGTCGGCATCGGCCAATGGGAGCCATTCGTTGCGGCGGTGGTCCTCGCCAATGGGCGTCATCATGGGGGCACCCCGGCGTCAGGTGGTATCGGCGCCGGCCTGGGTCACCGAATGGGCGACTCGAAGTCGACTGGTGACTTTCGCCCGCGGCAGGTGGCAACTGCGCAACAGCCAATCCAGAGCCTGGCGCCTCTGCTTTGGGACGCTGCAGGCTTGGTGACCGGATCGGGGAGCCCTGCGGCACATCTCTTCGATTCGGCGAGGGCTCTAGGCGTTCCTGCCGTCTGCGGCCTCCATCTTCCCGGGGATGGGCACGAGATTCTGGCCGTGGATGGCTACGCCGGGGTGGTTGCATCGCTGGCACTAGAGGAGGCAACGAATGACTGAGCGAGTCGGGGTGATTGGTCTCGGAGTGATGGGCTCGGCGATGGCCATGAACCTGGTGGGTGCAGGCCATCGGGTCAAGGGGTTCGACGTCGACCCTGACAAGACTGCGACTATGGGTGCGAAAGGCGTGATCGAAGCAGGGTCGGCGGGAGAGGTGGCGGCCGACTCCGATCTGGTGGTGTTCTCATTGCCGACAACGTCCGCACTCGCGGCGGTGGTCGACGAGGTAGCGGCCAACGCACACGACGACCTGGTCTGCTTGGAGACCGGGACGTTCCCACTCGAGGCGAAAAAGGCGGCCAGGTCCGCCCTGGCGGCGGCCGGGGTGGAGCTGATGGACACCCCGCTGTCGGGGACGGGTCTGCAAGCTGCCGACGCCACATTGGTGGTGTTTGCCTCTGGCAGCCTCCATGCGTTCGATCGGGCCAAACCGGTATTCGACGCCATCGGACGATCCACTCACCACGTCGGGGATTTCGGCAACGGGTCCAAAATGAAGTTCGTCGCAAACCTTTTGGTGGTGGTGCACAACCTCGCGACAGCCGAGGCCCATGCCCTCGGTATCGCAGCGGGGCTCGATCCGGCGCGGGTGCAGGAGGTGATGGCCGATGGAGTGGGCTCTTCGAAGATCTTCGAGATTCGGGGCCCGATGATGGTCAGCAACAGTTACCCGGCAGCGGCCAGACTCGACATCGCCCTCAAGGACGCCCGGATAATCAGAGAGTTCGCGGGCTCGGTCGGGGCGCCTACGCCGCTTCTCGATGCTGCGATCCCGGTCTACATGGAGTCGAGTGCAGCAGGACTCGGCGACCTCGACGCCGCTGCCCTGTGCCGTTATCTCGAGGACCTCGGCGGGCTGGTCCGTTGATCGGGCGCCCGCTCCGTCGGCTGGAGGATCCGCGGTTGGTGAGGGGGGAGGGGCGCTACGTCGACGACATCCAGTTCGAGGGAATGCTCCACGCGGTGTTCGTGCGTAGTGCAGAGGCCCATGCCCTGATCAGGGACATCTCAGTCGAAGCGCTTGGTGAGGGAGTCGTCGGGGTTTTCACGGCCTCCGACCTGGGCTTGGAGACGCCCATGCCGATCCAGAACCCATCTCCCTTGATCCAACAACCCGTGGCTGCCTCACCACTGGCCGTTGATGAGGTCTGTTTCGTGGGTCAGCCCGTGGCAGTCGTGGTCGCCGAGAGTCAGGCGCGAGCTGTCGATGCCGCCGGTGATGTTCTCATTGACTACGAGGTCCTCCCGGTCGTGATCGATCATCGAACGGCGCTGATGGCAGGGGCGCCATCGGCTCATGCAGGCAGCGAATCGAATCTGGTGGGCACGATCGCCGTCGGATACGGCGATGTCGACTCTGTCTTCAACAGGGCACCACATCGGATCTCCATCGAGGTCGACGAGCATCGCGGAGCCTTGGCTTCGATGGAGGGGCGGGCTGTTGTTGGCAGATGGGACGATGTCGAAGGCCGTCTCACTCTGTGGTCCTCGACCCAGGCCCCACACGCGGTCCGCAACCTGGTCGCAACCTATCTCGAGCTCTCCCCCGACGAGATGCGGGTGATCGCCCCTGATGTCGGAGGTGGTTTCGGGCCCAAGGCGGTTGTCTATCCAGAGGAATACGTCGTGGCTGCCCTTGCCATGCGCCTGGCCCGTCCGGTGAAATGGACAGAGCGACGACGTGAGCACTTCGTGGCTACCAGCCAACAGCGGGGTCAGAGTGGCCGAGTCGAGGCCGCTGTGGATGGGGAGGGAAGGATCCTCGGAGTCCGGGCCGAGCTGGTGCATGATTGCGGCGCTTTCGCCTCGTACGGGATTGCGGTCCCGTTCTCCACGGTGCGACTGATGTCAGGGCCGTACGTTGTCCCTGCCCTCGACGTTCGCATGGATGTCGTGTTCACCAATGCCCCTCCCACCG
>CAZSMJ010000076.1:0-3097 GCA_964608055.1 uncultured Acidimicrobiaceae bacterium | reverse complement strand
TACGTCGTTGTGCACGACTGCGGCACGATCCTCAACCCGATGATCGTCAATGGCCAGATCGACGGGGGAGTTGCCCACGGTTTGGGCAATGCCCTATCGGAACGGGTGGTCTTCTCCGACACGGGCCAGCCACTCACAACCTCTTTCATGGACTATCAGGTGATGACGGCCGGTGACATGCCTCCCCTGACCAAGATCCACACCGAAACCCCGTCTCCGTTCAATCCTCTGGGAGCCAAAGGTGCCGGGGAAGGGGGGACCCTTCCCGCCGCCGCAGCCGTCATCTCCGCCATAGAGCATGCCTTGGGCGAGTTCGACGTGGTTGTCAATCACCATCCGGTCAGCCGCGAATGGGTGTTCAACGCGATCCGAGATCGAGGTGCGGCCATCTCCACGTAGAATGGACAGCCAAGAGGGTCAGCTTCCCGCCGTGTCGGATCACCCTGTCGAGTGAGTCCTCGGAAGGTCACGCGGGCGAGGCCAGGGAAGGGTGATCAATTGAAGGATCGTCTGCGACGTTTTGGCCGTATGGCGGTGGTGGACGTCACACCACTGCGAGAAGTCCCCGGTTATCGGTGGTTGTACGCCGGCATGTTCTTCGCTCAGACCGGGCGACAACTCACAGTGGTCGCCGTCCCTTTCCAGGTATACGACCTGACGGGTTCCACGATTGCCGTTGGGCTTCTCGGACTAGCCCAGCTCGTTCCCCTACTCGCGGTTTCTTTGGTGGGAGGTGCGCTCGCCGACGCGGTGAATCGGCGGCGACTTCTCGTCGTCACTCAACTGGTCCTCGCTTTGACTGCGGTCGGGCTCTTCTGGAACTCGGTGATCGACCGCCCTGCGATCTGGCCGCTGTTCGTATTCAGTGCCATCAACGCAGGCGTGTCGGCCATCGATTCGCCGACCCGCGCTTCGATCATCCCTGGATTGGTGGGGCGGGGCTTGCTCCCGTCGGCCATGGCTTTGAATCAGACCCTGGTCAATGTCGCCAAGGCGGTGTTTCCGGCCCTGGGCGGGTTCCTCATCGCAACCGTCGGCCTGCCCTTCAACTACGGGATCGAGGTGTTCGCTTTCATTGGCGCGGCCTGGTTGATCCGTCGCATCCCCGACCAGCGCACGGTTGGCGGCGGCCGCAAGTTCGAGCTTTCTTCCATCACCGAAGGCCTCCGCTATCTCAAGGGCCGGCGTTTGCTTCAGGCCACCTTCCTCATCGATTTCAATGCCATGGTCTTTGGGATGCCGACCGCCCTGTTCCCGGCGATGGGAACCACGGTCTTTGGAGGGGATGCATTCACTGTTGGGTTGCTCTTTGCCGCCCCGGGTGCTGGGGCCCTCCTCGGCGCGGTGACCTCGGGGTGGGTCTCGGTGGTCCGACGCCAGGGGTTTGCTGTGGTCGTCGCGGTGATCATCTGGGGGGCGGCGATGGCGGTGTTCGGGCTCACCGAGATACTTGGACTTGCTTTGGTGATGTTGGCGATCGCCGGAGCTGCTGACGTGGTGTCGGCGATCTTCCGGGGGACAATCGTGCAAATGGCCGCCCCTGACGCGTTGCGGGGGCGTCTCTCGTCGATACACATGGCGGTCGTTGCCGGTGGCCCGCGTCTCGGGGACCTGGAGGCAGGCCTGGTTGCCGCGGTAACCTCGATTCGCTTTTCAGTGGTGTCAGGCGGCCTTGCCTGTATCGGTGGGGCTCTGCTCCTGGCCCGTTGGGCGCCCCAGTTGGTCGGCTATCGCTACGAGCCCGACTCCTCCGACAAGTCGAGCCCCGGATGGTCCCCCCAGGAAGAGACGTGATGGTGATGCGGTCAGGAGACTCCGAACAGGCGAGAGGCGTTGCCGCCGGATATCGCAGCCCGGTCCTCGTCGCTGAGCCCTTCGGTGGCAGCGATCAGGCCGCGGGGATCGACCTCCCCCATGTCGAAGGGGAAGTCGGTGCCCAGCATCACCCGGTCAACGCCCACCACCTCGATCAGATGCCTCAGATACATGGGCTGGAAGACCATCGTGTCGTAGAACAGCTGCTTCATGTAGTGACTCGGGCTGTGGTCGGGGATCAGGATGCGGGTCTCGGGTCGGACTTCCCAGGTGTGATCGGCTCGGGCGCTGTAGAACGGGAGATAACCCCCTCCGTGGAGCAGCACCAACTTGATGCCGGGGTGCTCTTCAAACAAGCCGCTGAAGATCATCCGGGTTGCCGCGACCATCGTCTCCAAAGGATTGCCGATGCAGTTGGTCAGGAAGTAGTCACCGAACCTTTGGCCTTCCGGGTAGCCGCTGGGATGAAGGATGACGGGTACGCCCTTGGCTTCCACCGCAGCCCAAAACGGGCGGAATCGAGGCTCGTCGAGATTGTGCCCGTCGATCGTCCCCCCAATCTGGAGACCCTTGAACCCGAGGTCATCGACGACGCGGTCCATCTCGGCGATAGCGAGGTCCACGTCTTGCATCGGCACGGTGGCTCCCATTCCAACGAACCGTCCGGGGTTGTCGGCGACCGTGGCCGCCAAGTTGTCGTTCTGAATCCGCGACGATTCTGCGCCAGCTCGAGCCGGCGCCCAGTAGGCGTACTCGGAGACGAAAGTGGCCAGACCCTGGACGTCGACGCCCATCCGGTCCATATGCTCGATGCGGGCCGCCGGGTTGGTCAGTGTCTCGGCGATGGCGGGGTACATCACCGCATTTCGGTCCTTCGAGTCCTGACCCATGTAATAGTCGTATGGCTCGTCGGGCGGGCGACGGTGCGACGCCACCGGTTCGCGGCTGGCCGGTGTGGACATGTGGCAATGGATATCGATCGTTTTCATCGTGACCGCCGTCTCCATGGGTTGGGTGCGGGCACCATAACCGCGCTGGGTTGTGTCGGAGCCAGCACATGAGCGGCCCGATAAGGGATCTGCTTTGGTCTCGGGAAGGGGGCCGGACACACGGTGAGGGTCGGCCAACCAAGCTGGGCATCTACGCCCTTCTGGTGACCGTCGTCCTGGTGCTGGGCCTCAATTGGCCGGTGATGGCCACCGGCATCCAGTCGATCACACCGATCTGGATGGGTGTGTTCAGAGTTGTCGGCGCCGCGATCGTCGTGATCACGATCGGTGTG
>CAZSMJ010000075.1:0-9484 GCA_964608055.1 uncultured Acidimicrobiaceae bacterium | reverse complement strand
TGGGTGGATCGACGCTTCAACCGTTCGCGTTACGACGCGCAACGAGTGATGGACCTGTTTGCCGGGTCGCTGCGGGACGAGGTGGATCTAGACGGGGTAGTCGAAGGATGGGTCTCCGTGGTTTCCCGGACCATGCAACCAACCTCCGTCGCAGTATGGATAAAGGACGACCTCCGTAACGATTTCGGGACGATGAAGGGATAGAAAGAGGCATATGGTCCAGATCATGAGACGACGCAAGACGGAAGAAACCCAGGTGGAGGCGGTCGAGGCAACTCTCAGGCCGAGTACCCGTCTCATCGAAGCGGTCCCGATACCACCAGGCGACCCCCTGGAGACGGTTCTTCTCTCCACCGGCGAGCCCCTGGAGTTGTCTTCGCTCGACCTCGAGTCTGAGGCTCTCCAGACGATGCGGGACCAGGGCGTCGAGCTCATCGTCCCGTTGATCGGTCAGGGCGAGTTGCTCGGGGCGCTCTATCTCGGTCCCCGTCTCTCGGATCAACCGTATTCCACTGATGATCGGAAACTGTTGGGGAGCCTTGCCTCCCAGGTGGCACCGGCGATGAAGGTCGCGCAACTGGTTCGCGAACAGCAGGCGGAGGCCAAGGAGCGGGAACGAGTCCACCAAGAGATGCAGGTGGCGGCGCTGATCCAGCAGACCCTGCTCCCCCGGGACCTCCCCTCGATCTCCGGTTGGGGCATCGACGCCTTCTATCGACCGGCCCGGGCGGTGGGAGGCGACTTCTACGACTTCATCCATCTGGACGATGGCCGGCTCGGTGTGGTCATCGGCGACGTCACCGACAAGGGTGTCCCCGCTGCCCTGGTTATGGCTACGTGCAGGTCGATGCTGCGCGCCGCGGCCCACAACCACAGTTCTCCCGGTGCAGTCCTCTCCGAGGTCAACAATGCGTTGGTCTCGGAGATCCCGCCGGCCATGTTCGTGACCTGTCTCTATGCCATCGTGGACACCCACACCGGTGAGATCGTTTTCGCCAACGCTGGTCACAACCTCCCTTACGTCCGGAATTCCTCCGGTGTCGCCGAGCTCAGGGCAACCGGGATGCCCCTCGGCTTGATGCTGGGTATGACTTACGACGAGCGAACCCACACCCTCGACGCCGGCGATGTAATGGTCTTGACCAGTGACGGGATAACCGAGGCTCACAACGTCGAGGGCGAGATGTATGGGTTCCCCCGCTTGATGGGCCGAGTCGGCGTCAAACCCAAGGATGGCGACGTGGTGTCCGCCCTGGTGGCTGATCTGGAGCAATTCACCGGGCCCGACGCCGAGCAGGAGGACGACATCACCCTGGTCGTGGTCAAGCGGACCTCGTCCGCTCAGGACAGTGCGTCTGCCTTCGGCGAGTCTACGGTCCCCGTTGTGCTCGGGACTTTCAATTTCGCCAGCGAAGAGGGGAACGAGCGAGCCGCTATCGAGCGGGTTATGGAGGTGGTGAGCGATCTCGGGCTCGAGGTTGGCCAGTCGGAGCGTCTCAAGACAGCAGTAGGTGAGACTGTGATGAATGCAATCGAGCATGGCAACGAGAACCGGCCGGAGTTGATGGTCGATGTTGTCGTTGTCGCCACCGATCACACGGTCAATGTCAGGGTCACCGACCATGGTGGCGGCAAGGCGATCCCCGAAGTAGAGACTCCCAACCTCGAGGCAAAGCTGGCCGGAGAACAGACTCCCAGAGGATGGGGGCTGTTCCTGATCGGGCAAATGGTCGACGACCTTCGCACCGAAAGCGTGGACGGGACCCACACCGTGGAGCTCGTGATGAATAGAAAGGGACGTGACTGACATGCCTGGCGAAGAGTTTGAATTCAAGGTGGTGGAGCGGGAAGACGGCGACACCATCATCGAACTGACGGGGACCGTGAATCGGATGGCCAAAGAGTCGCTCGAGGCCGCGTACGAAGCGACCGGAGGCGCACGGGTGCTTCTCGACTTCAGCAAGGTCGACTACATCAACTCGACGGGTATCGCCGTGATCGTTGGCGTACTGGCGATGGCACGTGCCGAGGAGCGTGTGGTTGGTGCATACGGTCTCAGCGATCACTACCGGGAAGTGTTCCAGATAACCCGCCTAGCCGATTTCATGACCATCTATGACGACGAGACCGCTGCCGTGACAGCGGGTGCTTGAGGAGAGGAAACAATGCCAACCGCCAACCTGACCATGACCGTGCGCGATATAACCGAGCGTGTCCGCGTGATCGACATCTCCGGTGAGATCACGTCCTTTTCGGAACCTGAGATAACGACAGCCCACGAGCAGGCCGCGACCGGTGGGGTTGAAGCCGTGATTCTCAACTTCGACGGTCTCCAGTACATGAACAGTGGAGGGATCGGGCTCCTGGTGACCACATTGATCCGGGCGCAGCGTTCGGGGCACCGTCTCCTCGCCTACGGCCTCACCGACCACTATCGACAGATCTTCTCCCTCACCAGGCTCGACGAGGCGATCGAAATCTTCGACGACGAGCCACAGGCGATAGCCACGACCGGGTAAGCCCTGGATTTGGAGGCGGCTACCCGGCGAGGGCGGCGCGGGCGGCGTAAAAACCACACATCCCGTGAACCCCCGCCCCCGGAGGGGTGGCGGAGGAGCAGAGGTAGAGCCCTTGCCCGATGCGATAGGGCCCGGTCGAGCCGAACTGAAACACTTTCCTCGGCCCAAAACCACCACCGGCGATGTCACCCCCGATGTAGTTGGGATTGTGGCCCTCGAACTGGGTGGCGTTCATGAGGTGACGCTCCAAGATTAGATCCTTGAAACCCGGGGCAAACCGTTCGATCTGCGCTTCTATTGCCGCGGTCATGTCAACGTCGGATCCGTTCGGAACATGGCAATACCCCCAAGCCGTTTGCTTGCCGGCTGGGGCCCGACTCGGATCGAACAGCGACTGCTGCGCCACCAGCACAAAGGGAGCGTCGGGGTGGTGCCCACCGTGTACCAGATCCTCCGCGGCCGCGACTTCCTCCCAAGTTCCACCAACATGAACAGTCCCGGCTCGTGGACTCCATTCGTCCAACCACGGGATAGGGCCGTCGAGGGCCCAGTCGATCTTGAAAACCCCGGGACCGGTCTTCCAGGCGGCGAATCGCCTGCGATGCCGAACGTCGACCCGGTCGCCTCCGATTCGGATCGCGGCCCGTGGCATCACGTCGAGGACGACCACCGGTACCGCGGGCAGCTCGTCGAGGGAAGAAATCAACCTCCCCGTCTCGATGGTCCCGCCCCCCTCGGTGACGATCTTGGCCAGGGCATCGGCGATTCGTTGCGAGCCGCCTGCGATCAGCGGCCAGCCATAGGCATGACCGGTGACCCCGAAGAGGAGGGCGACACCACCTGTCAATGGTGCGCTGAAGGGCGCGATGGCATGGGCGGCCAGGCCGGCGAAAATCCCCCTCGCTTCTGGCGAGGAGAAACCGGACGCAATCGTGGATGCGGGGAGCGCCCCGCGGGAGGCGAGTCTGATGAAGCTCGCCGGGTTCTTGGGGATGGGGGACATGGGGCCCAAGAAGTCCTCGATCACGTCGTCTGCGGACTCCACCAATGGGCGCATGATCCGCAGATATCGAGTCTCGTCCGCACCAAACCCGGCGGCCGTCTTCTCGAGATCACGCAGCAGCGCTCCGGCGCGACCTCCGCCAAGGGGATGGGACATTGGGATGTCCGGCTGAATCCACTCGACATCGAGCCCAAGCTCTCGGAAGAACGGTGAAGCAATCCCAAGCGGATGGATCGCCGAGCAGATGTCATGGAGAAAGCCGGGAAGGGTGAGCTCCTCGGTGCGGGTGCCGCCGCCGATGACATCTGCCTGCTCGACGATGAGGACTCGCTTCTTGGCACGGGTCATCTCCGCTGCGGCCGCCAGACCGTTGGGGCCAGCGCCCACCACCACCACGTCGTATTCGGCCATCGCTCGCATTGTGGCGTGCTCCCGTTACGGAATGGTGACCCCGGATCTCGTGGTCCTGGCGGCTGCCCGTAACGGTCACGGAACGCAGATCCGGTTTGATAGGGGGATCGGAGAAAGGAACCGAGTGACAGAGCCGAGAGACTCAGAGAATTGGGCCAAGCCGGTCGACGCATTTCACGTCGGAGAGATGGCGGAGGGCGCAAGAAAGGGAAATGTCGAGGGTCGCAAGCCGACCGGCCCGCTGCAGGGCTTCGGCCAGCTGTGGCAGAAGACCTACGAGGTCGTGGTCCCGGGACCGACCCCCGAGGAGATCATCTCGACATGGAAGGTCAACTTCGGCGAATTCTGGCCCCCTTCGAACAAGTTTTATGCCCCGGCGGGCGGGATCGCTCCTGGAGAGGTGGCCGTAATCGGCGGCGGCAAGGGCCCGGCCAAGGTCACTACCGGGGTCCGGGTCATCTATGCCGACGAGCGTTCCTGGTCATACATGACGCCGGAAGGTCACCCATGGGCGGCGATCATCACCTTCAGCTCCCACGAAGGCGATGACGATTCGTCTGTCGCCCGTGTCCATCTTCTGGTCAGGGCCAACGATCCGCTGTACGAGGCGAGCTTCAAGCTCTATACGTCCCGACTCGAGGACAAGATCTGGATCCACACCCTGACCCAGGTTGCGGCCCATTTCGGTGTCACCGACCGCGAGGTGGTGTCGACAGCGGCTCTCATCGACAAGAAGCGACAGTGGAGTCAGTTCTCGAACATCTGGAAGAACTCGGCGGTCCGGACCCTGCTCCGACGAGACCGCAAGGGTTAGAGGCCGCACCACCGGGACGGCGAAGGTGGCCCAGACACCTCGGCTAGAGACCGTCCAGAACTTGCGGTTGGCCTTGGGGTGGGTGTCGGGCGCTTACCTGGCTGTCGCCGCCCTTGGAACCTGGGTGGCCGTCCGTGATGACCTGGCGGGGCGACCGTTTGGATGGGATCTGCCTCTGTCGCCGCTTTCCAACTTCGTGTTCGGGCTCGGCACCGCGTTGTCCGCCCCATTGGTGCTGTTGCTCGCACTTGTGGCGGCAAACCTGCTCCTCGGGCGCGGGCAGCAGGTTCGACGCCGGGCGGCCGGCGTGATTGCATTTCTCGGAACAGGCTTCGAGATCGGGATGCTGGCCGAACCGATCTCCAGGAACGTCCTGGACAGCTTCTCTCGCGACCCGCTCACGTCGGTAATCGTGAGCGCCAACCTCTTGCTGCCCTTGGCCATGGTGATCCTGGCTGTCCGGATCCGGGTCGGATCCAGCCCCTCGCTATCAGCCACGCCATGACGCAAATCGAGCCCCCTGGTGGGGGCTCGATTCCATCCGTCGGTAGGCGATCAGAGAATGACAGCCCGCTTGCGGATATAGAGGAACACGAATCCGGTGAACAGCAAGGTCAGCCCGGTCGCTATCGCCAGGGCGGACAGTGCGTAGGACATCATGCCGAGGCCAAGCGCGGTCGTCAGCGTGGTGGCGGTCAGCCAAGAGGCCCTTGCCTCGTTGGGGACCGTCACGGCCTCACCGTTCTCGTCGAGGACGGCTGCGCCGTTCTCATCCAACTGTGGGACTGTGCGCTCCATCTGGGAGTAGTAAAGGCCCTCGGTCGAATCGAGCTGATGCTGGGTGATGATGTCGGCTTGGGCCCACATCGTGAACGGGCCTCTCACCGGGGTCTCGGGGATGGCAGCGTCATCGGGCGTAACCACATCCTGGGCTACGGCCTGGTCATATGTGTACCAGGCGCCGAATATGCCTCCGGCCATCGAACCGAATCCGACGACCATTGCCAGAATCCCGGTTGTGAGAAGAACGAATGTCTTGCGGCGCTTGGTGACCTCTGGGGTGATCACTCGGTCCCTGTCGATTGCAGTCATTTTGCTGCCTCCTTTATGAGAACAAACTGCCTTATCAACACATCATCGGGTCTCAGCTGTCGCGCAACGAGAGGACGGGTCCTCTAATCGGAGGGTCATAAGACCCGGGTGCGTTGGCCGGGCCAGGGTCTGGATCGAAGGTGTCTGCTACAAACCGACCATGCGTCTCGAAGATCGCGTGGTGGTGGTCACCGGCGCCTCGGGTATCGCCGCTGCGGCCGCCCGGTTGTTTGCCGCCGAAGGCGAGGGTGCTCGGTTTGTTGAGGACAGGCCGACTCAAACGCAGAGTCCACCGCCGTCGACTCCTCGCCCGCAGAGCGGAGTCACCTCCACGGAATCGAGCGAGAAGCCATCGTTGCCTGGTTGTCCGAAGACGTGAACACGCACACCTCGGACCGAATCGTCGCCAAGCCCGATGACGTCGTAGGTGACCTCTCCGAGGTCCCCGACGGTGGGCGCAGCCGCTAAGACCAGGTCCGACGCCGGCTCCTCCGAGACGAGGCTCTCGGCCACCATCAACCCGAGCTCGAGCATGGTCTCGGTCACGGGGGTCTCGCCAAGGTTGCTCACTATGTCTGCAGTGGCGTCGGAGGTGGCACCCAGATATGCGATGAAACGCAGATTGACCCAACCGGTGAGCCCGGAGTAGTCGACCTCGATCCACATCGAGGCCGCCAGCTGTCGAGTCGCGCCCAGGGCGATCAGCTCCGAATACAGGGGTGGGATCCCGGCGAGGATCGCCTGGTCGGCACCGGGAGCGGACCTGAGGTTGAGGACATCGTCGTGGGCGACCCCTATCGCCGCTAAGACGTCGCCTGCTGCGGGACCGAAATCGATTGGGTCACCAGGCAGACCCGAGGACAAGGTCGTGGTCGACCCGGCCCTGGTCGTGGTCGTGCCCGGCGCGGTGGTTGTGGTCGTTGGCTCGACAACCTCGGTTGTGGGGGTGGGAGTCGTCGACGACGTGGTTGTGGCGTCTTCGGCGGACCCGCAGGCGACGAGCACTATCGAGATCGTGGTCACCCTGACCCATGACGATTGCCGTCTCAAGCGTCTCCTAGCCTTGGCCACTCAACGTTACGTGTCCTAAGAGGTTTCCGAGGCTCAGTCGCCTTTGAATTCCGGGGGGCGCTTTTCGACGAACGCTGACAACGCCTCCGTGAGGTCATTGGAGAGCAGGTGAGCGGCGTTCCAGCGTGCCACATACTCGAGGGAATCGGCTGTAAATCGGGGGTCATTGGCCGAGAGAACCGTTTTGATTCCCTGCACCACGAGCGGTGAATTCGAGGCGATCTGGCCAGCCAACTCCAGCGCAGCCTCATGGGTGGCGGCAGGGTCGGGAAATACCCTGTTGAGCAGGCCGATCTCGGACGCCCGATTCGCGTCGATGTCGACGCCCGTGAACGCCAGTTCCGCGGTGTGACCGGGCCCCACGATGGCGGGAAGTCGTTGCAGCGTTCCCACGTCGGCGACGATCGCCATCCGAGTCTCCCGAATCGAGAACACCGAATCCGCTGACCCGTAGCGGATGTCACATGCTGTGATCAGATCCATCCCCGCCCCGAGACAGTGCCCGTGCACCGCGGCGATTACCGGCTTCGGGGAGTCGGCAAGACAGGAAGCGGTGACTTGGAGCCGTCTGATCTGGGTGTAGAGACGATGGGTGACCTGTGCCTGTGAGATCCCGGTCGGCTGGAGTGAAGAGAGCATCTCGATGTCGATCCCGACGGTGAAGGAGGCTCCGCGACCGGCGAGAACCACCGCCCGTACCGTCTCGTCGGCATCGAGGTCGGCCATGGCGGCGGGGAGATCGACCCACATGTCCTCGGACATGGCGTTGAGCTTCTCCGGTCTGTTGAGCCAGACAGCGGCGACGTGGCCACTTTGCTCGATCTCGAGGTGGTCGTAGCCCATAAGGCGACTCTACGGGATGGTCAAGTAGCTACTCGGCCGCCGAGCGCCACGCCTCACGGACCTTGACTCGACCCCCGTAACGGAGCAGCCCGCCTGCATAGATGCGACCAGCGACGAAGACGAGACCGATGATGGTGCCGATCGTGAGGATCAGAGCCGCCGCGTATTGCCACCAGGGGATGGCGTCCAGTGCCGCTCGAACCGGAACCACGAACGGGGCGGTCAGTGGGATGAAGGTCCCAACGACCGCGGCAATCCCGGCAGGGTCGGAAAGGGTCGCGATCGCCACGAAGAATCCCGCGACCGCCGTGAGTGACATTGGGAACGCCACGTTCTGGGCATCCTCCATCCGGCTGACCAATGATCCGGCGGCTCCGAACATCACCGCGAACAACAAGAACCCAAGGATGAACCAGACGATCAGGTTCACCACCGCGAAGGCGTTGAGACTGGGCAACTCGAAGATCCCGGCGAGTTGGATCGTGGTGATGGCGATGACGATGGTCCCGGCGAACTGGGCGATCCCGAGGATTCCGATCCCGAGGATCTTTCCCGCGAGGAGCTGCCAGGGCTTGATGCTGGACAGAAGCACTTCTACCACCCGGTTGGTCTTCTCCTCGGTGACTCCTGAGAGGATCCACGTTCCGTAGAACAGCACCGCGCCATAGAGGAGAAGCAGCCCTGCGTAAGCAATCGCCCCGCGCGAGTCGTCGCCGGGATCCTGGCCGCTCAGGGTGGTGGTCTCCAAGGGATCGGAGGTCATGATCTCGATAACGTCGGCGGCCACGTCTCCCTCGGCGGCGACGATGGTCTCCAACTCGACGGAAGCGGCGCCCTGCTGCAGATAGCTGAGGATCTGAGACCCGCCGAAGCCGCTGACGCTCTCGACGATCACCTCGGATCCGCCCACGAGGATGGCGTCGACCTCACCTGCCTCCAAGACAGTCTCTGCTTCCTGGCGGTCGTCGAAATCCACCCTCTCGATCGAGATCGAGGGCTCGGCGTCAGGTTCGTCGTTGGCATTGCCCAGCAACTCGGCCGCTTCGATGATCTCCTCGTTCCGCGAGCCGACAGATCCCACGTGGTACTCGTTGGTGCCTCCGTCGAGCAGTCTCGGCACCAGGATCAGGGCGACAACCAGAACCGCGGTCACGACGCTGGTGATCAGATAGGCCTTGGAGCGGCCGCGCTCCTTCAACTCTCGCCGCGCGATTTGCCAGACGGTCCCGAGACCGCTCATCTCACCGCCTCCCGGAACAGATCCGACAACGAGGGCGGGGTGTAGCTGAAATGTCGGAGACGGCCGGCGTCCTGGGCTCTTGCCAGGAGGCCGCGGACGTCGGTATCGGCGTCAATGATCAGATGGTGCCGTGCCCCGGAGGAGTCGATGCTCCGAATTCCGTCAAGCGACTCGAGAAGTGCCGATGCATCCCCGTCGAGCTCGATCTCGAGGTGTCTGATTGGCGCCGCGTCTTTGAGATCTCGCACCGTCCCCTCGACCACGATGACACCTTTGTTGATGATGGCGACTTCCTCACACAGGTCCTCGACGAGATCGAGCTGATGGGAGGAGAAGACCACAGCTATTCCGGACGCCGCCTGCTCGAGGAGGATGTCCGACATCGTCTCGGAGGCAATCGGGTCCAGTCCGCTGAAGGGCTCGTCGAGAACCAGCAATACGGGGTCATGGATCAACGCTGCCGCCAGCTGGACCCGCTGTTGATTGCCATG
>CAZSMJ010000074.1:3616-9771 GCA_964608055.1 uncultured Acidimicrobiaceae bacterium | reverse complement strand
CGATCCCGATCGACGACCCTCCAAAGCGAGGCTTGGCAATGTAAGGCCCGTCGAATTCAGGCGCCTTCTCGTCACCGGTGGCGACCAGGACGCGAGGGAGTGTGGGAAGGCCCGCAGCGGACATCGCCGCCCCGAAGGCGAGCTTGTCCATCCCCAATGCCGAGGCGGCCTGGCCGGTTCCGGTGTATCTGAGACCGGCCACATCAAGCATCCCTTGCAGTGTGCCGTCCTCACCAGGGCCGCCATGACAGGCGATGAACACCGCGCTTACCTCGAGCGGCCGCTTTTTGAGGACCAGGCCCTGCCCCGGTGAGGCAACGAAGCTCAGCTCCTTGGAGCCTCGGGGGACGCCGTCGACAAAGGCGGAGGCTTCCAGATCGCTGTCCACCAGATGCCAGTCACCGGTCTTGGACCAGTAGACCGCATGCACATCTCCCAGAGCCCGGGTCACCTGGAGACCGGTGAGAATCGAGATGTCGTGCTCGTCGGAAGGCCCTCCGAAGATCACCGCCGCCTTGGCCATTCGAGCTCCTCAGGGGTAATGGTCAGGAAGATCGTTCTCGTAGAGGACCGCATCGCCGGGGCCAAGATGGTCACGGACCCAGTCGACTGCCGCTTCACGAGAAGCCACGACGGTAACCGAAGCACCGCCGCTGCCCGAGCCTTCGAGGAGGGCGGCCCGGTTGGTCTTGCCCACAACCACGATGTCGTCGACAACCATCGAAGCGGAGGCGCCAAAGGCGAGGTTCTCCGCACGCTGCCGGGAACCGAGTTCGACCATCCCCGGTGTCACCAGGACCTTGCGCCCCCCGGCCCCCAACTCGACGAGCGTTTCGAGCCCCTTTCTCGCCCCGACCGGGTTCGAGTTGTAGGTGTCGTCGATCACCGAGAACCCGCGCTCGGAGGTGGTCACGTTTTGGCGGTGCTCCGGTCGCGGGAGGTTCCCGAGCCGGGGCAGGATCTGCTCGGTACGCATTCCGAGAGCCATTGAGATGCCGACCGCCACCCCGAGGTTGAGGGGGAAGGCCCCCTCGGGGATGCGAGCAACCTGTCGCCCTTCGACCACGAGATATCCGTCCTCGACCTTCACTTTGGCCTCGGTGTTCCCGGTCGACACCGTGATCACCTCCATGGCACCGGCCTTGGCTTCAGCCAGGGTTGCCAGAAGAGGGTGGTCGACCGCGATCACCCCCACCGCCGCCCCATCGAGGATCTCCGACTTCGCCGCCACGATCCTCTGCTCGCTCTTGAAACGCTCCAGGTGAACGGGACCAATGGCAACAATTGCCGAAACATCGGGTCTCACCCATTCGCAGAGGGCAGCGATCTCGCCCGGTCCGTAGGTCCCCATCTCGGCCACGAACACCTCGGTGCCGGGGGCCAGGTGCTCATTGATGGCGCGGGCTAGCCCCATCCGGTTGTTGAACGAGGCCGGGCTTGCGACGGTTCGGAAAACCTCTGATAGGAGGTGGGCGACGTACTGCTTGGTGGTCGTCTTCCCGTACGACCCGGTGATCGCAACCACCTTGGCCCCCGAGGAGCGCAATCTGCTGGCCGCTTTGGCCACCCACTGGTCGCCGAGTCGGGCCTCGACCGGTTCGAGGACGGACAACGCCACATCCACGATGATTGGCATCGAGACCAACCCGAGCGCAACGAGCCATGCCAGGTCGGTCAACCCGCCGACCAGGTAGACAGCCATCGCCAACAGCCCGGACACCAGGGCCAGACGCCGGAGACGGCTAGTCCATGCCAGCGGGGAGGTTCTCCCCCTGACCGAGAGACCGACCGGGCCCACGATCTCGGTGACTACCGCAAGGAACCCAAACCAGGGCTCGAAGAACGCCCCCAACACACTGACCGCAGCAACCAACACCAAGAGACGGTTGGGCCAACTGCTCCCCCACCAGCGAATCGCAAACCGGGTCACCGACGGGGCCAGATAGTGCTCACGTTGGGCCACGCGCAGCCAGCGCAGGGACGCAGGGATGGTGGCTACGACGCAGGCAGCGGCCAGCGCCCAGGTCATCGAGCGAGGGCCCGATCGATGACAGCCCGCAACGCTTCGGGCGCCTCCACCGGCAGGAGGTGGCCGATCCCCTCGACGATCTCGAAATCCACATCCCGGCCTTGGGAGGCGATCACTTCCGCGGCCGCTTTGGCAATACCAACCGGAACTTCACGGTCGGCGCCACCCCAGATCAGGCTCACCGGTGCGGTCAGGGCGCGCAGCTGCGGCTCGTAGCTCTCGTTGACCACTCGCACCAGGATGTCCCGCATGACACCCGATGCTGCCCGGTAATCGGCCGAACCGGTCTGGCGTCGAATCTTCTCGAGACGATCATCGCTCAACACCCCAACCCGGTTGAGACCGCGGATCATCCGGTAGCGCATCGACGGCGACCGGGATGGGGTGTGCTTGACGAGCGGAGCCCCGGTTAGGACCAGGGAACCCACCCGTTCGGGGTAGAGCGCGGCGAGGCAAACCGCGATCCGCCCCCCGAAAGAGTGCCCCACGACGACCGGGGGGTGCTCACAGACGTCGAGGAGCTGGTTTATCAGGTGGGCATATCCTTCGGCCCCCAAGGGCTCGGAAGGTGGTGGTGAGGCGCCAAAACCCGGCAAATCGGGGGCCAGAGCGTCCAAATCGGCCAACGCCGACCGGAAATCGCTGCCGCGACGGGCCCATCCATGGAGGGCAATCACCCGGGGAGGTCCGGAGCCGGTCGCATCTGCGAACAGCGCCCCGTTCGCGAATACGCGCAACGCCACGTTTCAATCCTCGATCAGTCCGGGATAAATGCCGAGAATACAGTCGAAAGCCTTTCAAACCGTGAAATGGAAGAACTGAAGCCAACCACCCATCAGGCCATGGCCCGCTTCCGGGCGTCGCTGCTGCGACGCGCCTCGGCAGTGGCCTGGGTGGTGCTGATCATCATCTCGGCCCAGGCGGTTCGCCAGGAAGTGTTCGCCCAGCGCGGCTTCTGGATCCCGATGGCCGGCCTCTCGGTGCTTCTCGTAATTTCCACCGCCGCTCGGTGGGACCGCCTCATGGCGACCAGGGCCGCACCGTGGATCGCCGCGGCATGGCTCATGGGCCTCATCGTGGGGATCACAACTCTCGCCGTGATCCCCGAGTTGACCGCCACCGCCCAACCCATCCTCTTCGGGATCGCAGCCGTCTCCGGCCTGCTCCTCACCTGGTGGGCCCATGCTCTGGTGACGGTGTTCATCGGCGTGGCCATCGCGTTCGTCGCTGTCACCATCGGCGCGGTCACCACCGATGCCATCGAACAAGTCCTGGCACCGGTCCTGACGGTGGCTGTCGTTGCCGCAGCCACTGCTCTCGTCGGGGTCGAGTTCGAGCGTGAGGCGGTGCGGTCCAACGAGCGTGAGGGGCAGATCGATCAACAAAGACTCGACTTCGAGCGCCTCTACGCGGTGAGCGCCACCCTGGCCCGGGCCGAATCGCTTGCCGAGATCGTCCCCCATCTGATCGGGACCATCTGCAAGTACCTCGACGCCCAGGTTGGAGTGGTCCTGCTCTACGACCCCGATCGGCATCGTCTCGAGCTCATGAGCCCGATCTGGGTCAACGGGTATCCGCTCGAGTCCGACCCGATCACGCTCGATGTCGCGGCCGCCGGGATCGTCACTCAAACCTATCGGGCAGGCAAGCCGTTCTATGTCAGGGAGGTGGACCAGGACTCGGACAATCACATCCTGCTCAAGGAACTCGGTCTGAAGCAGGCGTTGGTGGCACCGCTGAAGGTGGAGAGCCTCCGGGTCGGAGTGATCATCGTGGGCGACCCATATGTCGGGAACTTCAGCGAGGACCAGCTGGAGCAACTCGGGTCGCTTGCAGCCCCCGCGGGCCTGGTGTTGTCACAGATCGGGCGTTATGAGGCCCAGGCGGACATGACACGACGCCTGGAGGAAGTGGCCCAGATGAAGAGCGACTTCGTCTCCACGGTGAGTCATGAGCTGCGAACACCATTGACCTCGATCATCGGCTCATTGGACACGGTGAACCGCCCCGAGTTGCAGCCGACCCAACCCACCGCACAACACCTTTTGTCCACTGCCCGTCGCCAGGCGGGTCGTCTGCAACGCTTGATCGACGACCTTCTGGTGGTCTCCCGGATCGATCGCGGCGCGATTCCGGTCCATCTCGAGGCGATCAGCCTGCGTCAGGCGTTCGACGAGGTGAACCGCGTGGTCTCAATCGAGCCCACCTTCGTGGTCGACCCCGAGGGTCTGGCGGTAGAAGCGGACCGAGACCATCTGAGCCGGATCCTGATCAACCTGGTGGAGAACGCGGCCAAGTACGCGGCGGGAAGCTCGGTTGAGCTTTTCGCTTGGGAACGGGGCTCCAAGGCGCTGATCGTGGTCGTCGACCACGGCCCGGGGATCCCCGACCACGAGCGCGACCGGGTCTTCGAGAGATTCACCCAGGTCGACCAGTCGGACACCAGATCCAAAGGTGGCACCGGTCTCGGTCTCTCGATCGTGAAGAGCCTGACCGAGGTCATGCGGGGCACGGTGCGGGTCGAGGAAACCGAGGGTGGCGGCGCCACCTTCGTCGTGGAGCTCCCTATGGCTCCCGCCCTCCAGTCCGTCGACTAGCTCTCTGGCTTCTCGACGCCTGCCGCTATCGCGTGGAATCCGCCGTCGACGTGAACGATCTCGCCGGTGGTCAACGGGGCCCAGTCCGACAACAAGACACAGATCATCCGGGCGACCGGGTCCGGGTTGGAGGTGTCCCACGGAAGTGGGGAGCGCTCGTTCCAAACCCGGTCGAAGACATCGAACCCGGGGATCCCCTTGGCCGCCACCGTGGTCAAGGGCCCGGCCGACACCGCGTTGACCCGGACACCGTGGGGCCCCAGGTCGCGAGCGAGATACCTGGTGACGCTCTCCAGCGCCGACTTGGCGACCCCCATCCAGTCATAGGCCGGCCAGGCCTGGGTGTTGTCGAAGTCGAGAGTCACCAGGGCGCCTCCTCCGGCGGACTTCATCAGAGGAAGCAGGGCCACGGCCAGGGTCTTGTAGGAGAAGGCCGAAGTCACAAAGGCCACCTGGGCCGATTCGACCGGGGTGTTGAGGAAGTTGCCACCTAGAGCGTCTTCGGGGGCGTAGGCGATGGCATGGAGCGCGCCGTTGATCACCCCCCACCGTGCAGTGAGATCGGCGACCGCCGCGTCCACCTGGGCCGGGTCGTTGATGTCCAACTCGATGACCGGGCATTCCTGGGGCAGCCGCTGCACCGAGCGTTCGGTGAGGCGGAGCCCGCGCCCGAACCCGGTGACGACGATTTCGGCGCCTTCTTCCTGGGCGATCCGTGCGGCATGCCAGGCGATGGAGTCGTCGGTCAGCACCCCGGTGATCAACAGTTTCTTGCCTTCGAGCAGCATGAGCCCTCCTAGAAGCTATTGCCGAAAGTCATGATCCCGCGTATCGCCAACCCCATCGAGAACAAGAGCAACAGCCCGTAATAGAGGGTCGGTCGTTTCCGAAATTGCGATCGGTAGATGTAGGCGAAGCTAAAGGTCACCGCGGTTACGACACCGTAGAAGACATGCTGGTTACCGGGGTTCACCCCGCCGGAGGCGACCACCACCCCGGTCACGATCTGAATCAGCAAAGCGCCAACAGCGAGCGCCACCGCCCAGAGAAAGGCTCTCGGTGCCTGGGGCCGTCGGGCCATGGCCACCCCCCACAACCCAACCACACCGCTGATCCCCGCGGCGATATACCCCCAGGTGGTGTGAAAGGTGCTCACGGTCTGAGCTTAGAGAGCCGTCCGCGCCCGCATCGCGATGCCCCACCGCCCTTTTGGCGATTGGGCCTCATGCTTTGATTTCGGGCCGTTATCATGTAATCGGGAGGAAACGAGAGAGGTGTGAGATGTTCGAGGCAGTGGAGTTCATCGAGTCACCGGGACGGCCGGAGCCCAGCGAGACCGTCCTAGGGGAATTCGCCGACGAGATCGAAGCGGTCCAGGCGGCGAGGGCCGCCAAGGTGCAGTTCGCCAACGGCGACTCGAAGGCTTACGCCTGGTGGGTAGTCCGTCAGCAGGGCGCCCAACTCGCACATTTCATCGCTGACTCGAAGAGCGACAAGGAATTCGTCCTCGACCTGACCTCCGGTCAACT
>CAZSMJ010000074.1:0-3516 GCA_964608055.1 uncultured Acidimicrobiaceae bacterium | reverse complement strand
TGGTCCCTGACCACCTTCTTGTCGAATTTCCCGGTGCCTGTCTTCGGGATCTGATCAATGAAGACGATCCGGTCCGGTATCCACCAGCTGGCCACCCGTTCCTCGAGGAAAGCCCGAATCGCCTCCTCGTCGGTGCTGGCTCCCTCGCGGAGGACCACGAACGCGGCCGGGCGCTCCTGCCATTTCACATGCTTGAGCCCGACCACTGTCGCCTCGGCGACGTCTGGGTTGGCCATGATCGCGTTTTCGAGATCGATCGATGAGATCCACTCGCCACCGGATTTGATCACGTCCTTGGCCCGGTCGGTGATCCGGATATAGCCCTCGGGTGTGATCTTGGCAACATCGCCGGTTCGCAACCACCCGTCTTCGAACGACTGGGCCGATCTTGGATCTTTGTAGTACTCGGCGGCAATCCAGGGGCCCCTTATCAGCATCTCGCCGAACGCCTCCCCGTCCTGGGGCAATTCTTCGCCGATCTCGTCGACGATCTTGACCTGGAGGCCGGCGATCGGGATCCCGGCTGTCTCCAGGAAGTCGAGCTGGCGTTGCAGATCCCAATGCTCCATCTCGGGTTTGAGCAGGGCGGTCGACGCAACCGGATTGGTCTCGGTCATCCCCCAGCCCTGGATGACCCGGATCCCCCGTTCGGCCATGAACCACTCGATCATCGCTCTCGGAACTGCCGAGCCGCCGCAGAAGAAGGCGCGGATCGAGGACACATCGGCCTCGGGGTGGGCCTCGAGGTATTGCTTGATGCCCAGCCACACCGTGGGGACACCGGCGCTGAAGGTCACCTTCTCGTTCTCAAAGAGCCGAACCAGGCCCTCCGCGGAGAGGTCAGGCCCGGGATAGGTGAGTTTGGCTCCCTGGGCGACGGCCATGAAGGGATAACCCCATGCCGAGGCATGGAACATCGGGACCACGGGCAGCACGTTGTCCGTGGGTGTCATCGGGTAGTTGGCCAGGTTGGAGATGGTGTGCAGGTAGGTGGAGCGTTGGGTGTAGGCCACCCCCTTCGGATTACCGGTCGTGCCCGAGGTGTAACAGAGCATCATCGGCGATCTCTCGTCGAGCTCGGGCCAGGTCCCATGTTGAGGCGCCTCCGCGATCAGGTCCTCGTATGCGATGGAACCGGGGATGCGCTCGTCCGGCTCCGCTCCCATCACCACATAACTCACAACGGACTCCATCTGGGGGACGACCGGTGCCAGCAGCGGGACCAGATCGGGATCGACGAAAAGGACCCGGTCGCCGGCGTGGTTCACGATGTAGGCGACCTGATCGGCAAAGAGACGGATGTTGACCGTGTGGCAGATCAAGCCCGTGTTGGCGGTCGCCCAGTAGAGCTCGTGGTGACGCCGGTTGTTCCAGGCAAACGTGGCGACCGCATCACCCTTGACCAAGCCGAGGCTGCCGAGTGCTGAGGCGAGGCGACGCACCCTGGCATCGGTCTCCCCGTAGGTGGTGCGGGTCAGCGACCGATCGGCCTCCACCGACAGGATCTGCTGGTCGGGGTAGAGCCGAACCGACCGGTCATAGAGCGTCGACAGGTTGAGCTGAAAGTCATCCTGCATGTGAGGCATCAGCCGTCACCCAACAGTTTCCTCTTCTCGGCCTCGAACTCCTCATTGGTCAGCTTGCCCTCGTCGTGCAGCCGCGAAAGGGTCTCCAATTGGGAAACGGCGCTGGACGTCGGCGCCGGCGTTCCACCCGATCGCATCGACGACATTCGGCTCTCACGCACTTCGTAGATCAGCTTCTGGACCCGCTCCGGATTAGGGATGTCGGTATAGGCCGACTGGCCATGGGTCCCGGCGGATTCGATCAGCAGGTCACCTGATCCGAATATCCGCTCGATCATCGATTGCCTGAAGGCCACGTCATTGATCACCTCGAGCGGGATCTCCGTCCCTTTCTTGGCGATGAGCCCGGTCCGATGAATGACCCGCTCGTTGGTGATCACGTGCTGAGTGGTCCACCAACGCACGAACTCGGCCAAAACCACCACGATCCACACCGCGACGATGACAACGATCACCCAACCCGGAGGATTCCACAGACTTGTGATGAGGAGGAGAAGCACCGCGACCATGATGGTGAGCAGGCCCTCTTTCAGGATCTGGGACCAATGCGGCCGGAACTCGACCCTGATCTCCTCCCCAGCACTCAGCAGCTTTTGCGGATAGCCCATCGAATCCTTCCGTTCTCCAGCAGCCGGCCAGTTGGTATCCCGGCTGACACCGACACCTGGTGTGAGGCTACAGATGAGGGGAGGAGTGGGGCCTGTCGATCGGTGGCTTTCTCGCTCAACAACGAGAAGGCCCCGAGGGAGCATCGGCCGAAGCCTCAACCCTCTCGGGGCTCTCGTTCCGATCGGTGTCGGGCCGGGGACCCAACTCCGTTCGGAGTCGTCGATGGCCGAAGCCTTCGACGGGCGCTCACTGGAAGCTGCGATCCGAAGATCGCCGCTATCCGATGACCGCTCTCCCCGTTTCCAGGGAGGTGCGGATCCGAAGATCCGCCGGTCCGCAGGCCGCCCGACGATCCCTAGAGATCCCCGTTCGGTCTCCCGACCACCCCGAGCCTCGGTTTCCCGATTCTCCGGGCACCCGTACCGTGGGAATTCTTCCCGGCTCGGCTTTCGCCGCTCCGTACCCACCGTCCGGGGTGCCTCAGGGTCTCCCCTGTGGCGTCCGGGAAAAGTAGACCAAGGCCATGCCCACCGCAAACCAATGGGGGGATTCATTTTCGCGATCTGTCGTCCAGTTTTCGCGGGAGGTTCACCTCGAGTTCTTGATCAGGGGTTCTTCGACCTCGCCCGGACGCGAGAAACCCCGAGGGAGCTTCGGCCGAAGCCTCAGCCCTCTCGGGGCTCTCGATGCCACCCTGCCAGGAAAGCGGGCCCCCGGCCTGATGGCGATCCAGAAAGACCTAAGCCTCTCCTTCCCCGACCCGGGGTTTCCCCCGTTTCGGTAGTCGGGAACGTAGGTATCGGCCTGGGGAGCGTCAAGCGATACCGGGGGTTTCTTTTCGCGTCCTAGCCCGGGTTTTCGCGGCGCCTAAGCTCCCTCGATGGCGGCCGGCCGACTCAGGATTTCGGCCGTTTGGGCCTTGGTGTTCTTCTTGATCTCGGTCACCCTTGTCTTTGCGACCCTCAGGATCTCGATCGACTCGGCGAACCTCGCCCAGGGCGTCGTGCCAAGCGAGGACTCATTCGACCGGCGCTACGCCCTCATGCCGGTGCTCGCCTACGCCCACATCCTGCCCGGGATCCTCTACGCCGTCTACTTCCTCCTCGCTCTCTCCACCGCCTTTCGAGCCATCAGGAGAGGTGACGTCGCCCGTCATCGACAATGGATGATCCGGGCGTTCGCCCTTGGGCTCGCGGTCGGCACCATCCGGATCTGGGTGGGGTTGTTCCAGGCTCTCGGGTTGCTCAGTTTCGAGGCTGCCTTCGGACCTGCTTTCTGGATCTCATTCCTGATGCATGCCACGGCCGCCGAGGCATGGCTG
>CAZSMJ010000073.1:0-9798 GCA_964608055.1 uncultured Acidimicrobiaceae bacterium | reverse complement strand
CACCACCGGCGTGGTCATGACGGCGCTCACGTCGATCGTGTCGAGGACATCCACCTCGGCGCTGTGGCGAACGCTGATCCCCATGTTCTTGAGAGCCATCGAATAGACCGAGTCGGGGTGGAAACGCTCGGCAAGGAAGGTCGCCAGAGTCGCCGTCAGCATCAACGGGAGAATCAGCTGATAGTCGCGGGCGCCTGTGACCTCGAAGACGAGCAAGATCGCGGTCAACGGGGCCCGTCCGACCACCGCGAACATCGCGGCCATCCCGACGACTGCAAAGGCACCGGAATCGATTGTGGAGACGCCCCAAACCGGTTCGATGAGCACCGCGAAACCGGTTCCCAGAGCTGCCCCCATGAACAACGAAGGCATGAAAGCACCGCCAGATGCGCCAGACGACAGCGTGAGTGCGGTCGCCACCAGCTTGGCCAGAGCAAGCGCGATCAAGACCCACCAGGTGCCGGACAGGTCTTCATTCAGGAATTGGTTGGTCACCTCCTGTCCGGTGCCGAAGACGCGGGGTTCGAAGAAGATCAATCCAGCCACGAGCAGGCCGGCGATGACCGGTCGCAGCAGCCCGAATGACCTCTCCCGAGCCCTGGCAAATCGCTCGACACCTCCGAACAGGCGAAGGAAGAGGATTCCGACCGCAACCACAACCACAGCCAGTCCGGCATAGAGCAACAGTTCCCGGGCGTCACCGAGCTCGTACACCCCGGTTCGTATCGCCAGCTCCTCACCGACGAGAGTTTGGGTGGTGACCGCGGCGGCGACCGAGGCGATGACAATCGCAGACATGTGCCGAGCAGCGAACGAGGAGAGGATCACCTCGAGGGCGAAGAGCATCCCTGCGATCGGGGCATTGAACGAAGCGCCGATCCCGGCGCCGGCACCGGCGGCAACCAACGAGCGGACCTGATCCTCCCCGAGATTGAAGCGAGTCGAGATCACCGACCCGATAGCAGCGCCGATGTGCACAATCGGCCCTTCGCGACCGGCTGAGCCCCCCGCTCCCAAGGTGGCAGACGTGGCCAGGATCTTGAGCGGGATGGTCCGGGCCCTCATCCGACCGCCTTGAACCTCGAGGGCAGCCACCGCCTGCGGAACGCCATCGCCCCCGACCTCGGGGGCCAACCGCTTGGCGAGCAACCAGGCGAAGAGAAAGCCGGTGGGAACTGTGAGGAAGATCCAGGCCCTGCCCTCGTCGATGGCGAATGGCAAGAGAAACTCTTGGAGCCACTCGATGATCGTCACCAAGGCTGCGGCGCCGACGCCGACCCCCAGCCCAACCAGCGCAGCGATAGCAAGAAAGCCGCCCATCTGGCGCTCGGCGAGAACACCCACCGCCGGTAGCTTGCGAAGTCTGTCGAGGGGCCGGCTCACACAGGCCAGGGTATCGGCGGCTCCGGCAATCCTCGTAGCTCGTCCAGAATGGTCGGCGATGGCGTTCCGCTCCCATATCACAAGGGCTCTCAACCCGAGGTCAGCTTCGAACATCGCGATCAGCGGACTCACGCTGCTAGCTGCGGCAGGGGGCGGGGTGATCGCGCTGACAACCGGCCGGACATTGCTGCTGCCGATCCTGGCGGCTGGCGCGACGTTCCTCTCATGGGCCCTCGGTCGGGAGCTCGACCCCGACCACGAGGCGACCGGCCTGCTTGCGGCCCTCCCCGCCGGCGCGCTCGTCTTGCTCGGCTTCGAGATCAGCATCCTGGTGACGGTCGCGGCCCTGATGTCTGCTCGGTTTCTGCTCGAGTCGACCGGGCGGAGGCCGCTTCCCACCGATCTGGCGGCCATGGTGGTCCTGGCCAGCATTGTCTCGTTCACTGCCCTGGGATGGGTGTTCGGCTTCGGGCTGGCAATTGCCATCTATCTGGATGATCGGATGGCCGAAGAGCACAGCAATCTTGCGGCTATCGCCGCCATCGGCGCCGCGGTCGGCGCCTCCCTGGTCGCGACCTTGGCCGGAGCCTTCCCCCAATCGCTGCCCACGATCCGGCCGCCGCTCACACTGGCCCTGGGGCTCCTCGCTCTGCTCGCCGTGCTTCGAGAGCCGCTCGATCCGGTCTCGTTGGTGGACTCCCGCAAGAGGACTCCGCTGCGAAGAGATCGGCTTCACGTGGCGCGAACCACGGTCGGGCTGCTGGCGTTCTTAGGCTCCCTGATCGGAAGCGGCGACATTTCCGCCGAGGTGACGGTCGCCCTTACCTTGTCTCTGGCACTCGGGTCGGAGCAGTTGGAACGGCTACGACGTCGGAGCCGGTAGTTTTGGCGGCATGTGCAGATCGATCAAAGTACTGAGAGAGGGCTCCATCGCGGCGCCACCCGAGGAAATCGAGGCCGCCGCCCGGCAGTTCGTTCGCAAGATCTCAGGCTTCACCAAACCCGCCTCCCACAATGCCGATGCCTTTGAGCGAGCGATTCACGAGATCGCCCACGCCTCCCAGCATCTGCTCGACACGCTCGAGATCCGGGGCGCCCGCAGCGCGTAGTCGCGCGGCGTAATTGGGTTGGTAAGGGGTCATATACGGCCCTGTAGCTCCCAATTACGTCTAGGGAACGGGCGCCGGTCGGCCGAGGCTGCCGCTCCGGGCAGCGCTCGACGCGTGCGATCAGTCGAGATGGGGGCCGAGCCCGATGCGTGACGCGTTCATCAACGCCCGATGAGCCGCCGCAACGTCCTGGGCGGCCACACCCACGCTCTTGAACACCGTCACGTCCTCACCGATCTCGGGACTGGTGCCCGCCAATAGCTCACGAAGCGTGGTGTTGGGCTGGCGGTCGGCCTGGATCAGATCACCGGCCTCGGACGCGGCAGCCTCGAAATCGTCGACCACCACGTAGGCCCTTTCCAAGAGCTCGGGAGCGAGTTCGGCCATGAGCGGAGTGAAGGCCCCCACCGCATTGACATGGGTCGACGGCCGAACCAAGGAGGGATCGAAGAGGGGTGAGGTTGCAGGTGTGGCACAAGAGATGATGTCGGCCTCGGCAACGGCGTTGTCGGCGTAGGCGACAGGCTCTCCACCCACCAGCGCAGCCAGGTCCCTGGCCTTCAACCCTGACCGCGACCAGATCAAGATCCTCTCGATGGGCCGGACCGCGCGGACCGCTTCGATCTGGTCGTAAGCCATGGCGCCGGCACCGAGCATCGCCAGGGTCTTGGCTTGAGGGGATGCCAAGAGGCGGGTGGCCAGCCCGCAGACGGCCCCAGTGCGGATCGCTGTGAGAGTCGGACCGTCGACCAAACCAACAGGGGTCCCTTGGGCGTCGAAAACCGCGACCAGACCTGTCGGATTTCCCGGGACCACCGAAACCACTTTCACCGCCATGATCTCGTCAAGACGACCCGGCATCACCAGGGAATTCCCAACCAGGGTGCGGAGCGGTGTCTCCGATTCGCCGGAGAAAGCGTGTGCCATGGCGTCGATCGCATCCAGCATGGGCAGGGCGGCCCTGGTGTCGGCGGCGTTGAGGTAGCGCATCAGGCGAGTACGTTCTTGACGACCATGTCGATCGGCTCCCGGTCGACGCCAAAGAAGCCCATCGGAACATCGGTGTCAAACACCATGGACTTGCCGGTGAAGGCCTGGGCGACCATCGAGCCCACCGCCGGGGCCAGTTTGAACCCGTGGCCGGAGAAACCGTTGGCCACCCAGAAACCATCCACCCCCGATGGTCCCACGACGGGATGAACGTCCTCGCGGTTGATCGTGTAGAGCCCAGCAACACCCGACACCTGCCCTCTGGTGGCCAGCGCCGGAATCCGGTGCTGGAGCGCAGCCAGCTTGATCTCACTGAACTCGGCGTCAGGCACTCTCTTGAACTCGTCAGGGTCGGCGACGATCTCTTCCTCGTCCTCAGCCAGCACCGAACCGACCAGCACCTGCTGGCCTCCTGACTGAGGTCGGAAGTAGATGCCTGTTGAGCTGTCCGCCGTAACCGGAAGCGGCCCCAGGTCTGCAGGCCAGGTTCGGTAGACGGTCTGGACCCGGGTCGGGGTCAACGTCCAACGAAGGTGCGCTCCGGCCAACTCGTTCAGCTGGTTGCACCAGGGCCCAGATGCGTTGATGACCAGACCCGCCGAGATCTCGGACCCGTCGGCCAGCCGAACACCGGTCACACGACCGTTCTCCTCGAGGACAGCCGTGACCTGGGAGTTGAACTCCACGGCGACCCCTCGCTCCCTGGCCGCTTCGATCAGGTCCTGATTGGCTCCCACCGGGTCGGCATACCCACCGTCGGTTTCGAAGAGGAAGGCATCTCCGGGCACACATATATGTCCATCCGGGTCGTCGAAATCGAAGGGAACCCCACATGGGGAAAGCGCCGGGAACATCGACTTGACCTCATCGGGACCGATGGCTCTGGCCTCGACATCCTGGGAGGCAAGTTTGGCGGCGTCATCTTCGACCTTGCCGGCAGGCTCACCCATCAACCAGAGGACCCCGATCTGTTGCAGCCCGGATCGGGGCTCGGAGAGCCCGGTGAACTCCGCCCAGTTCCCGTATGACTCCTGGCCGTGATAGGCGAGGCGCACCACCTCGGAGTGGGTGTATCGACATCTGACAATCGCAGACGACGCCCCGGTCGAGCCCTCGGCTGGGCCCTTCCCCTTGTCCAAGGCGACCACACTCCTCACCCCGTGCCGGGCAAGTTGGAAAGCGATCGAAGAGCCGATGATTCCCGATCCGACCACCACCACCTCGGCGGTGCGGGTCATACGGCGGAAACTCGATAGTCGCCGACGGCGTCGTCCCAGGTGAGCTCGATGACTCCTTTGGTGGCGGCGGCCTTGCAGAACTGGAGGAATCCGCCATATCCGAATTTCTTCTCGGAGAACGTGGGGTCCTCTTTGCGCAACTGGTTCTTGAGCCCGGAAAGGACGACCGGGCCATTCTTCGAGGTCAACTTCTTCACGACATCTGCCAACAGCTCGAATGCGGCCTGCTCGCTGGTGCCCGTCGATGGGAACTGAACCACCGGGTCGCCCCGGCCCGGGCCTTCGGACAACTCGATGACACCCTGCGCCTCGAGATGGCGCAACAGCTCGCCAAAGGCTCGGAACCCATAATCGGCCTCGCTGAACGTCGAGTCCTTGCGGAGAAGGGCTCGCTTCAACGAGGAGGCGAGGACCTCGCCTCCGACCGAGCGCTGCAGCCCGGCGAGAGTCGTGGTGATCAGGGATTCGAGCTCGGCGGTCCCGGAGTCCGCGATCTCCTCGGGCTCGGGACGAGCTCCTACTGTTCCTCGCAGGGGCTCGACGCCTTCGAGATTCTCGTAGAACAGGAACTCGTCACATGCGGGAGGCAGCATCGCGGAAGTCGAAGCCTTGACGCCGACCCCGATCACCTTCTTGTTGAGCTCACGCAGCTTGTGGACCAAAGGCGTGAAGTCGGAGTCGCCGGTGCAAATGACGAAGGTGGTGACGTAGTCCCGCTCGAAAGCCAATTCGATGGCGTCGACTGCCATCTTGATGTCGGCGGCGTTCTTGCGGGAGGCACCCATCCGCTGCGGGATCTCGATCAGCTCGACGTGGCTCCGGGTCATCTTCTGGCGAGCGTCGGCGAACATCGACCAATCGGCATAGGCCCGCCGGGCAACCACCCGGCCTCGCTCGGCTAGGGCGTTGGCGATGGGCTCGAAGTCGAACTCCATCCCGTTGAGGGCTTCACGGGCACCGATCGCCAGGTTCTCGAAGTCGACGAACAAGGCGATGCGTTCTTCTTCCATAACCGTGAATGTAGTGCCGAGGGGGTGAGATTCCCTATGTCCAGGCTCTGAGGGGAGGGAGTAGGTTGACCAGATCGGCCTCAGGGGGACGATTGGCAGAACACACTGAGCTCAGAGTTCATGGCGTCTCGGGGACACCGCCTCGGGACATGCTCTACACCGACCCGGTCACGTCCGACCCCGAGACCGAGCACACCCGGGTCTACCGTCGCCGACCGCTCGACATCACGAGCGATGAAGGTGGCGGCTCCCATGCGTTCGATGCTGAGGCCTTCCATTGGGGCAGCCTCACCACCGGATCGGTGCTGACCGCTTTCTGGATCCTGCTCGGACCTTTCGCCTTCGCCAACGTGGCTGGATGGATGACTACCAACCCCAGGAGAAGCTCCCATCTCGGGATCCGCCTCGCGGGGATGACTTCGACCGCCTTGTTCGTGGCCCAGCTCGGGTATCTGTTTCTCGAGATCCCGCTCTTCGCCGTGAGGGCCTCGTGGGCCAAGCCGACGCTGCTGCTCACGACATTGGCCTTCCTGCTCCTCTTCGTGATCGGGCTCGGGATGCGTCTCTCGACTCAGACCCACTTCGACAAGGACAACTTCACGGGAGGGACAAGGCTCCGTCTCACGCTGTCGCCGAAGAGAGTCCATTTATTGCCGCCGATCTTCTGGCGAGGAACCGACCCGCCGCCGCCCCCACCAGAGCAATGGGACGACCCGGTCGGCTCCCCGATCACGGCCGATCCGCTCTGGATACAACACGCCATCCTGCACCGGATCCGAAGGATCCACCTGGCGTTGGGGGTGCTGGTGATCACCCGCCTCATCGCCATCGGGATGGAAGCAACGTGGCTCGGATGGGCAACAGTGATCGGCGCCGCCGGCCTCGTGCTCCTGATGTGCGCTACCACCATCATTCCGAGGTCGCGGACTGTCCAGATACTCACCGCCTGGGCACCCCTGGTCTCGCTCGCAATCTTCGCCGCGGGGTATTGGCTGCTGGCCACGGGCAACCCTCCGACAGACTTGTGGACTGGATATCACCAAGCCACGTTTGAAATCACGCTGGTATTGGGCGCCGGTGGCCTCGCCGCCTTGCTCTCAGGTTGGGTTGGCATGGGCGCTTTCGTGATTGGAACCCTGTTCGGGGCTTCGCTGGGCACCGGCTTCGGTTTCCTCGCCGAACAACTCGTGGGCGAGCACGAGCCGACCCTGACTCAGAGAGGGGCAGGATGGGTGGCGGTGGCGATGTTCATGCTGGTGATCGTCATCGCGATCACGATTCTGGTTCTCAGCCTGGTCGGTGCGGACAGACTTCCGGAAGAGGGAAAAGCAATGGCAATGCTGAGAAGCATCACAGCACGTGCACGCTGGGTGTTCCGGGTGGCCGCCGGGTACGGCATTCTGTTCGGAGCCGTGACGATCTGGGTCGGGTGCATCGAGGGCGCGTGCACCCCCGAGTCCTTGACACTGCCCCAACCCGGAGGCGTGACCTACATGCTCGCGGTTGTGGCCTTCTCGATCATGGTCCTGCTCGCAGGAATCAGGCTCTACTCGCTCAAGAACTGGCTTGGCATGCTCGTCATCGTGGTGGGTGGAGTCTTGGTGTGGCTGTTCGCTGCTGGACAGCTGCCCGAAGCCCGGATCGCCGGAGTCGACGCCGACTTCAGCGATTTGGTGGCGGTCTCGAAAGCCTTCGTCATCATCCTCCCTGCCGGTCTGATTCTGAGGAGCATGT
Source organism: uncultured Acidimicrobiaceae bacterium (assembly GCA_964608055.1). GTDB lineage: Bacteria > Actinomycetota > Acidimicrobiia > Spongiisociales > ZC4RG35 > JALYNX01. Next base: position 2,334 of record CAZSMJ010000073.1, on the reverse strand, counting down.
TCGGGAGCATCCGCCGGGGAACCTCCAACCGTCAGGTCGGGATCATCTGGGACGTCGCCTCACTCTGGCCGCGTTGGTTTCATCCGCTGGCCCCACCCGCCTACGGGCCGAAGGTGGTCGGTGACCTCACCAAGCGCCTCGCGATGCGGCCGGCCGACCTGCTCGAAGCCCATTCACAGGGCTCGGTGATCGCCGCGGTGACCGCATACCGACTGCCCGACGACATAGCACCCCCGAGACTGCTCACCTACGGAAGCCCGCTTGGCCTGCTCTACGCCCCCCTCTTCCCGACGACCGGAATCGATGTCATGGTCACCGGACTCCAGACGAAACTCAACGGGCGTTGGATCAACCTGTGGCGACGGACCGATCCCCTGGGTGGGGCCCCGATTGGGCTCGGCGACGGAGACGTGGAAGTCACGGAGGGGACCGGTCACTCGGGTTACGAGCCGACCCAGGCGTTTCGGGAGGCGCGCCACCGTTTGTTGGCCGAGTGAGCGTCAATTTCGTTACTCCACGGTCGTCCCGCCCTCAAACCGCTAGACTGTTCTCCACAGCGCACGCCTGATGCGTGCTGCGCCCTTTCTTCGCTCCTGTCGTTCCGTCGGGTGAAGACGCCGCAGGGCCCATGCCAGACCCCCGCTCCCCAAGAACGTGGCTCTCGCAAGGTCACCTGTGGGGCGTTAAGCAATCAGACGGTTCGAGCTTCCAGAAGGAGCAGCACACAATGGCAACCAACATCTATGTCGGAAACCTGACGTTCAACACCAGTTCGTCGGACCTCGAGACACTCTTCGGCGCGCACGGCAGCGTGAGCAAGGCGCAAGTCGTCACCGATCGTGACACCGGTCGCTCACGCGGGTTCGGTTTCGTCGAGATGGACTCCGCAGACGACGCCGCGAAGGCGATCGAGGCGTTGAATGGCAAGGACGTGGATGGGCGTCAGCTCACCGTGAACCTGGCCAAAGAGCGCTCTCGTTGATAAAGGCAGTCCCCAAACCCAAACGAGGCGACTTCAAGCCAAAGACCGATCGCTGCAATGGCTGCGGGCACCCGAACAAGGAGCACCGTCAGGCCATGTGCACCGTGCCCCGCTGCAAGTGTGAGGGCCGGTCCTAGGGCACTCCCTGCCCCCAACCTCAACGCCAGGTCCGGATCCGGACCTGGCTCTACTCTGTCTCCTCGACGGCTTTTCGTCGCGCCGACCTGACAGGCCTTCGCCCTCGTGGGACCGGTTGGAAACTCTGCTGCAAGTCCCCGACATGGGGTGGCCCTAACGGAACATGAGCCGTTGGAACGAACGTGGTCGTTTCTGGGAACGCGTCGGCGGGTGCTGAGCGAGCGCGACGCCAGGATTCCGATCCCTCGTTGATCGGTTGGCTGGCGTAGGCCCCCTAGCCCGGGAGAGCACGGCCAGTGAGTTGCATGTCATTCTCCTCCCCCGGTAGGTTCGTTTCGCGGTGGGGGTTCGAGGCCGGCGGTGGCCAGCAGATTGGTGAAGTATTCGACGACATCGTTTGCGTTCACGCGCGACCAGATGTCACCGTCGCCCGGTCCGACCGTGCCACCATCAGGAACAGGATCATCTGCGTCAATCCGCGACCAGATGGCATCAGTGTCGCCCGGTCCGACCGAGCCACCGTCCGGAGCTGGATCGTCGTCCTGGTACGGCTCGTGGCCATCGTCGGTGTCGTTGGCGTCGCGGTACCGGTCGAAGAGATCCTTGTATCTCCTCAGGCTGCGGTCGTACTCGCGGCTGGCGTTGGAGACGAGACGTTCAGCATTGCGGGCGAAGGATCCATCCATCTCCTGACGGATGACCGTCGACCGGCCCACGTGTTGGAGATCGTTGGCTTGGGTCTCGCGTTCGGCGGCCCTTCCATCGAGATACGACGCGGCTTCCTCCTGGTCGGCGAAGTGGGCGTCGATCAGAGTGGCCAACGCAGCTGTGACTTCTGCTGCATCCCCGTCCTCGACCCACTCCAAGTCTTCCTCCGACACTCCGACAGCAAAACTCAGGCTGCAGAGAGCCCTGATCATGTCGTCGTCTGATACGGCGGGGTCGGGGAACGTCCGGATTGTCTCGGCCCGACGACCGTCGTCGGCTGCGAGGGAGCGCAGCCAGTCAGCGCGGCTCGCCTCCGCGGACGCATGGCTGGCGCCCGCATAGCCCTCCGCCTCCCATCTCTGGGCTCGTGTCAGCCGCCACGCCTTGTCGGCGGCGTCTATGGCCGCCTGGCGCAGGATGACACTGTCGCCCGGGTCCAACTCGGTGAGAAAGGCATCGACGAATGCCCCCACCTCGGCGGGATCTTCGCGGAGCGGACCGCTGTC
>CAZSMJ010000072.1:0-9871 GCA_964608055.1 uncultured Acidimicrobiaceae bacterium | reverse complement strand
TGACCTCGCTAGCGACTCTCCAGCGCCTCGATCAGTTTGGGGAGCACCTTGTGCACGTCTCCGACCACACCGAGGTCGGCGATGGAGAAGATCGGGGCGTCAGGGTCCTTGTTGATGGCAATGATGGTTTTCGAGTCCTTCATTCCGACCAGGTGCTGCATGGCGCCCGAGATGCCACAGGCGATGTAGACGTCGGGTTTGACAGTCTTCCCGGTCTGGCCCACCTGCTTGGCGTAGGGAACCCAGCCGGCGTCGACGATGGCCCGGGTGGCTCCAGTGGCTGCCCCCAGTTTCTTTCCCAGCTTCTCCACCAGTTCGTAGGCCTCTGGCGAGCCGAGTCCGCGGCCTCCCGAAACCACTATGGCCGCCTCTCCGAGTTGTGGTCCCTCACGTTCCTCGACATGGGACTCGGTGACTATGGCCTCGGAGCGGTCGCCCTCGGGTAGTTCCAGCTTCTCGACCTTGGGAACCGGTCCGCCCGACGGCTCAGCCACGAATGACTTGGGTCGGATCAAGACGAGGTGTGGCGCCTGGGTCATGGTGGCGGTCGCCACCTGGGCCCCGCCAAGGATCTCATGATCGGTCTCGACCGCACCGTTGGCCAGCCGAACGGCGATGGCGTTGGAAAGGACCCCGACACCCAATCGAGCGGCCAAGCGGCCGGCGACGTCGCGATCGGTGTAGTCCTGGCCGAAGAGGATCAGATCGGGCGCTTCCTCGGCGATCCGTTTGGCGAGCGCCGCTGCTACCGGTGCCGAAGGGAGACGACTTCCAGCATCGAGGTGGAGCACCGCACTGGCGCCATGTTCCCCGAGTGCCGCAAATGCTAACTCGGAACCGGCACCTAGATAGACCGCGGTTACCTCACCGAACTGGCGTCCCGCGGTCAGAAGCTCGAGGCCGATCGTGGTCGGCGATCCGGCTTCTTCCTGGACGAAGACCCAGATGGTGGCCATCTCAGATCACCTTCCGCTGCTCGAGCAGGGCGACGATGGCCAGATGAGACTCGCCGTCGTCTTCGATCTTCTCGCCACCCGTCCGCTCCGGCGCCTCGGTTATCGAGGCCACCGTCTGACCCGGCCCCGCTTCGACTCCGAGGTCGGAGAGGCTGAGGTTCTCGACGGTCTTCTTCTTGGCCTCCATGATCCCCTTGAAGGTCGGGTAGCGGGGCTCCACGACTCCGGCAGTTACCGCAACCACTGCGGGGAGGCTGGCTTCGACCACGTCATATCCGGCCGCGGTCTGGCGATGGATCGTGACCTTGCCCTCAGATGCCTCAACCTTGGTGGCGTAGGTGAGAGCCGGAACGTCCAAGAGCTCAGACAGCATTTGGGGCAGGACCCCCGAGTAGCCGTCGGTGGACTCGGTCCCCGCGATCACCAGGTCGAACTCGTTTCTCTTGATTGCCGCAGCCAGGACCCGAGCCGTGGTCAGGGCATCGGAGCCTCGAAGCGAATCGTCTTCGATGAGTATCGCCTGGTCGGCGCCCATGGCCAGCGCCTGCCGGATCCCCTGTCCGTTGCCGGCAGGCCCCATGCTCACCAGGGTGACGGTTCCCCCGCTGGCCTGAGCCAGCTGGAGACCCATCTCGACTCCATAACGATCGGTGTCATCCAGGACCTGGTCGTCGGGGCGAATCAGCAAGTTCGTCCCCGCTTCGAGACGGTATGGGGTGGCAGGGTCCGGTATCTGCTTGACGCAGACGACGACTTTCATTCCGTTCAGCTCCTGAATGGATCGGTGCGGCGATGGTAACGAGGACGGAACCCTCCGCTAATTGGGAGCCAGAAGGCCGTATATGACCCCTGTGGATCCCAATTACGACGGCAAATCATCGACCCGCTCGATGATGAGGGGTCCAACCTCCGGGGCGGCATCGCCGATAGCCCATGCCTTGGCCAGCGCGTCACGCTGGGCCTCCCAGCGGGCCGGGTCGGAGAATCGAGCCCTTGCCAGAGGCCGGCCCTTCGCCACCTTCTCCCCGAGCTTGGCGACCACCGTGATCCCGACCCCGGGGTCGACCATGTCTTCCTTGCGTTCCCGGCCCGCTCCGAGCCGGGTGGCGACGGTTCCGATGATGAGGGCGTCGCATTGGACGACGAAGCCGTCGCGTTCGGCTTCGATCAATGCCTCGTGTGGGGCCGATGCCAACAGCGAAGGGTCCTGAATCACCGAAGGGTCCCCGCCCTGGGCCACCGCCACGTCGATCAGCTTCTGAAGGCCTGCGCCGGTTGTGATCACTTCCATGAGGCGGTCGCGGCCACCATCGACACCGGCTAGGTCGAGCATGACCTCGCCAAAGGCAAGGGTGAGCTCAACGACGTCTTCAGGCCCGCCTCCGTTGAGCACATCGATCGATTCCCGCATCTCGTTGGCGTTCCCCACCTCGCGGCCGAGCGGCTGGTCCATGCGGGTGATCAAGGCGACTGTCTTCACACCGTGTTTCGCCCCGATGCCCACCATGGTTCGGGCCAATTCCCGGGACTTGTCCAGGTCCTTCATGAAGGCTCCCGAGCCGGTCTTGACGTCGAGGAGGAGGCCGTCGAGCCCTTCGGCGAGCTTCTTGGACATGATCGATGAGGAGATCAATGGGATCGAGGGCACGGTGGCTGTGGCGTCGCGCAAGGCGTAGAGCTTGCGGTCGGCCGGGACCAAGGTCTCAGATTGGCCGGCTAGGACCAGACCGTGAGCGGTGAGCACCTCGCGGAAGCGCTGTGGGTCGAGACCGGTAGTGAAGCCGGGGATCGTCTCCAGCTTGTCCAGGGTGCCTCCAGTGTGTCCCAGCCCTCGTCCCGACATCATCGGGACGGCGACGCCGCAGGCGGCGACCAATGGTGCGAGGGGTATCGAGATCTTGTCACCTACCCCACCGGTTGAGTGCTTGTCGACTTTGGCCGCCGGGATATCCGAGCAATCGAGGACTTCGCCCGAGTGGAGCATCGCCGAGGTCCATGCCGCCAGCTCGTCGGGGTCGAGACCATTGAGGAAGATGGCCATGGCCATCGCCGCCATCTGATAGTCGGTGACCGAACCGTCGGTGTAGGACTCGATGAGCCATTCGATCGCATCGGATCCGAGGGTGCCGCGGTCGCGTTTGATCTCGATCAACTCGACCGCGGTGAACGACATCAGGTGACGATTCCCTCGATCTCGGCAAGGCCCAGAGCCAGATTCACGTTCTGGATCGCCTGGACCGCGGCCCCTTTCAAGAGATTGTCCAGGGCAGCGACCACCACGACATTGAGCCCGTCGGCGCTGGTGTCGAAGCCGCCGATCAGGACACCGAGACGGCCCGTCCCATCTCTCAACTCGGGAATCTCCTCGGTGATCTCGATCAAAGGCTCGGATCCGAACCATTTGTCGAACCGTGCCTCGACCTCCCCGGTTGTGATCGTCTGTGCCAGCGGGACATGGGCGGTGACGATCAATCCCCGGAAGGCTGGATGGACGTGGGGCATGAAGCGAACCGGGATGCCCAGATAGCGGACTGCCTCCTTCTCATGATTGTGCCCGACCAGCTTGTACGGCATCAGGTTGTCCTGGAGGCGCTCGGTGTCGTTGCGTGGCCCGGGGGTGGCGCCCGCCCCCGAGTAGCCAGAGACACCAAACACCGCAGGCACGCCGTTGCTGAGGTCGACCAACGGGGCGAGAGCGATCTGCATCGCGGTGGCGTAACACCCCGGGTTGGCGATTCGGGTGGCACCCTGCAACCGGTCTCGTTGCAGTTCGGGAAGCCCATAGGCCCAGTCCGGGTCGAAACGGTGGTCGGCCGAGATGTCGACGATGACCGTCTCGCCGCTGATCAAATCGATGTATGGCCCACTCGCCCCGTCGGGGAGGGCAAGGATCACCACGTCCGCTCTTCGATTCGTCATCTCGTCGGGGCCGATCGATTCGAATTCGAGGTCGTCGACGCCCGGGACGGGCTGGCCAGCCAGCTCCCTGGAGCCGGCAAAGACGAGATCGAGTGATGGGTGGCCTTCGATGAGCCGGACGATCTCGGCACCGGTGTGCCCGCGGGCCCCAACGAGGCCCACCGTGTATCGATCACTCATCGTCGTCGCCGATGAACGAGGCAGGGAGCGAGGCAATCGCCTCCACCCGCTCCTCGATGCGGGCGAAGTCGGGCTCGCCTTTCCAGAAGATGGTCCACGGCCCGCGCTTGATGGAACCGTCGGCTTCTCCGGAATAGAAGGCGTTGAACCCGTTCTCGGTCCGAGAGCGCCAGTAGAGGACGGGGTAGTCGGCGGTGACATGAGCCCAAACAGTCCTGGCCAGCCCCTCACCCCGGGCGTCCTCGAGGATGGCGAACTTGTCGAGATAGGAAAAGTCACCCAGTCGGGCGATCAGGGCCCCGGCACGGAAACTCTCGGAGAGATAGGCGGTGTCGAGGTCGAGACCGTCCCACCAAGTCGGCTCCAGGGTCCGCCCGAAGGCTTCTTCGACCAGCTTCTCAACCTGACCCTGGTCGAGGGCGCCCTTGGCGGCCTCTTTCTCGATGAGCTCACCGCGTCTGACCATCGTGCCCGAGCCACCATGGGTGAACAGCTCTTTGACCAAGCCCGACGGGGTCGTGATCGAAACCGACGTCGAGAGCGGAGTGTCTTCGAGGAGGAGCTTGATCTCGGCGAGTTTCAGCCTCATCCCCGAGTGCACCCAATCCTGACTCATCAGATGGTCGAAGTCGGAGGCGAGGTTGATCGATTCGATCACCCGGTTGTCGGCGTCGAGTAGGCCCCCAACGTCAGCGAGGAAGATGATCTTCATCGGTTGGACGGCATGGACCAGAGCCCTGGTCGCCGAGTCGGCATTCATGTTCACCATCTGCCCGCCGGGGGCGACCCCGAGGCAGGTGAGGATCGGGATCGCGCCCGAGGCCACGATCGAACGGATCAGGGGCAGATGAACCTCGGTGGGCTCCCCGACCAATCCGTACTTGTCTCGATCGACGTAGTCGGCGTCGAAGGCGCCTTCGGTGAGACCGTGAGCGGCCACACCCTGGTTTCTCACCGCCTCGACCAGGAGGATGTTCTGCTCGATGAAGGTGTCCCGCGCCGCATCCAGGACATCGGGCCCGGTCACTCTCAGGCCATCGATCCTCTGGGTCGGGATGCCACGCCTCTGCAGCGTGTCGTCGAGTTGGGGACCTGCGCCGTGGATGACGATCGGCGTGAGCCCGACCGTGTGAAGGAAGGCGAGGGCGGCCGCTGTCTCTTCGAGGGAGTCGCGCAGTATGGCGCCGCCGATCTTGATCACGGCAAACCGTGATTGGTCCAGCTCGGAGAACCGCTGCAGATACGAGCGGATCTCCTTTCCGTCGCTCATGTTGCTGAGCAGATGGACAATGGTCTGGCGGACGTCGCGGTTGTTTGCCATGGTCGGTCCCGTCACATCAATTGTTGTCGGATACCAGGGTCTTCATGATCGCTTTCTGAACATGGAGGCGGTTTTCGGCCTCCTCGTAGGCAAAACAGTTGGGTCCGTCGAAGACGGCGTCGGTCATGATCACGTTGCGCCGCATCGGGAGACAATGGCTGATCAGGGCGTTGTTGGTCTTCGCCATCTTCTCTTCGTCCACGATGAAATGCCGATACCGGTCCCGAATCGGCTTCTCGGACTCCCAGTTGCCGAAGTAGGGCAGCGCCCCCCAGCTCTTGGCGTACACCACGTCGGCGCCGGCATAAGCCTCGTCGATGTCATGGCTGATGGTCACCTGATGCCCCTGGGAAGCGGCATCTGTCTCAGCCTGCTCGAGGTATCTCTTGTCGAGGACGAACTCCTCGGTCGGACAGAGCAGTGTCACCTCCATTCCGAACTTGGCGGCGATCATCAGTGCCGAGTTGGCCACCGCGGTGTTCAGCGGTTTGGGGTGATAACTCCAGGTGAGCAGGTATTTCTTGCCGTCGAGCTGCCCGAGTTGCTCCTGAAGGGCCATGACATGCGCCAGCTCCTGACAGGGGTGGACGATGGTCTCCATGTTGATGACAGGCACGTCCGAGTACCTGGTGAATGAGTTGAGAATCAGGTCCTTTCGATCCTCTTCCCAATCCTGGAACTTGGGGAACGCCCTGATCCCGATCAGGTCGCAGTAGCGGGAGAGAACTTTGGCCGCTTCCTTCACGTGCTCTTCGGCGTCGCCATCCATGACTGCGCCGTCTTCGAATTCGAGTGGCCACATCCCACCGGAAGGGGAGAGCACCACCGCGTGGCCTCCGAGTTGGTTGATCCCGACGTCGAACGAGGTTCGGGTGCGGAGCGAGTTGTTGAGGAAGAGGAGGGCGATGGTCTTGTCGGCGAGTGAGTCGCCGTACGGCGTCTCCTTGAGGGCCAGGGCGTCGTCAATGAGAGCTTGGAGCTCGGGGCGTGTCCAGTCAGCAGTAGTGAGGAAATGCCTCATTGCTGTTGTTTACAAGCCGGAGTCGCGAAATCCAAACAGTGGTAGACGAGTGGGCAGGGAGGGCGACCGGGCGCCCTCCCTGCACCTTCAGGTGACTTCGTCGAGGGTGCCTGTTGTCACGTCATAGACGAATCCGCGTATACGACCCTTCTCGATGAGGTAGGGGCTGGCATGGAGTCGGGCGATCGACTGTCTCACGTCCGCCTCCACGTCGCCGAATGCCTCGAGGGCGAATGGCGGTCGGGTTCCGACCTCGGCGGCTATCTGCTCCTTCACATCGTCATCGCGGAAGGTGAGCATTCCGCAGTCGGTGTGATGGATGAGGACGATCTCCTTGGTCCCCAGCAGTCTCTGCGAGATCACGAGCGACCGAATGGCATCGTCGCTGACGACACCCCCGGCGTTACGGATCACGTGGGCCTCACCCAAGCCGAGGCCGAGGATTGCGTACACGTCCAATCTCGCATCCATGCAGGCAACCACGGCCACGTGCTTTCCGGGGGGCATGGGGAGGTCGCCCTGGTTGAACGAGGCCGCGTAATCGGAATTGGCCTCGAGGAGTTGGTTGGTGACACTCATTGTCCCGTCCCTCGCTCGACTGGCACGTTCACCAGAGAGCCGTATTCGGTCCAGGACCCGTCGTAGTTCTTGGCATTGGCGTGACCGAGGAGCTCGGTGAGGACAAACCAAGTGTGCGAGGAACGCTCGCCGATCCGGCAATACGCGATCGTCTCGGTCCCGTTGACCACGTCTCCGTAGAGATCACGCAACTCCTCGGCCGACTTGAAGGTCCCGTCCTCATTGGCGGCCTTGCCCCATGGGATGTTGCGCGCCCCTGGAATATGCCCGCCGACGTAGGGCTGCTCCTGGGGCAGGTGGTCAGGTGCCAGTTTTTCGCCGCTGAACTCTTCAGGTGAGCGAACATCGACGAACTTCACCGATCCGATAGCCTCGATGACCTGGTCCCGAAAGGCTCGGATCTCGGGCTTCTCGGCCCCGGTGATCCGAAAGTCGGTTTCCGGGAAGGCGGTCGCGGCCAGGTTCAGAGGGAGGTCTTCCAGCTCCCACTTCTTCCGGCCCCCATCGAGGAGCTTGACGTTGTCGAAGCCCCGGTATTTCAAGAGCCAGTAGGCATAGGCGGCGAACCAGTTGTTGTTGCCCCCGTAGAGGACGACAGTGGTTTCAGGGCCGACTCCGGCGGCACTCAGCAGATTGCTGAACCCCTCCTGGTCGAGATAGTCCCTGCGCAGCGGATGGTGAAGGTCCTGCGACCAGCTCCATGCGATGGCGCCTGGGATGTGGTTCTTCTCGTAGAGGGTGACGTCCTCGTCGACCTCGATGATTCTGATATCCGGGCTGCCGAGATTCTCAACCAGCCAATCGGTAGACACCAGAGCGTTGGGATTGGCATATGCCATGTCGTTTTGCTCCTAATCGTTTGCGCGAAGCGGATGTGCGGCGCCGAAGAAGGCAGGGCTTCCCTCTCGGGCGGTGGCGTCGCTAGGAGCGCTGACGGCGTGTGCTGTCGGCGCTCGGGCGGGCCGCCCGAGAGCATTCACAGATACACGGACAGGTTGTCAGACGCGACATTGAGGCCGAAGATAAGGGCAGTACCGGACCGGTGTCAAAATACAAGGGTGTCCGAGTCCCCTGAGACCCGGAGGTTGACCGTATGAGCATGACCTATCAGGAGCTGGTGGCGGCGGCCAAGAGCCAGATCCAGGAGATCCAACCCGAGGAATTGGAGCCGCGCCTCAATGAGGTCGTGGTGGTCGACGTCAGGGAGGCCGACGAGTTCGACCAGGGCTCTATCGAGGGGTCGGTTCACGTGGCCCGGGGCCTGCTCGAGAGCTCGATCCGAAGCCACGTCCCCGATCTCGAGCGCGAGGTGGTCCTTTACTGCGCGGCGGGAGCGCGCTCGGCCCTGGCGGCGCTCTCCCTCCAGCAGCTGGGCTATACCCGGGTCTCCTCTTTGGCCGGTGGTTTCGGCAGGTGGAAGACCGAGGGCTACCCATGGGGGACGCCGAAGGGCCTGACCACGGATCAACGGGAGCGATACAGCAGACACACCCTCCTGCCCGAGGTGGGGGAGGTCGGCCAGCTCAAGCTTCTCGACTCGAAAGTGGTGGTGATCGGCGCCGGAGGCCTCGGCTCGCCGGCGGCGCTCTATCTGGCGGCAGCCGGGGTGGGCACGCTGGGGATCGTGGACTTCGACGTCGTCGACGTCTCCAACCTGCAGCGTCAGATCCTGCACAATGTGGATCGGCTCGGTCAGTCGAAGGTGGAGTCGGCACGGGAGACTTTGAGCGCTCTCAACCCCGACGTGAAAATCGTCACCTACAACGAGCGGCTAGGAGCCGACAACGTCCTGCGGATACTCTCCGGATACGACGTGATCGTCGACGGCGGCGACAACTTTCCAACCCGATATCTGGTCAATGACGCCTCGCTTCACCTACGGGTGCCAGTGGTGCATGGGTCGATTTTCCGCTTCGAGGGACAGATCACGGTGTACGACCCCTACAACGGCCCGTGCTACCGATGCCAGTTCGCCGAGCCGCCCCCACCTGAGCTGGCTCCGTCCTGCGCCGAGGCCGGCGTGCTCGGAGTACTTCCAGGGATCATCGGGTCGTTGCAGGCGATGGAGGCGATCAAGATCGTGCTCGAGCTTGGCGACACCCTCGCCGGGCGTCTTCTCACCTACGACGGACTCAGTCAGGAGTTCCTGACGCTGAACCTCCGACGCAACCCGGATTGCCCGGCGTGTGCCGATGAGGACCACCCTCCGAAGCTGGTCGAGTACGACCAGTTCTGCGTTCCCGGGGGTTCGGTGTCTCGCACCTGAGGTGCCCCCTCCCCGGCTTCGCCGGTACTCCCCCCAACGCTTCGCTGGGGGGAGAAACAGGGTCTAGCTTCCGAGTGTGAAGTTGACCGAGAGGCTGATCGTGACTGCGGAGGTGCCGGGCTCGATCGGGGTCTCGGCTGCGGCGTCGGCCGCGGCCCGCTCGTAGAAGACGGGCGGAGGGGTGCTGCTCACGGTCTCATTGATCGAGATCGCGACTCCCAGTTCCTGCCCCGACAACGTTGCGAGTTGGGTGGCCTTGGCGAGCGCGTCGTTCCAAGCGGCAGCGCGGGCAGCTTCGACCATCTCTGCGTCGTCGTCGATGCTGAACTGGAGCCCATTCACCCGGACGTCGTTGCCCCCGGCTGCGGTTGCGGCGTCGATGAGGGAGCCGGTGTCGTCGACGTTGCGAATCTTGACCCGAACGGTGTTGCTGACCCGGTATCCGACGAGAAGCTCGGTGTTGCTCGAGTAGTCGTATTCGGGGTAGATCGAGTAGTCGGTGGTGGTGATGTCCTTGCGGTCCACGCCACCGTCGGTGAGGGCCGAAATCAGGGCATCAGCCTTCTGGGCGGCAGTCGTGGTGGCGTCCTGGACGTTCTCGGCGAGCACGGCAACCCCGAGACTCACCT
>CAZSMJ010000071.1:0-10017 GCA_964608055.1 uncultured Acidimicrobiaceae bacterium | reverse complement strand
CGGATCACGTCGAACATCCCGACGAGGTTGACATCGATCACGAAACGAAAAAGATCGAGATCGAAGAGCGAGCCGTCACGGGCTACGACACGCTGGGCGGGAGCGACACCCGCTGCGTTGACCAGTATGTCGATTCGCCCGAAGGCCTCGACAGCGCCGCTGACGGCGGCGGCCACGTTTGCTGGATCACGCACGTCGCAGTGGATGAACAGGGCGCGGTCCCCCAACCCGGCGGCGGCCTCCACGCCACGGCTCTCGTTGAGGTCGAGCATCACCACCCGACCACCACCGGAGACCACCCGGTTGGCGACCCCGAATCCGAGGCCCGATACTCCTCCGGTGACCACGGCAACCGAGCCTTCGATCAGCAAATGCCCTCCAACGACGACAGGCGACGCTACCAGTGAGCCGGACCCTGGCCTGCTGAGATAGATCGCATGATCGGCGTGTTCGACTCCGGGGTCGGAGGACTTGGGGTCCTCTCCCATATCCGTCGTGAGCTGCCCGGGGAAGACCTGCTCTACCTCGCCGACCAGGGCCGAGCCCCGTATGGAACTCGCTCCCTGGAGGAAGTTGCCGCTCTCTCCGAAGAGGTCACCGACTGGTTGCTGGGGAAAGGGGCCACCACGGTCGTGGTTGCCTGCAACACCGCATCGGCGGCAGCCATCAGCCGACTCCGCGAGATACATCCCACGATTCCCTTCGTGGGGATGGAACCGGCCGTCAAGCCAGCGGCCCTCGCTACCAGATCAGGGGTGATCGGGGTACTGGCCACCGCCGCCACCTTCCAGGGGGAGCTCTACTCCTCGGTGATCAGCCGACACGCCTCGGATGTCGAGGTGCTCAATGCGGCGTGCCCGACCTGGGTCCGTCTCGTCGAGGCCGGAAGAGTCACGGGCCGCGAGGTTGAGCAACAGGTTGCCGAATGCCTGACGCCGCTGGTGGCAGGGGGTGCCGACGTCCTGGTCCTCGGCTGCACACATTTCCCGTTCCTGCGCCCGGTGATCGAGCAATTGGTGGGGACCACCGTCTCCGTGGTCGACCCGGCACCGGCGGTTGCCCTTCAGGTAGCGCGGGTCCATGTCAAAGAGCCTGGAGAGGGCAATCTGATCCTGGTCACCACAGGCAGTCCTCATCGGTTGGCGAGCCTGGCGCGGGATCTCGCCGGAATCGAACCGACCCGACCTGTCCTAGCCTGGTCTCGCCAATGAGGAACCTCGAGCTCGACCAGGCGGCGACCGAGCCCCTTCGATCCCGGCCGGATGTCGCTTGGATCCGTGATGGCCTGGCTCTGTTCGGCTGGGGCGAGAGGCGTCGCATCGACCCTGGGACCGGAAGCGACCGTTTCGAGCGCGCCCGCGAGGCCCTCGAGGCCAGCCCAGGCAGCATTGGCTTCGCCACCTTCACCTTCGATGAAGACGAGCCGGGCTCTTTGATCATCATCCCCGAGATGGTCCTCGAGGTCACCGGCGAGGGACGCCGGATGCTGGTCGGAGAGCGCACCCTGATCCCGGAGGCAGTTGCCCACTCCGCGATGCCGACAGGACATGTTTCGGCCGACGACCGGGACTCGTGGAGATCGGCTCTGGATCTTGCGCTGGGGGCGATTGCTCGAGGCGAGGTGGAGAAGGTCGTGCTCTCCCGAACCGTCGAGATGTCGTTTGACGAGGACGTGCCGGTGCACCGCGTGGCCGAAGAGCTGGTGGACAGCCAGGGGAGCTCGCATACTTTTCTCATCGACGGCCTGGTCGGATCGAGCCCGGAGCTGTTGGTGTCCAAGCACGGCTCTTTGATCCTGTCGGTGTCCCTCGCCGGGTCGGCCGATCGCACCGATCCATCGGCCTCGGTCTCGCTCAACTCGCAAAAAATGGCCGTGGAGCACTCGTTGGCCGCGGATTCGGTGGAGGAGGCGTTGCTGCCGTTCTGCATCAAGCTCGAGCGAAAGCCGAGCCGGGTCCAAACCTTCGCCGACATCCACCACTTGGCCACGGGATTCGAAGGTGAAGCGGTTATCGGAACCAACGTGATCGATCTGGTCGCCGCCCTTCATCCCACCGCCGCCGTTGCCGGGACCCCGACCAAGGCCGCGGTCGAGCTGATCAGAGAGATCGAAGACCATGGTCGCGGCCGATATGCCGGGCCCGTGGGCTGGATGGATTCTGGCGGCGATGGGGAATTCGCCATTGCCCTCAGATGTGGCGAGGTCAAGGGAGAGAAAGTGGTTCTCTACACCGGTGTCGGGCTGGTCGACGGCTCGGATCGTGCCGCTGAACTGGAAGAGACCAGATTCAAGTTGCGCCCCATGCTCAGGGCCCTCGGTCTCAGCTGATCCCGGTTACAACCGAGCGGGCCACCTCGTCGAGCGCCTGACGTCGTTTTAGATCAGCCTCCCGGTCCACCGGAATCACCAGGACCTGACAGCCACCCGCCTCCAAACGCCGCTCCAACTCGGGAACGAGCTCACCGATCGAGCCCACTCTGGCGGCATCGAGCCCATGGAAGACGGCCAGATCCATCAGATCCCGCTCGTGGGGGGCCACGAACAAACGGTCGAAGCCAGGGGCATGGGTCGCCTGGGGAAGGAGATCGAACAAGCCACCACCGTTGTTGTCGACAACGACGAAAACCACGTCGGGAAGCTGGTCGGCAAGGAACCCGTTGCTGTCGTGGAGCAGGGAGAGGTCACCGATAAATACGACGGTCCGCGATCCGCTGGCTGCCACTCCGAGGCCGGTGGACACCAGGCCATCGATCCCCGAAGCTCCCCTGTTGGCGAAGATCGAGCCGCGGTGGACGGTGTGGGCGTCCACGTCCCGAATCGGCATCGAGGAGGCCGAAACCAGGCGCTCCCAGGTGCTGTCCGACAGGGCACGGGCCACCGAAGGGCCGGTCGGCTGCTCGCCCACCCCGATCGCCTCGTCGAGAGCGGTGCGCATCCCATGGTCGGCGGTTTCCCATCGCCCGGCCCACTCCGGCTCTGCCGACACCGTCTGGGAGAGCTCGTCGAGGGTGGCCACCGGATCGGCCTGGAGCAGAAGGGTGGCCTGTCGTCGAGGGTCGTTCCACGTGCCCCACCGATCGATGCTCACCTGGGGACCGTTGAGCGAGGTCAGCGCCGAGATGCGGTCGCTGGGGCCAGTTCTTCCGATCGTCGCCACGATCTCGGGCGTCAGAGAGGCGGGCACGCCCGACACCAGCAGATGGTGGTAGGTGGAGACCGTGGGAAACCCGCGCAGCCCGGACAAGGCCGTTGCCAGAACCGGCCAGCCGAGCCGGCCGGAGGCCGCCATCAATGGCGCGGGCTCGTAGTCGCCCTCACCGGCCAGGATCAGCCCGCGGGCATGCTGCGGGGCGTCGATGGCCGCGGCGCCGGGACGAGCGATTGCGTACTCCTGCCAGCGAACGTCGCCGGGCTTTCCGTCGACTGCGAACGAGTACGGATCGGCAGCGGATCTCCCGTCGTCCTCCACCGGGACGGTGGGCTCGCGAAATGCGATGTTGAGATGCACCGGTCCGGGGCGGGAGCCTTGGCCGAGGGCCCGGGCTACTGCCTGGGACACCGTGCTCCGCCAATAGGAGTTGTCGTCGATACCCGATTGGGCGGGGCCGATGTTGCAGAACCAGCGGACCACGTTTCCGAAGAGCCCAACCTGGTCGATTGTCTGGTTGGCGCCGACGTGCAACATCTCAGGGGGACGGTCGGCGGAGATGACGATGAGTGGCACCAGCGAATGGTCGGCCTCCACCACTGCTGGAAGATGATTGGCGACGGCTGTGCCCGATGTCGCCAGGACCACGGCCGGTTGCCCGGTGGCCCGGGCGCGGCCCAGGGCCCAGAACGCCGCCGAACGCTCATCGAGAACGACATTGGTGGTGATGCCGGGGTGCTGGTCGAAGGCGACCGCCATTGCGGCCGATCGGGAGCCTGGTGAGATGACCGCGAACGAGACCCCGTGTCGGGCCAACTCGTCCGCTATCGCCCTGGCCAAGGCGGTACTCGGATTGGGTTGGCTCATGTCAGCACCTCAGCCGCCGAACGCACCTTTCGCAGCATTTCAGCGGCACGATCGCGTTCCGGGCGCCATCTCGCAAGAAGCTCCGGATCGGGCTCCGGTCTGCGCACCTCCAGTTGACCGTCGAGTGAAACCAGCGGGTCCCGTGTCGGGTCGCCCTCGATGAGGGCAACCGTTCCCAGCCCGCAGGCGTAGGGCAGGTCGGGCAGCAATGAAGCCACCAAGAGGCCGGTGTAGATCCCAATCGATGTCTCCAGAGCCGAGGAAACGACGACGGGCACCCCGGCTCGCGCCGCGATGTCCAACGCCCGGGTGACACCCCCGAGCGGCTGCACCTTCACCACGACCAGGTCCGCGGCTCCGGATGCCGCCACTTCGAGCGGGTCGGGCCGGAGACGGACCAGTTCGTCGGCCGCAAGAGGCACGTCGGTTCGCTTCTTGAGCTCGATCATCTCCTCCAAGGTGGCCACCGGCTGCTCGGCGTACTCCAGGCCGAATTTGGAAAAGGTGGCAAGACGCTCGGTGGCGGTGTCCAGGTCCCAGCCGGCGTTGACGTCGACACGGATCTTGCCCTCGGGGCCTAAGGCGTCTCTGACCGCGTCGAGGCGATCCTCGTCCTCCACCGGCGCCTGACCGGGTTCGCCCACTTTCACCTTGGCGGTGCTCGCTCCGGACTCGAGGACCAATCCCCTTGCGATTTGGGGCGCCACCGCGGGCACCGTGACGTTGACCGGAATCCAATTCCGCCCGGGATCGGGAAGGGCGCTGCACGCGGCCTCGAGCGCTGCAGCCAGCCACCTGGTGGTGACCTCGGGCGGATAGTCAGGAAACGGTGAGAATTCGCCCCATCCACCGGGCCCCCGGATGAGCACTCCCTCGCGATGATCGACACGACGAAATCGATGTCGCATCGGTATCCGGAACGGGTGAAGCTCAAGGGCAGCGAGAAGCTCGTTCATTGACCTTGCTCCTGGCGGATGTAGCCAATCAGACGTTCGACCTGCTCATCGCTGAGTGACGATTGGAACGACGGCATTCGCCCCCTCCCCTGGCTGATGGTCACCCTGAGAAACTCGTCGGGCTGGCTGGCCGAACCCGACCCCGGTCCCAGCGACGGCCCCACCGCCCCTTGCAGGGAGTCCCCGTGACAGTTGGCACAGAGTTGGAGGTAGATCTCCTCGCCGGTCGCGTCCTCGGGGGGCCGTCCGACACAGGCGGACAGCATCCCAACAAGAAGCGACGCCAACACGAGGCGGAGCATGGCCCGGAATCGTATGGACCGGCGCCGCAGAAACTTCAATCCTGGCCCGGGCGCTCGGCGAGCGCGGCAACGACCTCACGCACCAATTGTGAGTCACGCCTGGGAACGATCAGGACCGCATCGGGAGTCTCGACCACCACCAGATCCTCGATCCCGGCGACCGCAACCACACGAGAGGTGGCGTGGATGTAGGAGCCAGAGACGTTCAGGGCGGTCACCTCGCCGATGAGGACATTGCCGGAGGAATCGTGTGGGGAGTTCTCCCAGACAGCCTCCCACGAGCCGACGTCGCTCCAACCCACATCGATGGGGACGACCAGGGCTCGGTCGGTGTGCTCCATCACCGCATGATCGATCGATATCGCCTCGACATCCCCGAAACCAGGAGCCAGGTCGACCCTCGAGTCCGAGAGCTCTGACGTCGCGGCCCTGACCCCGGCCAAGAGGTCGGGCCGGATGAGGGCGGTCTGCTCGAGTATCGCCCGGGCTGTGAAGACAAACATCCCTGAGTTCCACAGGTGACGGCCGTCAGTCGCCAATTGCCCCGCCTGCTCGGGATCCGGCTTTTCGATGAAGGCCACGACCTCGAGGGCAGCACCGACCGAGGCTCCGGTCTCGATGTAGCCGTATCCGGTTTCGGGCCGGGTTGGTGTCACCCCGAAGAGGACAAGCGCCCCGTCTCGGGCGATCGACACTGCCGTCTCCACCGTGGCGACGAACCCGATCCGATCCTCGATCAAGTGATCGGCCGGAAGCACCACCAGAACGTCGTCGGGATCGGCGAGCAGGGCGGCGGCAATGATCGCGGGTGCGGTGTTCCTGCCCTGGGGCTCGACCACGATCGATTCGATATCGGCCCCGACATCTGTCACCGCTCGATTCACCGCGTCTACGTGTTTGGCTCCGGTGAGAACCAGACCTGGCGCCAGGTCGGAAAGACCCTCGAGACGGGTGAGAGTGGCCTCGAATAGTGAGCCGCCAAAGAGGTCGATGAATTGCTTCGGATTCGACTCAGTCGACAGAGGCCAGAGCCGGGTCCCTGCACCCCCGGAGAGGATTACCGGTCGGACAGGTGATGCCACTCGGCGAGGCTACCCCTCATGGCGGTGCCCACCGCGGAACGCGCGCTTTCGGGAGAAGACATCGGTGGTAGCCACCCGGAAGCCAGGCCGGCCACTAGTTTGCCGCAACCAACAAAGAGGGAGTGTTGAACGACTTTCTACTGATCGTCCACGTTCTGGCGGCCGCCACCTGGATCGGCGCCGGTTTGTTGTCCGGATTTGTCGGCTCCCACATGGCCCGCGAGGGTGAGGCGGCCGCCCTCGGCTGGGCACGGGTGTCGAGAGAGGCAGGGCTCAAGGTCTTCAACCCGGCTGGATTGCTCACCGCCCTGTCCGGGATTCTGCTCGTGGTGGTCAGCGACGTGTACGAGTGGGCCGACACCTTTGTGACCGTCGGCCTCATCGTCGTTGTGCTCGCCGGCGTGATCGGTGGGACGGTGCACCGCCCTGCCTCAGAGCGAATGATCACGGCGTTGGAAAGCGCCGATTACCAGACGGCTGCCGCCATCGGGAAGCGGGAGGCCATCTGGGGCGCAGTGACTCTTGCCCTCTTGATCGTGGCTGCCTCGGTCATGGTCCTGAAGACCGGCGCCGGATGAGCGCAATCCGCGCCGAGGGCATCACCAAGTCATACGGCAATGTCAGGGCCCTGGTTGGGTTCGATATCGAGGTCGCCACCGGAGAGGTGGTGGCCCTGCTCGGGCCCAACGGAGCCGGCAAGACCACAGCCGTGGAGATTCTCGAGGGCTATCGGCGACCCGATTCAGGCACCGTCGAGGTCTTTGGAAGCAATCCGGTTGATGCGGGGGCCACCCTCAAACAACGGATCGGAATCGTTCTCCAGGAGGCGGGGCTCGAGGATGAGCTCACGGTCCGAGAATCGATCGAGTACCTGCGCCCGGCCTACGAGCACCCTCGCAACGCGGACGAGCTCATCACGCTCGTCGGGCTCGAAACGAAGGCTGAAGAACGGATCAAGAGATTGTCCGGTGGCCAAAAGCGCCGTCTGGACCTGGCCCTCGCCCTCACCGGCAGCCCCGAGCTCCTCTTCCTGGACGAGCCGACGACCGGATTCGACCCGGCGGCACGGAGGGACGCCTGGACCATGATCGAGGGCCTGACCAAAGCCGGGACCACCGTCTTGCTGACGACCCATTATCTCGAAGAGGCGCAGGCGCTCGCCGATCGGGTGATCGTCATCGCCGGGGGGAGGGTGCTCGCCGAAGGCCCCCCGGCCAGCCTGGGAAACCGGATGACGGCGGCAGCCACGATCAGATTTCGCCTCAGCGAGCCCGCACAACAGGCGATCCTTGGGGTCGTCGCTGACCCCGACGGGTCGGTCACCATCAGCACCCACCAGCCAACATCGGAACTGCATCGGCTCACCGGGCTTGCCTTGGACAACGACATCGACCTCCAGGCGCTTGAAGTGTCGAGACCGTCTCTCGAGGACGCCTATCTGGAGCTGATCGGACATCATGGGCCTCGAACCGAAAGTTGAAGAGCGACTCGCTGCCAGTCATCTCATCTGGCTGACCACGGTTACCGCGGAATGTCTGCCCCAACCGTCCCTCGTCTGGTTTTGGTGGGACGGCGAGTCCTTTGTCATCTATTCCCAGCCGCAGATGCCGAAGCTGGCGAACATCGCTCGTAATCCGGGGGTCAGTCTGAACCTGGACGCCATGGCACGTGGCGAAGAAGAGGTCACCATCATCACCGGGACCGCCTACGTAGACACGGCGTTGCCATCGGTGATCGAGAACCCCGACTATCGCGAGAAGTACCGGGATCTGATCGAGAACGATCTGGGGATGACCGTCGAGCAGTTCAGCGAGTCCTACTCGGTCCCGATCCGGGTCAGCCCGGGCCCGGTGCGGGTGTGGTGATGTCAGCCACTCCTTGGAGGCTGCTGCGTCCTGAGACCCGGGTTCAAACCAAGATCTTCTTCCGAACCCCGATCGCCGCCTTCTTCACTCTGGCCTTCCCCCTCTTCTTCCTCGTCTTGATCAATCTCCTCAACTCCGGAGCGACGATCGACTCATTGGGGGGGATCCCTCTTGCCCAATTCACAACACCCGGGATCGCGGTCTTCGGCATGGTCACCGCCACCTTCACCAACCTCGCGATAAACACCGCTGCTGCCCGGGACAGCGGTGTCCTCAAGCGGGTGCTGTCGACGCCGGTGCCGATGTCGGTCCACCTGGCGGGAAGACTCTGCGCGGCGGTGTTGATTGGCGTGGTATCGGTGGTGATCATGCTGGCGATCGGAGTTCTCCTTTTCGGCGTCGAGATCCCATGGAGCGAACTCCCACTCATCTTGCTGCTGATGGTGCTGGGTGCGGCGGCGTTCTCATCCCTTGGCCTCGCGGTGGCGGCGCTCTCCCCAAACGCGCGCTCGGCGCCAGCCCTAGCCAATGCGTTCATCCTGCCGCTGGCATTCATATCCGGGATCTTCTTCCCGTTGGAGGGGGCGCCTGATTGGCTGCAGACAGTCGCCAGCCTCCTTCCCCTGGAGCCATTCGCCAGTGCCGTCATCGAGATCTTCAACCCAACCCTTGACCCAGGGTTTCCGTGGCGAGCCCTGATCACGATGGCGCTGTGGCTTGTGGCCGGGGTGGTGCTCGCGGTGCGCTACTTCTCGTGGGAGCCGCGAGCGGGTGGCGCGTTGCGCACGTCCGAGTGACCTACTCGGAGTCCAATTCCGAAACCCCGATCGAGATGTACCCACATTCACTGCAGATGTGGCGAATGATCCCGATTCCACCCGGCGCCTCGACGAACTCATGCTCGTGGGAGCCTTTGCTCCTCACGAAAGCGGCGCGGACTGCCCCGAAGATGCCTGATCGGTCGGTAGCCGGCGTCGTGATGGCGAGAGCAGGAACCCGAGGCTCAGTGGGGGTGGTCGCCGGAGCCGGCGATGCCGGAGCCTCGTAGGCGCCGAGGTCGACGACCAGGCGCTTCGGTGGCTCATCCGGGGCATCGTCATCGGTGGTGTCCAGCAGTTCCCTGATCAGCTCCGGAATCTCGGGTGCGGGCTCTGGCTCAGATGCGGGCTCTGGCTCAGATACGGGCTCTGGCTCAGATGCGGGTTCTGGCTCAGATACGGGCTCTGGCTCAGGCTCGGCGGCCACCAATGGTTCTGGTGAGACCTCGTCGATAGCTTCGGTATCAATACTTTCGACCGGGCCCAAGGAAACCGGCTCGACCTCGATCGGGTCTGTCGGGACAGGCTCTGGCTGGAAGACGTCGACCGGGTCTACTTCGGGAATCAGGGGCGTGGGGGCTTGGGCCCGAGCACGAGCGACCAGACCCGGCCCAGGGCGCATGGCAATGGATGGCGCCTGAGGAGTCACCTCGTCCTCGACCGTCGGCGGTGCTGCGACCTCGACGGGTGGAGGCACAGGTGTGAGAGGAGGGGGAGGAGAGGGAGCCGGGGGAGGTGACGCGACCGGGACAGAGCGTGCGGCGGCCTCCTGCTCTTCGACCTCCTCTGCCCAATCGGCGATGCTCTGAATCTCGAGGTTCGCCAGCATGGCGTCTCGCAGCTCGGCGACGCGAGAAGGGCGAGTTCCCCTTCGGGAGCGACCCACAGCGACCATGCGCCGGGGAAGCGTCATGGCCTTGTAGCGAGCCCACGACTCGGCCATATGGTCGACACCCTTGTAGGCGAAGTCGACCGGTT
>CAZSMJ010000070.1:0-10069 GCA_964608055.1 uncultured Acidimicrobiaceae bacterium | reverse complement strand
CGATCCCTTACCAGCTCACCGCCACGTATTTGGTCTCCAGGTACTCGTCCATCCCCTCGTGGGAGCCTTCACGACCGATGCCGGAGTGCTTCCAACCCCCAAAGGGGGCGGCTGGGTCCGATACCAGGCCCCGATTGACCCCCACCATCCCCGACTCGATAGCCTCGGCAGCACGCAGCCCACGGGCCAGATCACCGCTGTACAGGTAGGCGGCCAGCCCGTAGACGGTGTCATTGGCGAGAGCAATCGCCTCCTCGTCCGTTTCGAACGTCACCACCGGCGCCACCGGGCCAAAGATCTCGTGCCGGAGGATCTCCGAGTCCGCCGCTACCCCGGACAGCACCGTCGGCTCGTAGAAGTACCCACGGCGATCAGGGACCGAGGCCCCCAGTACCACTTTGGCGCCGTCATCTACTGCGGTCTGGACCAACTTGGCGATGTCGTCACGCGAGCGCTCGTTGATCATCGGGCCCACCTGATTGGAGCGGTCGATCCCGGGCCCCATCTTCAAAGCACCCATCGCCCCGGCGAGCATCGAGGTGAATTCCTCGGCGACCGCGGCGTGGACCAGGAAGCGATTGGCTGCGGTGCAAGCCTCCCCCGCGTTGCGCATCTTGGCCACCATCGCACCTTCGAGCGCCGCATTCAGGTCGGCGTCATCGAAAACGAGGAACGGGGCGTTGCCACCCAATTCCATCGACACCCGAAGCACCTGATCGGAAGCGACTTTCATCAGTGTCTGTCCGACCTCGGTCGACCCGGTGAAGGAGAGCTTGCGAATCCGGGGATCGCGCAACATGTTCTCGATCACACCGGACGAGCCTCTGGCCATCACCACATTGACCACCCCCGGCGGGAGGCCCGCCTGCTCCATGAGGTGGACAATGGCGAGGGTGGTGAGCGGGGCGTCGGACGCCGGCTTGACGATCGTGGTGCAGCCCGCGGCCAGGGCCGGGCCCAGCTTCCTGGTCGCCATCGCCGCCGGGAAATTCCACGGGGTCACCATCACCGAAACGCCGACCGGCTGACGGAAGGTCATGATCCGCTTATCGCCGCCGGGAGCCATCCGCAACTCCCCCGACACCCGGGACGCCTCTTCGGAAAACCATCGGAAGAACTCGGCGGCGTAGCGAACCTCGCCGAGGGCATCGGAGAATGCCTTGCCGTTCTCGAGGACGATGAGCTCAGCGAGGTCGTCCTCTCTCGCCCGCATCGCCTCGAAGGTTCGCCGCAGGATTTCGCCCCGTTCCCGTGGCGGGGTCTGCGCCCAGGACTTCGATGCGTCGAAGGCAGCTGCCACCGCATCGTCGCCATGGGACGCCTCTGCCAGGCCCACCCCAACCAGGACCTCCTCGGAGGCGGGATCGACCACCGGCAGCTCGCCGGCACCTTCGACCCATTCCCCTCCGATGAAGAGCCCGGTCATGCCGCCGGCTCTGAGTTCTTCAAGGATTGCTGTCATTCTTCTTCGACCTCCATCGGAACAGTACGCCGCAGCGTGGTCCCTTCCTTCCACGTGACCCCTACCCGGTGGTAGTAGCCGCCAATCATCTCCACCGGCTCCAGCATGGCAAGCTCCTCGGTGGGGGCGTCGAACAACTCGATCTCGGCCTCCCCCGACCACACGTCGCTCACCTCGCCGTCCACGCCGCGCATGGTCACCAACTCGTCCATCGAATCGACGCCGTCGGACTCGATGGCCGGCCACCAACGGTTGTGGAGCATCGGGTGACCGTTGACGAATCCCGGGCTCGTCGCCGGCTCACGCAGAGTGACAGTGGCTTCGGCGAGACGACGACCAGCCGCCGAAAGCGTTGCCCCGAAGCGGCCTCCGCCCTCCAACCGGGGACCGGCCTTGCCAATCACGACCGGGCGTGTCATCCAGATCTCCCCCAACTTCTTGGGGTATCCCTGGTGGTAACCGCGAACCAGTGCGAAGTCCTTGTCCACCCAGATGTAGGGGCACCGACTCCAGGTCGCTCCCTCCCACTCGCAGCGGATGACCACGAAACACTCCTTGTACTGGGACCGCACCGGGTCGAGGATCTCGGCGAAGTCGTCGCCACAGCTCTGCCACTCGGCCCAGATCACCGCAACCGCCCCCGGGTCCTCGGAACTGATCGTGAGACCGTCCGGAAGCAGGGCGGCGACCCGGTCGGGCTCGGCCCGATACTCGACGGTGATCATCTCCCCGGAGTAGTGCCACGGGGGCGGCGGGATCAGCGACGAACGTCCGTCGGCGGTGCGTGGGAAGAGAAATCCGGGCATTTGAGGACGATCTCATCGTAGATGGCGGATCTCACGAAGTCACCACGGTGGGCTACCTTGAACTCGATGTCGACGCCTCTGGAGCCCGATAAACGGGAGCGTGAAGCCCTCAACGAGGCGATCCTCCACTATCTCGACGATTGGTATGAGCGGGCCGCAACCATGCCCGCCTCCGGTGTCGATCTGGATCCGTCGGTGGCGGCCAAGCTGGCAAGCCCACCGGCCGAGATTGGTCGCGGCCTGGCCGAGATTCTCGAGGATCTCGAAGTGGCGGGCCAGTCCGGGATCCTCCACCCTTCAGGTGGCCACCTCTCCTACATCCCCAACGGCGGCTTGTACACGGCCGCCCTGGCGGAGTTCCTCGCCGCCGGCCTCAACCGTTACAGCGGAGTTGCCGGAGCCGCCCCGGGCATGAGCGCCATCGAGCACGGAGTCGTCTCCTGGATGACGTCGCTGTTCGCAATGGGCGAGAAAGCCTCGGGTCTAATGCTTTCCGGTGGTTCGCTGGCCAATTTCACCGCCATCGTCGCCGCCCGCACCTCCAAACTGGGTGACGACCTGACGAGGGGGGTCCTCTACCTCACCGCGCACACCCATCACTCGGTGGCCAAGGCAGCCCGTCTTGCCGGGTTCCGCGACGACCAGATCCGCACTGTCAGCGTGGACGCGGATCTCCGCATCGACCCCGAGGCACTGGTCTCGGCCATCGACGAGGATCGCAAGGCGGGCCGGCTGCCCTTCCTGGTTGTGGGGTCCGCGGGCACCACCGATACCGGCACCGTCGATCAGTTGTCGGATCTGGGTGAGATCTCGGTCTCGAACGAGCTCTGGTTCCACATCGACGGGGCGTACGGCGGTTTCTTCCAGCTCACCGACCGGGGTCGAGCTCGACTCCGCGGAATCGAGAAGGCCGACTCGATCTCCATCGACCCCCACAAAGGTCTCTCCATCCCGTTCGGCAACGGCGCCCTGCTGGTCAAGGACGAGTCATACCTGATCGACGCCAACCAGGGTCGCGGCGCCTACCTCCTCGCCGAGGACAGTCACTCCGGGTTGCGGGACATCGCAGCTCTCGGCCCCGAGTTGTCACGACCGTTCCGTGGCCTCCAAGTGTGGCTGCCGCTCCACCTCCATGGCGTTGGCCCTTTCCGCGAGGCGCTCGACGAAGCCCTCGACCTCGCTGAATCGGCCTACGACCGCCTGTCCGGCATCGAGGGCGTCGACGCCCCCTGGCGGCCGGACCTCTCGATCGTGGCGTTCCGCTTCCGTGACGACGACCAGGGGCGGGCGGCGATGGAAGCGATCAACCGGGAGCGGCTGGTGCATGTCTCACCCACCGTGGTCGAAGGCCGATTCGTGCTCCGATTCGCCATCCTCAACCGGAGGACGACGAGTGACCACATCGATCACGCGATCGACATCATCGAGAAGACGCTCGTCGGCTGATCTAGCTGTCAGCTGAACCGGTACTTGGCCACCGCTCTCCCGGCGAGCAGGTGCTTGACGACAAGCAACGCCACCAACGCCAGCCCGGTTAGCAGCGGAGCCTCACCGGTCCACGGGGTCAACAGGATGAGAATCACGGTCACCGGGGCGAGAAACCTGTTGGCGGGGTCATGTGCCACCGGAAGATGAAGCATCCAGAGACCGAGCAGATATATCGCGACCGGAATCGCCACCGCCGCCCCGGCGCCGACCGCCCCGATCGTGGTCCCACCGATGACCTCATCGATAGCGACTGACAGCCCGGCTCCGACCGCAGCGGCCGCCGCCCAGATCGGCAGATGGCCGTATCCCCAGATGAACGCATGCGAAAACGACTGCAGCCGCCATTCGAAGGGCCGCTCGAAGTAGAGCCACCACATGGCGAGCACGATCAACAGCCCGCCGCCAACTGTCGACACCAATTCCGTGCTCAAAAGACCAGCTTCGGCCGCAGCTTCGATGGCGAGCGAGCCGGCGAGAATCGACTCACCGAGGACGATGATGGTGAACAGCCCGTAGCGCTCGGTGATGTGGTCCGGATGCCAGGGGGTGTGAGCAGCCCACTCCGCCCAGATCGGAACCACCAGCTCGAGTATCGCCAGGATCAGGAAGCCGGGGGTCACCATGGCCTGGGGCATGAAGAGCAGGGCGATCCAACCCAGCTGCAGACTGGATACGCCGATGGCGAAGCGGAGACAGGCTCGGCGCCGCTCCGGATCGGCCCTGGAGGCGCGGACCCATTGGCCGACGAGGGCGAGCCGCATGACCACATAGCCGATGACTCCGATCAGGAGCTCGCCCCGGAAGAGGGCAGTCACCCCGGCTGCAAAGATCAGGGCGCCAACGAGTTGGACGAAGACCGCCAACCGATATGCGATGTCATCGGTGTCGTACGCAGAGGCGAACCAGGTGAAGTTCATCCAAGCCCACCAGATCCCGAAGAAGACCATCGAGTAGCCGAGCAGGGCATCTGCGATGTGAGCGCCAGCAATGCCATGATGGAATTGGGATGAGGCCCGGGCCACGGCGACCACGAAAACCAGGTCGAAAAGAAGCTCGAGAGGAGTCGACGCCCGATGCTCCTCGTCCGGAGACCGCGCCTCCATCCGGGTGTAGAACGGTCTCAAGGGCTAGACGCCGACGCGAACCGGCAGGTGCTTGATCCCGTTGATGAAGTTGGAGCGGAGCCGGTCGGGCTCGCCGATGATCTCGATGAAGTCGACCCGCTTCAACAGCTCCTCGAACACCACCCGGACCTCGAGCCGGGCCAGCGATGCCCCGAGACAGACATGACGCCCGGCCCCAAAAGTGAGGTGGTCATTGGGGGATCGTCGGATGTCGAAACGGAATGGATCGTCGAACACCTCGTCGTCGTAGTTGGCCGATGGGTACCAGACCACCACCCGGTCACCCTTGCCGATGGTCACACCACCCAACTCGTTGTCCTCGGTCGCGGTACGCCGAAAATGCATTGTCACCGCGGATGTGCGGAGGATCTCCTCGGTAGCCGAGACGGAGAGCCCCTCGGGGTCGGCCCGGAGCTCCTCCATCTGCCCGGGATGATCGTTGAGAAAGATGAGACCGTGGCTGATGGTGTGCCTGGTGGTCTCATTGCCGGCCACCATCATCAGGGTGAAGAAGTTCTTGAACTCGAGGTCGGTCAGCGGCTCACCGTCAGGCTCGGAATGGAGCAGCGTGCTGATGATGTCTTCCTCGGGAACGGCCCGCCTCTTCATGGCCATCTCCTCGGCGTAGCGGAACACTTCGATCGCCGCCGGTGATCGGAACGGCAGTAGGCGGTATTGCTCGGTGTCGTCCTTGTCGATCACGACCGGCGTGTACTCCGGGTCGGCGTTGGAGATCATCTGATCACCCCACGCCACCAGATGGGAGGCGTCGGACTCGGGGACTCCCAACAGCCGGCAGAGGAGCCGGATCGGAAGCTCACGGGCGATCTCGGTCACGAAGTCGAACTCAACGAGCGGCAGCACCGTCTCGAGCACATGTCCCGCCAACTTGCGGAAGGCAGCTTCATAGGTAGCCACGACTCTCGGGGTGAAGCCAGGCTGCACCAGCCTGCGAAGTCGGGCATGCTCCGGCGGGTCGAACTCCATCATGGTCCGCCGCGCCTCCAGCTCGTCGGGAGCCATGTCCTCGATCCGGATCCCCCGGGAGGCGGTGAACCTGGCGAAATCACGACTGACCAACTCCACATCGACGTGTCGGGTCACCGCCCAAAACCCCGACCCGTCACGCTCCTCGACCCAGGCCACAGGCTCCTCCTGGCGCATCCGGGAAAACGCGGCGTGGGGGACGCATCTCAGGAACGTGTCATGAGAAGCGAGATCGGCGTGGGGATCGCCGAGATCAGGGTGGAGGATGTTCACAGGCATGGAATCGTAAGGAACCAAACATAATCGGCGTCGGCCCTTGGGTACCGTGTGACTCGATGACCGAGCACCGGAGAATCCTCGTCGATGGCGAGCCGCTGCACGTCCGTCGCCAGGGTGACGAGCTGGTGGCCGAAAGCGGCCTCCGGTTCGGCCCCGACACCGCAGATCACCTCCCACCCACCGAGCCTTCGAAAATCCTCGCCGTCCACCTCAACTACCGGAGCCGGGTGGAAGAGTTCATGACAAAGCTTCCCTCGGCGCCGACCTACTTTCAGAAACCCACGACCGCGCTCAACTGGCATCGGGGCGAGGTGGTCCGCCCCCTCGGCTGCAAGTACCTCAACTTCGAGGGCGAGATCGCCATCGTCATCGGAGATGCCTGCTTCCAGGTTGACCCCGACGAGGCGGAAGGATGCATCGCCGGCTACACGATCGCCAACGACTTCGGGCTTCACGACTTTCGGGACACCGACGCCGGGTCGATGCTTCGAGTCAAAGGCTCGGACACCCTATGCCCGCTCGGCCCAGGTCTGATCGACGACTGGGACTTCAGGGATAAGAGGATCAGAACTCTGGTGAACGACGATGTGATCCAGAACGCGACTACCGCCGAGATGGTGTGGGACATGCCCTACTTGGTCGCCGACCTGGCACGGACGATCACCCTGCTTCCCGGCGACGTCATCCTGAGCGGGACACCGGCCGGCTCCCGACCAGTGGTGCCAGGTGATGTGGTCAAGGTGGAGGTCGAAGGATTGGGCGAGCTCACCAACGTCATCGTCGAAGGCACCACTCCGATACGAGACGATGTCGGCGCTCAACCCAGCGAATCCGAGGAGGTGGTTTCAACCGCCCTCGGTGGGGACTGGGAATTCAGAGGCATCCGGGCGCCGCGGTGAGCCGGGCAGTTGCCCTGATCCGGGGCGTGAATGTTGGAGGGCGCGCCCGGCTTCCAATGGCCGAATTGCGAACCGCCCTTTCGAAACGCGGGTTTGAACACGCCCAGACCTATCTGCAGAGCGGAAACGTCGTGCTCGATCCGGGGAAGGTGCGACTCGAGGATCTGCCGGCTGCTCTCGAGGCTGCGATCTCCGAGGAGTTCGGGCTCGAGGTGCGGGTCATGACCCGGACCCGGAGGGAGCTGGCCGATGTGGCCGGCGCCCACCCGTTCCGGGGCGAACATTCAAACCCTTCGCTCCTCCACGTGGTCTTCATGGAGAAGGCACCGGCGCCCGCCAAGGTGGCCGATCTCGACCCGGATCGCTCCCCACCTGACCGTTTCGAGGTGCGAGGGCGCGAGATCTACCTGAGCTATCCCAACGGACAGGGCCGCTCCAAGCTCAGCCTGGACTATTTCGAACGAGTGCTTGGGGTGGCGGGAACGGCGCGAAACTGGAACACGGTCACCAAGCTCCTGGAGATGGTCAGTTGAGTTTGGTCAGGCGAGTACGGCCTGAATCGTGATCTCCACGTTGCCCTTGAGGGCATTGGAGACCGGGCAACCATCCTTGGCCGCAGCTGCGGCTTCCTGAAACTCGTCGGCGCCGATACCGGGCACATTGCCCCGGACGCTCAAAGCCATCTTGGTGAGACGCCAGCCGGGCTCGGTCTTCTCGAATGCGGCCTCCGCTGACGTGTCGAGTCGTGCCGGCGGGAAGCCCCTGTCCGAGAGATTCTTGGACAGCGACATGGAGTAGCACGCGGCATGGGCAGCCGCGATCAGCTCCTCAGGACTGGTCTTTCCGTTGGCAGCTTCGGTTCGACTCGGCCAGCTGACCGGAAGATCGGTGGCCGCCCCGGTGCCGAGGGAGGCGGTGCCGGAGCCGGTGGATAGGTCGCCTTCCCAGGTGGCGGTAGCTCGACTTTGCATGGGTTTCTCCTGTCTATTGACGTCGCAGAGAGCCTACGTCACTCCGGGACCGGGGTCCGAATCCGCCTAGACACCAACGGCAAGTGGCGGGGTGAGAACACCCCGGATCTCGTCGAGACGTTGTGAGACGATCCGGTAGTGCACCCAACGACCCTCACGGTGACCGGTCACCAAGCCAGCCTCTCGCAGGATTCTCAGATGGTGAGACACCGTGGGTTGGCTGAGGCCGAGGGGTGACTCCAGCTCGCAGCCACATGCCGATCCGCCGGGCGCCGCTGCCAGCAGCGAGACGATCCGGAGACGGACCGGGTCACCGAGGGCGGCGAGGGCTCGCGCCGTCTCGACCGCATCCGCTTCGTCGATCACGCCCTCGAATACCGGGGTGCAGCAGAACTCCATGCCTATATATTGACATACTTCGATCCATAGACCAAGATCAATGTATCGAAGGTCATCGATCCGAAAGGAGACGCGATGATTCCTGTCGATGACGTATCTGGATGTTGTGGCGGCGGAAGCCGCTGCTGCTGACAGATGAATCGGGCCGGGCGCTGCTCTAACCGAGCAGCGCCTCGGCCGCCTGACCCTCCGCACAGTCGGCGAGGATCGGGCAGTACCGGCACCAGGGCCCGCCCGTCCGTAACGGCTCGACACCCGAGGCCCACGCTGCACGCAATTCGTTGACCAGGTCCCCGACCTCTGCTGCAACCCGGTTGATATCCCCGGACGAGGGGACGGTGTGATAGCGCTCACCCGTCCGCACCGAGACAGCCTCGACGTAGGCCGGAACTTCGGACTTCTCCAGAGCCCAGAGCAGGGCATAGAACAGGAGCTGATCCTCGGGCTCGCCCAGGTCCCCGGTTTTCCAGTCGACGAGACGATGGCCGCCCAGATCTTCCCGATAAATCGCGTCGATTTTCCCGACCAGCTCCACGCCGGCAGCGGGCTCATTGATGAGCGACAATTCCGAGCCCTCGAAGCCTTGCGTGGGCAACCGGGCGAAGCGTTCATACAGGCCATGCGCCTCCTCGATCACTGCTTCGAGGATCGCCCCTTTCAGTTCAAGACCGGCCATCTTGTTGTTCAGGGTCGATCTCCCGATCTCCTCTCGACACGCCTGTCTGAAATCTTCGGGAGCGATGGGGCCTTCGGTCAGGTGCCGATTGAAGATGCGATGGGCCAGGGTGCCGAGGAATGCGGGTCGACTGTCCGGACCGTAGATCCCCTGGAGATGGGCGTTGGCTTGCCCGGGACACTTCTTGTATGAGACGTAAGTGGTCGCCGAGACTCGAATTCGGTCACCATCGATCACTGTGGGGAACACGACGGGCACTGGCATCGAGGGTATACCCAGTTGGAGGGGCAACTGCGACTATGGGCTCGCCCCCGGTTACCATCCGCCGGCCCATCCACTAGGCCGTTTGGGGCGGCCTTCTGAATGAAC
The DNA here is from genome assembly GCA_964608055.1 of uncultured Acidimicrobiaceae bacterium. Lineage (GTDB taxonomy): Bacteria > Actinomycetota > Acidimicrobiia > Spongiisociales > ZC4RG35 > JALYNX01. Next base: position 609 of record CAZSMJ010000070.1, on the reverse strand, counting down.
AAACACGTCTCCACACGGATAACTACATGGGTCGCCCTTGCCCTGGTCTTGGGGGCGATCTTCGCACTACTCCTAGGTCTCTACGGGCTCACACGGATCCTGTCCAGAGGCGAGGTGATGGGCCGCGTCGAAGTCGCCTCAACCCCCATCGGCGGCCTGGACACAGAACGGGCGCTGACTGCCCTGGTTGCGGTGGAGGATGTTTATTTCACCCGCCCTGCCATCTTCACCCTCGAAGGCGCGGTAGTGAACGTCCTTCCCCCCGAAGCTGGGCTCGACATCGACGCGGAGGCGATCGTCGAAGACGCATTGTCGGTCGGACGACAGGGCAATGTGATCTCCCAATTCGCCTGGTGGGTAGGACACATCTTCGCCACGGTCGAGGTGCCGGTGTCCGGGTCGGTGGACGACGAGGCGGTCAATGCGATTTTCGACGACTGGGATGCCGAAGTCATCGCGAGCCCGGTCAACCCGGGAGGCATCGAGTTGGTCGACGAGGAGCTGGTCCCCGTGTATCCGGAGATCGGCAAAGGGGTCGACCGGCCTGCGGCGGCCGCCATCGTCGAGTCGTCGATGCTGGCCCGTGAGGCGCGCAACCTGACCATCCCG
>CAZSMJ010000069.1:0-10328 GCA_964608055.1 uncultured Acidimicrobiaceae bacterium | reverse complement strand
ACGCCGGCGGTGACCATGGTTGCGGCATGGATGAGAGCCGACACCGGGGTGGGGCCCTCCATCGCATCGGGCAGCCAAACATAGAGCGGGATCTGCGCCGATTTACCCGCCGCACCTACCAGGATCAGGAGGCTGATAGCCGTGGCCAGCCCGGCTGTCAGCTCCGCCCCTGCTCGTTCGAAGATCCCCGAGTAGGACAGGGTGCCGAAGGTGGTGAAGACCAGCATCAAGGCGACGACGAATCCGAGGTCTCCGATCCGATTGACCACGAACGCCTTCTTGGCCGCCGCAGCGGCCGTCGGCCTGGTGAACCAGAAGCCGATCAGTAGGTAGGAGCAAAGCCCCACCAGCTCCCACCCCAAGAACAACATGGCGTAGTTGCCGGCGAGGACCAAGGTCAGCATCGACGCGGCGAAGAGGTTGAGATAAGTGAAAAAGCGGGAGAACCGCTCGTCGCCATGCATGTACCCGATGGCAAAGACGTGGATGAGGGCGCCGACACCGGTCACCACCAGAGTCATCACCGCGGCCAACGGGTCCCAAAGAATTTCGAGGTTGGCTCCGATTGCCGGCATCCACTGCCAAAGCATGAGCACGGTGCCGTGCTCACCACCTTCGAAGAAGGGAATGGCGGCGATCAGGGCAATCACGAAGGCCCCCGCGATGGCCAGGGAGGCCAGCCAGCCGCTCAGCGGCTCTTTGACCCGGCGACCGAAGAAATGGAGAAAGACTGCCCCGGCGAGGGGAAGAGCGATGACCAGCCATAGGAGGTCGATCACAGGCCCAGCTCCAGACACGTGGCGGCAGCCCCGGCCGACCGGCGTCTGTTCGACCGGAGGTGTGCTGGAGACACGACCGAGACCGACGAGGAAGTGAGGGTTGCCGAGGGTCGAAGTCGGCCGGCAGAGATCGCCATCATCAGCCCTTCAGCTCGCTCAGCTCGTCGACCGAGGCCGTCGCCCTTCTCCGGAAGATGGCGACGATGATTGCCAGGCCAACCACCACCTCGGCGGCGGCGACCACCAGGATGAAGAAGACCGCAACCTGGCCGTTGAGGTCGTTCATCGCCCGACCGGCCGAAATCAGGGTGAGGTTGACTGCGTTGAGCATGAGCTCGATGCACATGAACATGACCAGGGCGTTGCGCCGCAGCAGGATCCCCAAAGCGCCGATTGTGAACAGGGCCGCAGCGAGTCCCATGTACCAGCCGGAAGCGACCATCAGACCCGCACCCTGCGGAAGTGAGCGAGCGCAATTGCCCCCGCGGCGGCGATGGTCAGGAGCAGGGCGGTGGCTTCGAACGCCAACACCCACTCGGTGAAGAGCGGCTGGGCGATTGCTTGGACCGTGCCGTTGGTGCTCTCCACGATCATCTGCGGGGCGGCCGCCGGGACCCATACGAACCCACCGGACATGGTGACCACCGCGGCGAGGATGATGACGAGCCCGGCGATACCGCCAACCCACAACCGCTGCCGGGGGAGGCGCTCGTCGATGTCCTCGCTCTGGTCGACGCCGATGAGCATGATCACGAACAGGAAGAGGGTCATCACCGCCCCGGCGTAGACGATCACCTGGACCGCAGCCACCAGATGGGCGAGTTGGACCACGTAGAGCACCGCCACCGAGAAGAGCGTCGCCAGGAGGCCCATCGCCGAGTAGACCGTGTTCCGGGCCACGACGACGGTCACCGCCCCGGCCAGGGAGCCGAGGGCCATCATGACGAAGAGCACGGCTTCAACCATCGCTGCCCTCGGGCGTGGTTCGGCGGTCCCGCTCTTCCTGTGAAGGTTCGGGCGCCCAATCGGCTGGGCCCGGCGTCGACTGCCACATTTGAATTCCCTCGTAAGCGGCAACTCCGGCCGGTGCAGTGGCGCGCAGCCATCCGTCGGCGGTGTTGAGCTCCTCCATGTCGGCGAGTTGGTCTTCGGGGAACATGTGGGGCACGTTCCCCCGCTCGTCCATGAGGAGGGTGTCCCGGGTGTAGATCGCGTCATCGCGGTTGGTGGTCGAGAACTCGAAGAGGGAGGTCATCGTGATCGCCTCGGTGGGACAGGCCTCCACGCAGAGCCCGCAGAATATGCAGCGGAGCATGTTGATCTCGTAGACGAAGCCGTAGCGCTCCCCAGGAGACGTCGGGTGGGCCGGGTCGTTGTCCATGCCCCGCACGTAGATGCATTTCGCCGGGCAAGCACCGGCACAGAGCTCACAACCGATGCATTTCTCCATCCCGTCCGGGTACCGATTTAGGACATGGCGGCCGTGGAACCGCTGCGGTTTGCCCCGCATCTCCTTGGGATACTCGGTGGTAACCAGCTCCTTGCCGCTGATAGTGCGCAGCATGGTTCCGCCGGTCACCCGAAGCCCTTTGATCAGCTCGCCTAGCAATCCCATGGCTAGCTCCAGGGAGGCCCGAATTGGCGGAAAGCGATCACAGAGGTGGACAGAACCAGCCAGCCAAGAGCGCCGGGGATGAGGCGCTTCCAACCCAACTGCATGAGCTGGTCGTATCGAAGCCGGGGCAGGGTGGCCCGAATCCAGAAGAAGAGGAACACCAGGAAGTAGGTCTTGAGCAGGAAATAGACCGTGGGGAGCAGAGCGGAGACGAAGCCAGGGAGGGCGTCGTCGAAGGTCGGCCCGTTCCAGCCACCGAGGAAAAGGGTGGCCGCGATCGCGGACATCGAGAAGATGTTCACGTATTCGGCGAGAAAGAACATGGCGAACCTCATCCCGGAGTACTCGGTGTGAAAACCTCCGACGATCTCCTGCTCGGCCTCGACCAGATCGAACGGCGCTCGATTGGTCTCAGCCACGATCGCAACGAAGAAGATGGCGAAGGCGACGATCTGGGGGATCGCATTCCACCGAGGAACGAAACGGAGAACCGGCTCGAGGCCCGGGATCAAGTCGCCCCAGGTGCCCGACTGGCGTTCCACGATCTCGGCGAGTGAGAGGGTCCCTCCGTCACCCTGGGTCGCGCTGAACAACACCACCGACACCATGGCCAGGCCCATGGCCGCCTCGTAGGAGATCGCCTGCGCTGTGGCCCGTACCCCGCCCAGGAGCGGGTACTTGGATCCGGAAGACCAGCCGGCGAGCACGACGGCATAGACGGCCAACGACGACATCGCCAGGATGAAGAGCAAGCCCACGTTGAGATCGGCACCCTGAAGGGCAACCTCGTGGCGACCGATCATGAACGGTTTGCCCCAAGGCACCATCATGAAGATGAGGAAGGCAGGGATCACCGCAAGAAACGGGGCGAGTATGTACATCCCCAGTTCCACCCTGCGCGGCGTCACCGCCTCCTTGAAGAATAATTTGAGACCGTCGGCCACTGTCTGGAGGATCCCGTAAGGCCCGGCCCGATTGGGACCGATCCGACTCTGCATCTTGGCCAGGATCTTGCGCTCGGCCCAAACGTTGATGATCGTGAGCACCAGCAGCAGCCCAAAGGTGAGAACCACCCGAAGGACGACGATCCAGAACTCGGGCCAGCTCATTTCGCAACCGCCTTGACCCGAACCACCGGATCGGTGCCGAGAGAGGCCCCGCCGACCTGGTTGAACGGGACGTAGACGACTCCAGCGGGGGTCCGTTCGTCGATCACAACCGAGAACTCACCCTCGCCCTGCTTGGTCACCACATGCACCGGGTGGCCCGGTTTGGCCCCGAGCTTGCGGGCGTCCATGGGGTTGAGATGGGCGACCGCCCCCGGGGCCAGCGGATGGAGCGAAGGACTGTGCCTCATGAGCACCCCATCGTCGTACATGGTCCGGGCGACATGGAGCGTCAGCGCGGCTCGGGGAGCTCGTGGGCCGGCCAAGGCAACCGGTATGTGATTGATCGACTGCGAGCCGGAGGTTGGAACGACCACGCCGTCGCGCTCCTCCCACTCGAGGTGGTCCCAGGTCACGCCGGTATATGCCGGGGCCACCTCGGAGATCTCCTTGGCGATCGTCTCCGGGGCGGCCAGGCCCAGGGGTCTGCCGGCGCGTTCGGCGATGTCGGCCAGGATCGCCCAATCGGGACGAGTCTGACCCGGGCCGGGACGGATCGCATTCACCTTCTGCACCCGACCCTCGACATTGGTCACCGTCCCCTCCTTCTCGGCGAAAGCCAACGCGGGGAGGATCAGGTCGGCTGAGCGGTTGGAGTCATTGAGGAACAGGTCGATGGCCACCACATATTCGGCGGCTTCGAGTCCCTCTATGGCCACCTTGGGGTCGGGAAGATCGCGGACCGGGTCGGCGCCAACGAGAAAGAGACAGCGGATGCCGCCTGATTCCGTGGCTTCGAGGATGCGTCTGGTGTCACGGCCGGGCAGACTCGGGATCTCGCCCCAGGATGCGGCGAGATTGGCCGAACCAACAGGCTCCATCGCCACCCGTCCCGGGAACAGATCCGGCGCGAGACCCATGTCCAGGGCTCCGTAGATATTGGCCCTTCGGGCCAGGGGCATGATCTTGACCGAGCCCGCCTTGTTCCGGGCCAAGGCCGCCACCGATTCTGCAAGCTTTGGCCCGTCGGCATGACAGGCCTCGCCGACGATCGCCACGACCTTCCCGGCGGAAAGGGCACGGGCGACCTCGGGATGCTCACCCCTGGCGATGTCATCCAAGAGGGCGAATCCACCTCCGGGCCGATAGGTGAGTTTGAGGGCAGCGCGGTCGTCGAGCCCCGTTGCCCTGGGATGCACAACAATCAGAGTGACTCCGAGCTCTTGGGCCGCGCGCCTGGCGCGGAGATACAGGGTCGGATGCTCCTCTTTCAGGTCCGGTCCCCAAACCAGGATGGTGTCGGCGTCGTCGAGATCCGAGATTCGGGCCCGGTCGACGGTCGCCGCCAGGAAATGGGATGCCAGGTCGTCGCCAACCCGGGCATCGACGTTGTTGGTCTCGAGCACCACGCGGGCGAACTTCGATAGGGCATAAGCATCCTCGTTCGTGCCCCTAGCTCCCCCGATCACTCCGAAGGCGTTGCCGCCGTCATCCTCGCGGATCAGGTCGATGCGGTTGGCCACGATGTCGAGTGCTTCGTTCCAGGTGACTTCTACGAGTTCACCGCCTCGGTTGACCAACGGGGATTTGAGCCGCTCCTCGGACTCGATGTACTGGAAGCCGAAGCGGTCCTTGTCCGAGAGCCAGCCATGGTTGGTGGCGTCGTTGTCCACCCCCAGAAAACGGAGAATCTCGTTCTGGCTGGCATGGATGGAGATCCGGGGATGTGCGGTGTCGAAGAGGGAGGAGCTTTCTACCTTGGTCAGGTCCCAGGGACGGGCACGGAACCGATAGGGCTTGGCGGTGAGGGCTCCCACCGGGCAGATCTGGACGGTGTTCCCCGAGAAATAGGAGGAAAAGGGAAGGTCGGGGAAGGTGTTGATCTCGGTCACGTTCCCTCGCTGCATGAACTCGATCAGTGGATCGCCGCTGATCTCGTCAGAGAAACGCGTGCATCGGGCGCAGAGAATGCAGCGCTCACGATCGAGGAGCACCAGGTCGGACACCGGGATCGGCTTTTCGAAGTTGCGTTTGATCTCAACGAATCTGCTCTCCCCGGGGCCGTGAGACATCGCCTGGTCCTGGAGTGGGCACTCCCCGCCCTTGTCACAGATCGGGCAGTCGAGGGGATGATTGGCGAGGAGGAACTCGATGATGGCCTCCTGCGCCTTCTTCACCGTGTCGTTCTGGGTGTCGACGACCATTCCATCGGCAACGGGGTTGGTGCAAGCGGTGATGATCAACGGGCCGCGGGGCCCTTCGACCTGGACCAGGCACATCCGGCACATACCCACCGGGTTCATCCGCTCGTGCCAGCAGAAACGGGGGATGTAGGTGCCGCCGTCCTGGGCGGCCTTGATCAGCATCTCACCGGGGGCAGCCTCCATCTCCTTGCCGTCAACGGTGATCCTGACACGGTCGGCTTCAGGCACAGGCGCACACCCCCCTCGACCGAGCTGCGCTCGGCCGGTCCCCCCTCAAAAGGGGGGACAACAACTTCTCGGTTGTCCCCCTGCGAAGTGGGGGGATCGCCCGCCAGCGAGCGAAGCGAGTGCGGGGGAGGGGGGCCGGGCTCATGCCACCGCCTCCGCCTTCTCCAGCGGGCAAGCTCCGAGTTCAACATGGGCCATGACCTCGTCCCTGAAGAAATCACGCAACGCGATGATCGGTGAGACCGCCGAAGGCCCCAGCGGGCAGATCGTCGTCATCTTGGGCGGCCAGGCGAGCCCAATGCTGATCCCGTCGGAAACATCGAGCATCAAATCGAGGTCGATCTGGCGGCCCTGGCCGGTCTCGATCCGACGAAGGACCATTTCCAGCCAAGTGGTTCCCTCCCGACAGGGAGTGCACTGACCGCAGGATTCGTGAGCAAAGAAGCGAACGATCCGTTCGGCGGCGCGGATCATGCAGGTGGTCTCGTCCATCACTATCACCGCCCCCGAGCCCAGCATCGAACCAGCCTCGGCACAGACGTCCTTCGTTATCTGTTGGTGGAGATGGACATCGGGCACGAACCAAGGTGCAGAGGCGCCACCGGGGATCCACGCCTTCAGCTCTTTGTCGTCTCGAATGCCACCTGCCACCTCATAGATCAGCTCCCCCCAGAGGATTCCGTGAGGAAGCTCGTAGTTGCCAGGGCGTTTGACGTGACCCGAGATCGAGGTCATGAAGGTCCCGGTGTCCAGCACGTGACCGAGCCCGGCAAATTCCTCGGCGCCCAGCTCGAGGATGTGGGGCAGGTCGGACACAGTCTCGACGTTGTTGACGATCGTGGGCTGCATGTAAAGCCCTTTCGCCGCCGGGAAGTAGGGCGGCTTGAGCCTCGGTTCTCCACGAAGACCTTCGAGGCTGTTGATCAGAGCCGTCTCTTCCCCGCAGATGTAGGCCCCGGCGCCGAGATGAACCGTGACCTCGAGTTCGTAGCCGGTACCGAAGATTCCCTTGCCCAGGTAGCCCTTGGCATAGGCGGCGTCGATCGCGGCCTGGACCCGCCGCGCCGGCTTGGGGTACTCACCCCGTATGTAGATGAAGGCGTGGTGGACCTCGTTAGCCACGGCGGTGATGATGACCCCCTCCAGCATCTGGTGGGGATCTCGCTCGAGTAGCTGGCGATCCTTGAAGGTCCCGGGCTCGGACTCGTCGGCGTTGATCACGAGATAGGAAGGGCGAGCCGGGGCGAGGAAGCTCCACTTGAGGCCAGTCGAGAAGGCGGCGCCGCCCCGACCAAGGAGACCCGACTGCTTGACGGTCTCCACCAACTCATCTCTGGTCATCCCCAGGGCGCGGGGAGCCTGCTTGTACCCGCCGGTGGCCTCGTAACGCTCGATGGTGTGTGAATCCGTCGGATGGTCGGTCATCCTCCGGGTCACTACGAGGGGTGTCGTCAAGAAGGGTCCTCTCGTCCCACGGTCCCGAAGGGTTGGAAAGCCGGATAGGGGCCGATCGCCCCCACCTCCTCCTTCACTCCCCAGTCGAAGCTCTTGACACCTCCGAACAACTCCTGCATCTCCTCGGTGTTGACCACTTCAGGACGCGCTCCGCTCAACCACCGGACCAGGTCGCGGGCGCGTTCCGGGGTGACTCCCTCGATCAGCTCATAGTTGACCTGGACCGCGGGGGCGCCCCCACAGGCGCCGATGCATTCCACGTGCTCGACGGAAAGCAAGCCCTTGTCATCGGTTTCCCCGTGAGGAACACCCGACTCGTCTTCGATGGCATGGAGGATGTCGTCGGCGCCGAGCAACATGCAGGAGATCGAGGTGCAGCACGAGATCAGGTAACGCCCGGTTCGCTCCCGTTTGTACATGGTGTAGAAGCTGGCAACGCCAAGGACCTGGGCCGGAGTGATCTCCACCCAGCGCGCAACCTCCTCCATTCCCTCGTTGCTGAGGTAACCCTCTTCGGCCATTGCCAGATAGAGAAGGGGCATCACGGCCGATCTCTTCATCGGATAACGGGAGATGACCTCGCGGGCGCGGTCCTGGGTGGCCTCCGACCAATGGCTCATCGGTGTCGGAGAATAGGTAGAGCCTCTTGGCGTAGCGAAACGCACAAAACGCTTACCTGAGGTACGTGACGTCATATGTGGCGCTCTTCGAACAAAGAACATGGAACTCGGGCAGAATCAAGTGATGGCCCAGTCGTGGCGCGACGAGGACCCTGGTCTCCCCATCGCTTTTGGACAGTGCTCCAACGGTGAGTACGAGCCTGAGCCGATTACACCGGTCCGGCGCGAAGCGGAGATCCTCGCCCGCTCGGGCGTCGACGACGCCATCGCCAGGACCGGGATGAGCCGGCGCCAGTTCCTGCGATCAGCGTGTGCCCTGGCGGTTTCGCTGGCAGCCATCGACGCCGCGGTAGCCAGAGCAGCCGGGATGCCGACAGGTTTGTGGTACCCCTTCGACCCGACGTCTCGACATGACACCGACGCGGCCCGCGCCGTCCTCGGCCCTTCCCAGTTCGTGTTCGACGTCCAGGGACATCTTCTCGAGTACGACCTCGATCCCTCCACCCGAGGCGATTGGTTCTGGGGCCGTCAGTTCCCTCAAGCTCAGTGTCAGGACGAGGACGACCCTCGAGCCTGCTTCTCGATGAATCACTTCCTCGAGGAGGTCTTTGTCCGCTCTGACACCACGATGGTCGCCCTGTCCGGGCTTCCCATCCTTCCCGAGGGGAGCCCGCTCTCGCCCCAGGTGATGGAGGAAACCCGTCGCCTGGTGCAGAACCTCTCTGGCGACGATCGGGTCGTGGTCAACGCCCTCGCCCTCCCCCAGGTGGCACCCATTGCCTCGGTCTTGGAGGAGATGGAGCGCACCGTCGCCGAGAACCAGATCGCTGGTTGGAAGACCTTCACCCACTTCCCCTCCGACATCCATTGGTGGCTCGACGATCACAACCCCGACCTGCCGCAAGTGGGCAATGTGTTCCTCGAACAGATCGAGGCCCTCGGCAACCCGGTGCTATTCGTGCACAAGGGCCTCTCCGACCGGGCCCGATACGGCTCTCCCGAGGACATCGGCCCCGCAGCACGGGCCCACCCCAACGTCAAGTTCGTCGTGTACCACTCGGGTTTCGAGGTGGCGCAACGTGAGGGACCGTTCACCGAAGGCAGTGCCGGTGTCGGTGTCAACCGTCTCGTGTCGTCGGTGCGGGGAGCGGGGATCGGTCCCGCGGAGAACGTCTATGCCGAGATCGGATCGACTTGGTGGCACCTGCTCAGACGGCCAGATGAAGCCGCCCACGTCCTGGGCAAGCTCCTTGTTGCCTTCGGGGAGGACAATGTGCTCTGGGGGACCGACTCCATCTTCTACGGATCGCCTCAGGGTCAGATCGACGCCTTTCGGGCGTTCCAGATCCCGGCCGACCTCCGTGAGAGATATGGGTACCCGGAGCTGACACGGGCGGTCAAAGCCAAGATCCTGGGTTGGAATGCGGCCAACCTCTATGGGATCGACCCGATCCGGGAGCCGGTCGGTTTCACCGCCGACGAGTTGGAGGCGGCCCGGACGGAGCACCCGGTGCCGACGATGACTTGGGGCCCGACCACCACCGACGAGGTGCGGGAGTTCCGTCTCCATCATCAAGGTTGGCCGTGAGCCCTAGGGACACCTCGAGGTCCATCCTCATGGCCAGCCAAGCCGAGTTCGACAAATGGCTTGGCGCCCATGGGGAAAGCGAGCGGGAAATCGTCGTCGCCCTTTACAAGAAAGCGTCCGGCAAACAGACGATCACCCTGGCCGAGTTGCAGGAAACAGCGCTCCGTCACGGTTGGGTCGACTTTCACGGCCAAAGAATCGATCACGAGCGATGGGCAATCCGATTCGCTCCGCGACGCCCCGGCTCGAATTGGTCGGAAACGAATCGCAAGATCGCCCGCCGAATGGTTGACGAGGGCCGAATGACAGCCGCGGGCACTGCCGCGCTGCCCCCCGACCTCTAGCGGTCGACTTCCGTCTCAGGCTGGCCGTGATCGATCTCAGCTTGACCGTGGTTCCTCTTGGGCTGCATTGATCTTTTGAGCAGCGCGTTGCAGCGCCTTCAGGTCGGAGGCGTCGAGGTGGCGGGCGAAGTGCCGCCAGATGCTCTGCTGGTGATCAGGCCAGACCTCATCGAGCATCTCAATACCGGCGTCGGTGATCCTGAGGTAGACCCCACGCCGGTCAGATGAGGATCTCACCCTTTCGATCAACCCTGCATTCTCGATGCGATCGGCGAGCCTGGTGATACCGCTCCTGGTGAAGACTGACTGTTCCTCCATCTCATGCATGCGAAGCCGACCTTCAGGAGCCTGGCGCAGCCTCCCCAGGACGTCGAACCAGGTGATGGGTA
>CAZSMJ010000068.1:0-10330 GCA_964608055.1 uncultured Acidimicrobiaceae bacterium | reverse complement strand
ACCATGCCGATCCGCCGTCGCACCTCCACGGGGTCGACGTTGTCGCCGTAGAGATCCACTCCGTGGTACTGGACTTTGCCCTCGACACGGGCGGTCTCGATCAGGTCGTTCATCCTGTTGAAGCAGCGGAGCACGGTGGACTTGCCACAGCCGGAGGGCCCGATCAGAGCCGTGATCTGGTTCTGACGAATATCGAGATCGACGTCACGCACCGCACGAAAGGAGCCGTAGTAGACGGTGAGCTTCTCAACATCAAAGATCAAGGGCTGCTGGTCTCGGGGTATGGCGATGGCCTCGGCTGCCTTTGCCACCCTCGCCGCCTGCTCGGTTATGGCGGCCTCAGTGGCTGATTCGATGCTTGTGGTGTCGGTATTGGTAGTCAAGTCGTCGCCTTCCTGAGGATTCATCGGTATCTCCGCTCGAAGCGGTCACGGGCCAGGACTGCCGCCGCGTTCACGGTGAGCAGCATCACCAAGAGGACGACGATGGCGGCTGCGGTCAAGGCGACGAATTCGGCCTGTGGCTGTCGGGCGAAGTTGAAGATGATGATCGGCAGTGCGGTATAGGGCTGGCTGGTCACCAGGTCGGCGAACGAAGCATCGTTGGCGACACTGAAGAACAGCGAAAGTTGGGCGCCGGCGAGAAGGAGTGGCGCCGACTCGCCAAAGGCGCGGGCGATGGTCAGCACCGACCCGGTGAGGATGGCGGGAAAGGCGACCGGGAGCACATGGTGCCGGATCGTCTCCCATCGCGTAGCCCCCACGGCCAACGAAGCCTCCCGCAACCCCCCGGGCACTGCGCGCAGCGCCTCCGAGGTCGTGATGATCATGATCGGGAGCACCAGCACTGCCAGGGTGAGCCCCCCGGCGATCACGTTCCGACCCGCGATACCACCCTCTGCACCGAACACGCCCCGCATCACAATCTCGACGAACAGGAACAAACCGAGGATTCCGTAGACGATCGAAGGCACTCCGGCCAGGTTGCGGATGTTGGCATTGATGAACCTGGTCACGCCGTTGTCCGTGGCGTACTCCTCCAGATAGACCGCCGCCGCCACGCCTAGCGGGAAAGCGACGGCGATCACGAATCCAGTCAGAGCTAGCGACCCCATGATCCCCTGCCAGATCCCTGCCGACTCGGCGCTGGGTGACAACGAGTCGGTGACGAACGACAACCCCCGGGCTTGGAACACGGGCAGGGCAGTTGCGATGGTGTCGGCGAGGAGTGTGACCAGGATCACCACCGAAGTGAGCAATGTGAATAGCAGCATGAATGCCACCAGAGCGTTGACCGGGCTGAACCGGCGCCCTTCGATCGACCTGCGAACTAGCTCGGTGGTGGTCAGGGCTTCGGTGTGGGCAGTCACGTCAGTACCTCTGCCGGAAACGACGGACTAGTCGACCACTGATGACATTGAGGCTCAGCGTCAGTGCAAAAAGCACCAGCCCCACGAAGAACAGGGATTGGAAGGCGGCCACGTCACCGGCCACCTGGTCGGACCCGACCGCCAGGTTGGCCATTGCGCCGGTCATGGTCAGCCCCCCCTCGGTCGGGTTGAAGGTGAGTATCCCGTTGAGCCCGGCGGCGAGAGCAACCACCATCGTCTCACCGATCGCCCGCGAAATACCGAGGATGACTGCGGCGATGATCCCCGACAGGGCTGCTGGAAAGACGACCCGGAGCGCGGTGTGCCACTGCTTGGCCCCTAATCCGTACGACGCCTCTCGCAAGGGCAGGGGCACGGCCCGCATCGCGTCCTCCGATACCGACGCGACCAGGGGGATGGTCAGGATCCCGACCGCGATCCCCGCCGCAAGGAAGTTTGCGCTCTGGGCGTCGGGAAACAACCCGCGAACGATGTTGGGAGTGATGAATTGGAGTGCAAAGAAGCCGAGCACCACTGAGGGGATACCGGCCAGAATCTCGAGAGTCGGTTTGAGGACGCGGCGCACGCCGGACCGGGCGTACTCGGAGAGGTAAACCGCCGAACCGAGCCCGAACGGCACGGCCACCAACATGGCGATACCGGAGACCATGAGGGTATGGGTCAGGAGGGCCGGCAGCTGGAACCGTCCGCGTCTTGGGAACCAGCCATCCGCCCACAACTGATTCAATTCGATCGCCGTCAAGAATGCCCAAGCCTTGCCGGCGAGAGCCAGCACGATGGCAACCGATATCAGGATCGAGATGGCAGCCGCCGCGAAGAACACCGCCTTGACCCGGCGCTCACGGCGCCGACGACGCACATCGCCGCTGAGATCGATAACGGTGTCCCCGGAGGTTTGGGCAATGGTCATGGATGTCCGGTCAGAGATTAGAGGGAGGGGCCGGGCGGTTGCCCGGCCCCTCGACCTCTATGCCCTAACCCTTGGCGCCTTCCCAGGCACCGCGAGTCGCCTCGATGTCCTCTGCCGGCAGTTGCACGTAACCAGCGTCGCTCACGAACGCCAGACCCGCGTCCGAGAGGAAGTAGTCGACGAATGCGGTCAGCTCGGGCCGGGATGCCAGGTCGGTGGTCTTCACGTAGATGAACAACGGCCGTGACAGCGGGTACTCGAAGCTGGCGATGGTCTCCACCGTGGGGGCCACACATCCCGATTCACCGTTGTCCAGCTCGATCGCCTTGAGCACATCGGCGTTCGCCTCGAAGAAGGCGAACCCGACCCATCCCAGTGAGGTTGGGTTCTCGGTGATGCCTTCGACGATCACGTTGTCGTTGGCCGAGGCGTTGTAGTCGGCACGGGTGAAGGCGTTGTCCTCACCCAGTCGCTCCTCAGAGATGTCTGCGATCACGAATTCCACAAACGTGTCGTAGGTCCCAGACTCCTCACCAGGGCCGTAGACCACGAGGGCGTCATCCGAGTAAGGGGCGTTTGGCGCACTCAGCTCGGCGGCCAGGTCGTTGGCGTCTGACCAGTTGGCAAAGCCTTCCGACTCCGGCCCCAGCAGGGCGTAGAGGTCGGTGAAGGCCAGACAGCTGACCGCCTCGTTCTCCGGGTTGGTCATCACCGTGAGACCGTCGGTTGCGATGTGGAGCTCGACGTATTCGACTCCCGCAGCCTCACAGAGCCCGATCTCCTCGTCGGAGATGGGACGAGAAGCATCCGAGATATCGGTCTCGTTGTTGCAGAAACGGGCGAACCCGTCACCGGTACCCGGGCCCTCGACGGAGGTGGCCACGCCGGGGTTGGCTCCATCGAAAGCCTCGCCGACTCGAGCCGTGATCGGCTCGACCGTCGAGGAACCCGACACCACAATGCTGCCCGAGAGCTCGCCATCACCGGCCTCGGCCGTGGTCGTCGGCTCTCCGGGTGCAGCCGTAGTGGTGGGTCCTTCCCCATCTGCCGAGGTTGTTGTGGCGTCACCATCTCCGCTACAAGCGGCGAGGACGAGGGCGAGGACGGCTACCAGACCGACCAGGCGCTTGATTCGGACTTTCATCCCTTGTTACTCCTTGTTAGGGAACCAGTTCAATGCCGAACCATGGACGGTCACCCCGCCACGGTCACCTAGAACGTAAGAAACGCCCTTGAACGACCGGGGGTAGGTAGGTGAACACGGGATGAACTTCTGGGGCCGATCCGGGTCGGCACCAAGCCCCTTCTACAGATGAGCCGAGGCTCGCGCCCTCGCCAGCTCCTGGAGCACCAAATGAGCATCGACTCCGGACACGACCGGAACCCGGGCCCAGGTCCCGTCTGCGGACAGCTCCCAGGCGAGCAGATCGTCGGCCAGGAGCACATCGATGACCTCGTCGATTCGGAACTGGAGATCGGGGTCGGTGATCGGGGCCAGAGCCTCGACTCTGCGATCCAAGTTCCGGGGCATCAGGTCCGCCGAGCCGATGTAGTAGTGACGGGTCCGACCCCGAGCCCCAAAGCGATAGATCCTGGAGTGCTCCAGATAGCGCCCGACGATCGAGCGCACGGTGATGTTCTCGGAGAGGCCGGGGATCCCGGGGCGAAGACACGAGATGCCCCGAATGATGAGGTCGATGCGGGTTCCGGCGTTGGATGCCTGGTACAACGATTCGATGATTCGGGCGTCGACCAGGGAATTCATCTTCAGCGTGATATGCCCGTCTGACCGCGCTGCTTCGTCTT
Source organism: uncultured Acidimicrobiaceae bacterium (assembly GCA_964608055.1). GTDB lineage: Bacteria > Actinomycetota > Acidimicrobiia > Spongiisociales > ZC4RG35 > JALYNX01. The sequence continues at coordinate 6,224 of CAZSMJ010000068.1, read as the reverse complement.
CGATGAGATCGGTGATCCGGCTCCTGATTCCGTTCGGTGAGACGGCAAGCTTGCGATAGCTGGTCTGACGCGAGTACCCGGTCAAGTAGTTGAACACGTCCGAGAGATCGGAGCCGATCTCAGGGTCTGCGGTGAGGAGGGCCACGTCCTCGTAGGTGCGCGCCGTCTTCTCGTTGTAGTTGCCGGTCCCGATATGGGCGTATCGGGCAACCCCCTCACCTTCCCGTCTCACCACCAGAGTCACTTTGGTGTGCGTCTTCAACCCGACAACGCCGTACATGACGTGGACCCCGGCGTCTTCCAGGCGCTGGGCCCATTCGATGTTGCGCTCCTCGTCGAAGCGGGCCTTGAGCTCGACCAGGGCAACGACCTGTTTGTTGGACTCCGCCGCCTTGATCAGCGAGCCCATCACCGGGCTGCTGCTCGAGTTGCGGTAAAGCGTCATCTTGATCGCGAGGACACGCGGGTCCCGGGCGGCGCGATCGATGAATGCCTCGACAGTTGGCGTGAACGAGTCGTAGGGATGGTGCACGATCAGATCGCCCTGCCGGATCACCTCGAAGATGTCGACCATCTCGCCGGGAGGCGCGGCGAGTCGGGAAGGAGTCACTCCGGGGAAGGTCTCGAATTTGAGATCGGGCCGGTCGAGGTCGAAAAGGCCCCACAGCCCGGAGAGATCCAGTGGCCCATCCACCTGATACACGTCGTCCTCGGTGGCGCCCATCTCCCGCATCAGAAGGTCGAGCACCTCGACTGGCATGTCGGGGTGGATCTCGAGGCGGACGACATGGCCAAACCGGCGTTGGGTCAGCTCGGATTCGATCGCCATCAGGAGATCTCCGCCCTCGTCTTCCTCGACGTCGATGTCGGCGTTTCGGGTGACCCTGAACACGTGGTGGCCCAGAACCTCCATCCCGGGGAACAAGGCTCCGAGGTGGACGGCGATCACCTGCTCGAGGGGAACGAATCTCTCGCCATCGGGCAATACGACGAACCGGGGCAGGATCGGGGGAACCTTGACCCTGGCGAATCTGGCGAGACCGGTGTCCGGATTTCGCACGAACACCGCCATGTTGAGCGAAAGGTTGGAGATGTAGGGGAACGGGTGCGACGGGTCAACTGCCAGCGGTGTCACCACCGGAAAGACCAATTCCCGGAACTGGCCATCGAGGAACGCCCGATCCTCATCGTCGAGAGTGGGGTAGTCGCTGAAGACGATGCCTTCGCTGCCCAGAGCCGGGGCAAGCTCTGATAGGAACTCCTTGGAGATCGTCTCGTACTGGAGGTCGACGACGTTTCTGATTGCAGCTAGCTGCTGGCTGGGTGTCATCCCGTCGGGCGGCGTGGCGCCGACACCATGAGACACCTGTTCCTTGAGCCCAGCCACCCGCACCTGGAAGAACTCGTCGAGATTTTGGGACCAGATAGCAAGGAACTTGGCGCGTTCCAGAAGGGGGAAGTCTGGCCGCTGCGCAAGGCTGAGCACCCGTCGGTTGAACTCGAGCCAGGAAAGCTCCCGGTTCAAGAAATGATCGGGATCGAATTGCTCCACTTCGCTGGTGATGAATACCACTGCAGTGTTACCTATCGGTTAACGATGGCCGACCCCAAAGCCACCAATCAGAAACAGCCGAAGATGCATCGTCACCGATTCGACGCGGTCCTGCGGCTTGGCAGCAGCAAGGACGGTGCGGGCCGCGGACATGATCGAATCCTGGATCAGTCTCCCGGCGAGGTCGGGGGGCATCGATCGAAAGTCACCTGAGTCGACTCCGGCGTGATAGAGCCCGACCATGGTGCTCGCCAGAGTGGCATGGGCGGCGCGGATCCTGACCTCCGCCTCTGCTCCCATGCGGCCCACCTCGCGGTGCAGGATCACACCCAGCACCGGGTCGTTGATCACGAACTCGACAGTCCTCGTCGCCAGGTCGGCGAGCCGCTCGGGCGCGCTTCCACCTGAAGGCATCTCCTTTATCAGGGCCTCGACCACACCGGGCAACTCTTCTTCGACAAGGGTGGCGATCAAGTCGTCTCGATCGGTGAAGTAGTCATAGAGGGTGGTGCGCCCGACGCCGGCGGCGAGAGCGATCTCGCCGAGCGGAAGATCGGCTGTGCCCGCCTCGTGGATCAGGGTTTTCGCAGCGCCGAGCAGGGCGCTCCGGGTAAGCGCCTTGTGCTCATCGATAGAGGCCGCACGGATACGTGGCATCGAGGCCCAAAGGCTATCCCGCCTTGGGGCGAAGGGCCATCCGACTTGCCGACGTCCCGTCGGCAATCTGGCGTAGATTCGACTGCCAGGAGGAAGATATGCCCAACGACCCAGGATCAGAACACGTCCATAACGTCGGCGAGACGGTGGTGGTCCAAACCCGGGCCCGCCCCTGGAGCGGCTTGTTGCTCGGACTCCTCCTCGGCCTTTCGATTGCCGTCATCCTGCAGCAGGCAGGGGTTTGGCCGCTCGACCGACTTCTGGTATTCGGTGCCGCTGGCGTTTTCGGCCTGCTTGGCATCCTTATGACCGGCTGGGGACGGGAGCGAGATTCAGGGCTATCGAGCCTGCTGCCCCTGGTCATCGCGGTCGGGCTGATCGCTTGGGGGGCGACCGGTCTCGCCCAGCTCAACGAGACAGGCGAGCTGAACGGAGGGTGCACCGTGGAGGCTCAATCCGACGTCGACACCACGATCGTCACCGACAGCACCCGCCAGAGCCCATTCGAGGTCGACCCCGACGGCGGTCTTTCCTGGTTCGCCACTTCGCCGGGGCCGATCATGGACCACACCTGGGAGATCTGGGTTGATGTCGGAGGGTTCGAAGTGGTGGTCGCAGATGGCGGCGATCCGAACACCGACGGCGACCCGGAGAACGAAGGTGACGTGGCCGACGTATCGGTGTACGTGGAGGAAGTGACCGCGATCTCCGGCCAGCAGATTCGTGGCGTGTTCGAGGTCGGCGGCGACATCGAGGGCACCGGGGGAGCCTGCGACGGCTTCGCTTTCGTGCGGCTGACGGCCGATCCTCTCTCGACCCTGGCCTCACAGATCGCAGCCGGTTTGGCGTTGATCTCATTGATCGGACTGGTGATCATTGCGATGAGAAGAACCCGAGTAGCCGAAGTCGTAGCGGTAGAGGAGAGCGCGATGGAGCGGGAGGCCCCGCGGGGCGAGCCTATTCAGGACCAAGCCATGACCGACACCGGCCGGCACGAGGTCGACGTCGAGTCCGACGAAGACTGGGCCGGAACGGCCGAGCCCGACGACGACCACATCGACCCCGGCGAGCCAAACGACGACGAGCGGTTTCCCCCCACGACGTGACAATCTGAATCCAACCTGACCCCCCGGTCTTGGCAAATAGCGAAGGCGCCACCAAACTCCGGGGGGTGATCGAGACGCCATTGCAGCTGACTGCCCACACGGTGGTCGCCTGGCGGAGCAGCGCTGCCTGTTCTGGTCTACCTCATTCCATCTTTTTCCCGGTCGCTGAGGCCACCGCGGAAGCGGTCGCGCTCGCCAAGGAGATCTGTGGCACCTGCGCGGTCACCGAGGACTGCCTGGAATTCGCGTTGGAGACCAACCAACGATCCGGGATCTGGGGCGGAACGGCTGAAGAGGACCGCAAGGCCCTCCGTCGCAAGTGGCTCGCCGCCCGCCGCCGGGCGAGTTGAGGGCGGGAGAAACACCCTGACGGTCAGGCGCGCCACCATCGGTGTGGCACTCATCTTTCTGGTCAACGGCCTCGTTGTCGGGAGCTGGATCCCGAGACTCCCTGAGATCAGAGACCGGCTCTCGATGGACCTGGGCACGCTGGGTCTGACCCTTGCGCTCGGCGGTCTGGGGTCCCTCATCGGATCCTCGATCAGTGGGCTGGTGCTGGGCCGCATCGGATCGAAACGATCTGCCCTCATCGGGGCCAGCCTGCTCTTCGTACTTCTCCCGTTGATCGCCGTGGTCCCCAGCGCGTTCCTCCTCGGCACGCTGCTGGCCGTCCTCGGATTCGTCGACGCCCAGACCGATGTGGGTATGAACGCGGTCGGGGTTCGGGTGGAGGAGTCCGTCGGGCGCTCGATCATGACCCGTCTCCACGGGTTGTGGAGTCTCGGGACCTTGGTCGGATCGGGTCTCAGCGCCCTCGCCGTGCTGGCCGGTATCGGACTCGGCCCGCAACTGGTGGGCACCTCTATCACGGGTCTGATCGCCGTCGGATACGCGGCGCGGCTGGTCCCGGACGCCGCCCCCCGACTGGGCACTGGTGAGCGGTCGGGAAGGGTCGCCCTCGCATTGATATTGGCCGGCGGCACAACCGCGGTGATCGAGGGAATCCCTCTTGATTGGGGGGCGATCTTTCTCATCGACATCACCAGTGCCACCCCTGCGGTCGGCGGAACCGGGGCGATCTTGTTCACCGCGGGGATGCTGGCCGGCAGGATGGGTGGTGACTTCCTCGTCGACCGATTCCGAGGTGTTCCCACCCTCTTCGCCGGCATCCTGTTTGCCGTGGCCTCCATGCTGGTCGTCGTGGTATTCGGTTCCACAGCGATGGCATTGATCGGATTCGGGTTCTGGGGACTCGGGGTCTCTGTGGCTCTTCCGGTTCTGTACAAGCTCGCCGGGTCGCACCCCACCTTCGCGGAGGGAGCCGGGCTCGCTGCCCTCACCGTCGGCACCAGGCTCGGATTCATGGCCGCACCGGCTCTGATCGGTCTGGCGGCCTCTGCTGCGAACCTCTCGGCAGCCCTTGCCCTGGTGGTGGGGCTGGCGGCTGCCGCCTCATTGGTGACGATTCGGATCACAGTGGCAGGCGGGGATGGGATTCGCGATTCCCTCCCGAGGCAGGGCATCTCATAATGTGGAAGCAGGCAGACGGGAAACAACATGAACAAACAAGCCGAATACGTGCTGCGCACCGTTGAGGAGCGGCGAATCCGTTTTATCAGGCTCTGGTTCACCGACGTCCAGGGGTTCCTCAAATCGGTATCAATCGGCCCGACAGAGCTCGAAGTGGCGTTCGAGGAGGGCATGACCTTCGATGGCTCTTCGATCGACGGCTACGCCCGTATCCAGGAAGCCGACATGCTGGCCAAACCGGATCCCTCGACGTTCCAGGTCCTTCCCTGGCGCACCGAGGAACAGGTGGCACGGATGTTCTGTGACATCTACACGCCTGACGGCGAGCCGTTCACGGGTGACCCACGGATCGTCCTCAAGAGGAATTTGGAGCGGGCCTCGGAAATGGGATACATCTTCTACGCCGCTCCCGAGTTGGAGTTCTTCTACTTCCGAGACTCTGGCCCCGTCCCCGAAGTCCTCGATCGGGGCGGCTACTTCGACCTGACACCCCTCGATGTCGCCCAGGAGTACCGGCGGAACACGATCAATGCCCTGGAGCACATGGGGATTCCGATCGAGCACTCCCATCACGAGGTGGCGCCCAGCCAGCACGAGATCATCGTGCGCTACACCGATGCATTGACAATGGCCGACAACATCATGACCTCCCGACTCACGGTCAAAGAAGTCGCCGGACAACACGGGATCTACGCGACTTTCATGCCCAAACCGCTCGAGGACTACGACGGCTCGGGGATGCACCTCCATCTCTCACTGTTCGAAGGCGACGTCAATGCGTTCCACGAGCCGGGGACCCCGGGGGGTCTATCCAAGGTAGGTCATGCGTTCATCGCCGGTTTGCTGCGTCATGCAGCCGAGCTGACTGCTGTGACCAACCAATGGGTCAACTCGTACAAGCGCCTGGTCGCAGGTTTCGATGCACCGATCTATATCTCCTGGGCTCGCAACAACCAGTCTGCGTTGGTTCGCGTGCCATCGGTGAAGAAGGGCAAGCCCTCGAGCGTCCGGGTCGAGTATCGGGCTGCCGACGCTGCCTGCAATCCCTATCTGGCGCTGTCGGTGATCCTCGCTGCCGGTCTCGAGGGAATCCGGGAGGGCTACGAGTTGCCACCCGAGGTCGCGGCCGACATCCACCGGCTCACCCCGGCGGAAAGGGCGGCTGCGGGCGTCAAACGGCTTCCCGAGACCCTCTCCGAGGCGCTGGACACCCTCGAAAAGTCCGAACTGATGGCCGAGGCGCTCGGTGAGCACGTCTTCGACTGGTTCCTTCGCAACAAGAGGCAGGAATGGGATCGGTTCCAGCATCACGTGTCCCAATTCGAGCTCGAGACCTACCTCCCAGTTCTGTGATCATCGCCGTCCACCCCGCCGAATGC
>CAZSMJ010000067.1:0-10527 GCA_964608055.1 uncultured Acidimicrobiaceae bacterium | reverse complement strand
CTCCCGGTTGGCCTGGCTGGGATCGTCTTGGGATCGGTGATCATGAAGAAGAGAAAGATCAGGAGCTCGGGCGACCCCAGCACCACCCACCAAAAGTCGGGGCCACACACCGGTTGGAGAGACCAGGAGGCGGTGAAACAGTGCCCCGTAGCGGCCAGCAGACCGAGACCCGCTCCCAACGTCACCCAGAACGTGACCGCCATTGCCAGGAGCCGGAGCCGGGCAGTGATCAACAGCCCGCCGGCGATGATGATGATGTAGGCGGTGGCCATCCAGGCATCGAGTGGAGCCCACCAGAAGTCGAGCGGCTCGATGACAGTGCTCCCCAGGACGACAAACGCCACCACCAACCCGACGTTGGAGGGGTTGAACACATGGGATTCCCGAAACCGGATCACGTATTTGGTGATCAGAGAGAGCCCGGCAATGGCGGCGAAGTAGTGCCAGCCGAACCATGTCCAATGGTCCCCGCGCTCGGTGCCGACCACGCGGAGGATCAGTGCCACTCCGCTCCCGGTGAGCATGGCACTCGCCGGCCAAACCAGCTTGCCGCTTTGCAGCAACGTCCAGATGACTTCGATCACGAAGCAGGTGAGGATCGCGGAGAGGATCTGGGGCACCGAGACCCGAAATCCCAGAGCGACCTGTCCCAGTACATGGATCGAGATGATCACCGCTGCCAGATGAAGCCTGGGATCGGCCAGGCTGGGAAGGACAACCGGATAACGCTTCTCACCAACACGGATGGTTCTCGGGCCGGCCGGAGCCAGCGTCGAAGTGCCGGTGGATTCCATGTGGGTGTCGAAATTACTGTGTGCGCTGGATTCCGGACAATGAAGGTGCCCTGCCGGGCCTGGGAAGTGGAGGAAATGCCGTGGCGATCCCAAATGTCACTCTGAACAACGGCGTCGAGATGCCCCAGCTCGGGTTCGGCGTGTTCCAGATACCCGAGAAGCGCACGAAAGAGGCGGTAACCCGTGCCCTTGCTGCCGGATATCGGAGCATCGACACCGCAGCTGCGTACCGAAATGAGCGTGGGGTGGGATCCGCCGTCGAGGATTCCTCACTCAGTCGGGACGAGATCTTCATAACCACCAAATTGTGGAACGGTGACCAGGGTTACGACACGACGCTTCGCGCCTTCGACGCAAGCATGGAGCTCCTCGGCCTGGACTATCTCGACCTGTATCTCATTCATTGGCCGGTCCCCACCAAGGACCGGTACTCGGACACCTGGCGCGCCTTCGAGTCGTTGTACGCAGAGAGACGGATCCGGGCTATCGGTGTCTCCAACTTCCAGGTCGAGCATCTGCAGCGTCTATTCGATGAGCATGAGATCGTGCCAGCCGTCAATCAGATCGAGCTCCACCCCTACCTGCCACAGACTGAGCTACGCCACTTCCACCAGCAACATGGCATCGCAACCGAGGCCTGGAGCCCGATTGCCCAGGGGGCGGTACTCTCCGACCCGACCATCGGGACGATCGCCGGTCGGCTCGGCAAGACCGTGGCCCAGGTCGTCCTTCGCTGGCACATTCAGATCGGGAGCGTCGCGATACCGAAGTCGGTGAACCCGGAGCGAATCGTCGAGAACATCAACATATTCGATTTCGAGCTTTCCGACCAGGACATGGGATCGATTGACGAGCTGAGCCGCGCCCAGCGCACGGGACCCCATCCCGATACCTTCGGCTCATGAACAACAGCCGCCGTTGGGCGTTTACCATTTAGGACGGTCGCCGATCAGATCCGGTGATCCGAGGAGCCCTCAATGACCGAGGCAAATCCCAAGAACGCAAGACCCGGCGTGATGCCGATCGGCAAATACCGGTCCTTTCCGGAGGTCGGTCTCGAAGACCGCACCTGGCCCGATCGACGACTGACCACCGCCCCGTTGTGGTGCAGCGTCGACCTCCGTGACGGCAACCAGGCTCTCATCGAGCCTATGGACCCAGACCGCAAGCGGCTCATGTTCGAGTGCCTGGTCGACATCGGGTTTCCCGAGATCGAAGTCGGGTTCCCGGCCGCCTCCCAACCTGACTTCGACTTCATCCGCCAGATCATCCAAGACAAGGTGATCCCGGACCATGTGACGATCCAGGTGCTCACTCAAGCCCGGCCGGAGTTGATCGAGCGGACCTATCAGAGTCTGGTGGGGGTGCCCAAGGCGATCGTCCACCTCTACAACTCCACGTCAGCGTTGCAACGAAGGGTGGTCTTCAACACCGACCAGGCCGGGATCGTGGACATTGCGGTGAAGGGGGCCGAGCATTGCCGGGCTCAGGAGAAGTTCCTGACCGGGTCCGAGATCCGTTACGAGTACTCACCAGAGAGCTTCACCGGGACCGAGCTGCCGTTCGCCAAAGAAGTCTGTGAAGCGGTGATGGACGTCATCGAGCCCACGGCAGGGCGCCCAATCATCCTCAATTTGCCGGCGACGGTGGAGATGAGCACCGCGAACCTCTACGGCGACATGATCGAGTGGCTCCATCGCGAGATAAAGGACAGGCCATCGGTGGTCCTATCGCTGCATCCCCACAATGATCGGGGCACCGCGGTCGCCGCCGCCGAGTTCGGTCTGATGGCCGGAGCGCAACGAGTCGAGGGCACCCTGTTCGGTAACGGTGAACGGACCGGGAATGTCGACCTGGTGACTCTCGCGCTCAACCTGTTCAGCCAGGGTGTGGATCCCGAGCTCAAGCTGGACAACATCAACGAGTACCGGCGGATCGCAGAGCACTGCAACCAGTTGCCGGTGCACCCCCGTCATCCCTACGTGGGCGATCTGGTCTACACCGCCTTCTCCGGGTCGCATCAGGATGCGATCAAAAAGGGCTTCGAGGCCATGGAGCAGACCGGCCAGACCCTTTGGGAGGTCCCCTACCTTCCCATCGACCCTCGGGATGTCGGCCGCACCTATGAAGACGTGATCCGGGTCAATTCACAGTCGGGCAAGGGCGGAGTGGCCTATTTGCTGAAGACCGAGCAGGAGCTCGAGATCCCTCGACGACTTCAAATCGAGTTCACCCGTGTCATCCAGGGCATCACCGACACCACCGGACACGAGATCACAGCGGCCGAGATCTGGACCGAGTTCCGCCGCCACTACTTGGCGATCCTCAAGCCCTTCGAGCTCCTTGGCTTTGAGATCTCACGAGATGCCGAAGTGGACAATCGATCCAGCATCACGGCCACCGTGCGTCACAACGACGAAGAGCATGTCATCCGGAGCGAGGGCGGAGGCTCGATCGAGGCATTCGTCAATGCGTTCAGGAAAGAGCTGGGTGTGAGTTGCCGGGTCCTCGACTACCACGAGCACTCGATCGGGGCGGGGACCGACGCTCAGGCGGTGTGCTACGTCGAGATGGAGGTTGGCGAGCGCACCCTCTGGGGGGTTGGAATCCACTCCGACACCACGACCGCCTCACTGCAGGCCATCGTTTCCGGAATCAACCGCGCCAGCTGAAGTCACATAGGTTTGAGTCGACCACCGCGGCAATCGCCGGATGGGCCTCGGCCGTCTCCGGCGATCACCAGTTCACCTTGTCGAGGACTCTCCTCAGACGTTGGCTCGGGTGGCGAAGTATTCCTCGAGTCGGTCGAAGGCGCCGATCCAGGCCGTGCTGGCGAAGAAGTCCCGCAGCTCCTCCTCGGGGAAGCCGGTCTGAAAGACTGTCATCAAGGTCTTGCCGTCCTGCTCCTGGAACGTGACCTCGACATGGGTCTCCAGAGTTTGCCCGTCGGGCGAGCTACCTGTAGACGTCGAGACCAGACGGTGTGGTCGATCCACAACCTCGAACACGTTGGTCTCACGGAACATCTCTTCGGGCGTGTACCCCCATGCGCTCACCCACTTCCCCCCGACGCGGAGGTCGACCTCGTTCTCGACGATCATCGGCTCGCCCAACAAGTTGAACCAGATCTTCTGCGCTTCGGGGTCGGTGTAGGCGTCGAACACCTCTTCGGGTGTCGCCGCGATCAGCCGCTCCACTCTGAGCTCATAAGTCATTTCTGTTCTCCCTTCTTGTTTTGGAGGTAGGCCTCGATTCCGTCGAGCCGGCGTTCCCAATGACGCCGGTACATCTCGATCCAATTCACTGCGTCCTCCAGCTGCTCGGGGCCCAGGCGGCACTCACGCGTCCGTCCGATCTTCTCGGTGGTGACCAGATTCGCCTTCTCGAGGATCTGGACATGCTTCTTGAGCCCGGTCAGCGACATCCCAAATGGCTTCGCCAACTCGCTTATCGACGCCGGCCCGCGTCCCAAACGGTCGAGGATCTCTCGTCTCGTGGGATCGGCCAGGGCCGAGAAGGTTCGATCGAGGACTTGATACTGAACCATTCGGTTCACTATATCGGATTGAGAAACAGACGTCAAATCCCGAGGGGATCAAAGGCCAGGGAGGGGTCGGATGTCCCGGCCTCAACTTCCCAAGGCGTTGGCCCGGTTAGGGCCGATCGTGGGGCAGACGGTCCAGCGACGAGGCAGCAAGGGTGCCGCCGATGACGTCTTGGGCGACATCAGCCAACCGATTTGCCTCAGAAACTCGGGACCGAGGGGTCCGGATCCACCACTCGCGAGACTCAGCTACCGGAGCTGAAAAGAGGTTGCCAGGCGTTTAGCGGTCAATCGAGGTGAAACACCTCGCTCAGCTCCTCCATTATCTCGTCGGCAGGCCCGCCGATGCCTTCGAAGAAGGGTGCCATCTCGATCTGCCATCTCGCGTTGACCTCCTCGCTCGACATCAGCTCCAAAGCTTCAGCAAACGATCCCGAGGTCTCGAAGTAGCCGAACAGCGTCCCATCGGCGCGCATGAACAGGGAGTAGTTGTGCCATCCGGTGCGTCGAAGCGCTTCGAGCATCTCCGGCCATACCTCGCCATGTCTCTTTGCGTACTCCGCGATCAGGTCTTCTTTGACCTTGAGCATGAAGCCGATGCGCTTCATGCGAGGTCCACCTGTGCCCGGTACTCGTCGAGGCGGCCATCCTCGGGGTCGAGGTCCGTAACCAGGAGGTCCAGATTCTCCAGGTCGAACATGCGGGCCTGGGCTCTGGTGCCCAATTTTGTGTGGTCAACGGCGAGGACGATCCGGCTGCTGGTTTGGCTGAAAGCCCGCTTGACCTCGGATTCGGCGAGGGTTGCCTCCGACGATCCGACCACGTGGTCTAGAGCCGCTGCCGAGCAAACGAACAGGTCATAGAGAAGCTCTTGGGCGGTTCGCACCGCCATCGGCCCGACCAGACTCCCGGTCCTCGGCTCCTGGCTTCCCCCGGTCAGGGCGGTGGTGATCCCTGGTTTCCCCCCCATCGCCTGGAACGCGTCCAGCCCGTTCGTCACCACCACCAGGTCTCGGGCCAGCTCCAATGAGGCTGCGAGTCGGTAAATGGTGGTCGAAGCGTCGAAGGCGACCGTGCCGCTGGCCGGAATCAGGGGCAGAAGCTTCTCGGCGATTCTTGCCTTCGCCCTGGCATTGTGCCGGTGCCGCTCGGCGAACGGCTCCGGGCCGAGGGCGATGGCCCCTCCTCGCACCCTGCGAGCGACGCCAAGTGTCTCCAGCTCATCGAGGTCCCGGCGAATCGTCATCTCACTGACCCCGAAGTCGGAGGCAAGCTCATCGATTCGAACCGCCCCCCGAGACGCGATCAGGTTCCGTACCTCGCCGAGTCGTTCCTCAGGACTGTTGAAACTGCGGCTCATCGGGTGCCATCCAACCAGAGGCGGGCATCGACCAAATCGTCGAAGCGGCCGATCGCTATTCCCTGAGCGATGCCATTGCCCAGGGCAGTCGCCTCCGGCGACCCTTTCATAACGGCCAACCCGGTACGCGCTCTGAGGAGATCATGAAGAAGCTGGACTCTCGCACCGCCACCCACCACCGCCACCTGGCTCATCGGGGTGCCCGTGATCTTGAAAAGCTGATCGATCACCCTGGCCACGCCGTCGACAATCGACTCGAGGACAGTCCGCACGATCACACGCCGCGGCGTGTCCGGGGAGAGGTCCGCAGCGTCCCGGACCTCCTGTTCCATGTCGATAGCGGTGACGAACCGGTCGTCGCCCGCGTCAAAAGTCGGGACAGATGATGTGACCGAAGCCGCCTCTTCGAGCAGGACGTCGATCGGCGGATCGCCCCAGCCTGACCTGCATTGGTCAAGGATCCAGAAGCCCACGACGTTCTTGAGGAATCGGACGCCTCCCAACGCCCCGGCCTCATTGGAGAAGTTGGCATCGCGGGCCGCCTCCGAAGTCTCGACCCCTGGGCGTTCGATGCCGACGATGACCCACGTGCCAGTGGAAACGAAAACCGTTCCCGGTGTCGAACCACCTGGCATCCCGAGAAACGCAGAAGCCGTGTCGTGGCTTCCAACGAGATGAATCGGGATATCGCGCCATCGTCCGGCCGATCGCCCGGCGGGGACCACGTCGGGAAACAACGATCGGTCGAGGGAGAGGGTGTCGATCAGCTTGTTCGCCCACTCCCCGGTGCGGGCATCCATGAGCCCGGTGGTGGAGGCGTTTGACCGCTCCGCCCCTTCGGACCCTCCGAGCTGGCGAACCAGCAGATCAGGCAGCAACAGTATCCGGTGTGCAGCGTCCAACTCCTCGCTGTCGTGCGCCGCGAGTTGAAAGATGGTGTTGATCCCCATCAACTGGACGCCGGTGACTTCGTACAGGTAGTCGGCCCCTATCGAGTCAGCCGTGGCCTGCCAGCCGTCCGTGCGCAAGTCCCGATATGAATACGGGAGGGCCACCAGTTCACCCTGTTGGTCGGTGAGCCCGTAGTCGACTCCCCACCCGTCGACTCCTATGGAGGCAACCGGGCCAGATTCGAGCCCAAGATCGAGACCCTTTTCAACCTCGGCCACGATCCGAGGCCAGTCCCACCTCAGGGACCCATCTGCCGCCGCCACCGGTGAGTGCTGGCAACGATGCAACACCTCGACATCGGGCACGGGCGCATCGAGATCGACCGCCGCGACGCGGACCGAGGTCGCTCCCAGATCGACTGCCAACACTCTGGCCGGACTGCTCACAATCCAGTGGCGACCGAAGCCAGGCCACGCTCTTCGATCATCGAACGGCGATAGCCGACTTCCCGGTAGACCTTGAGCGGTGCGATCGCAGCGCCATTGCGACGACGGGCCTCAGCAATCAGCGGTCGAATGTCGGTGCGAAAGGCGGTCTGCAGTGTCTCCTGGGCGAGAGCGGCATCGTTGTTCGCCTGGGCCTCTTCGAGGAGGCCCCGATCGACGATGAGAGCCTGGGCGTAGGCAATGGCTACCGCCTCTGTCGACTGGATCAGATCTTCCAATGGATCCTTGATGTTGTGGCTCTGGTCGATCATGTAGGCGAGAGCCGGTAGTCGGCCCTCACCCGCGCGAATCAGCTCACAGAAGATCAAGAACAGCTGGAACGGCTTGATCGAGCCGGTGGTCAGGTCGTCGTCCCCATACTTCGAGTCGTTGAAATGGAATCCGCCCAGACGGCCAACCATCGCGAGCCGGCTAACGATCTGCTCGATGTTGGCGTTCGGAAGGTGGTGACCCAGGTCGACCAGGCACGATGCCTTGGGCCCGGCGGCTTGGGAGAGCAGCAACGAGGAGCCCCAGTCGTTGTTGACCGTTGCGTAGAAGGCCGGCTCGTACGGCTTGTGCTCGGTGTACATCTGCCAGCCGTCCGGCAGGTGATCGTGAATCTCTTTGAGGCCATCGGCGACGCGCTCGAACTGGGCACGATGATCGGCCTGGCCCGGGTGGTTGATGCCATCCGCGAGCCACACAGTGAGCGCCCGGGATCCGAGACGAACTCCGAGGTCGATGACGTAGTGATTGTGCTCGACCGCAGCCTGACGCACGGCTGGCTCGGTGTTGGCAAGGCTTCCGAACTTGTAGGTCAGCTTGCCGTCGTCTGTCGTGGACGGGTTGTCCTGGAACGTGTTGGAGTTCATGGCGTCGAACCCAATCGATCGGGCCGATGCGTACTCCCGCAGACCTTCGGGATCGTCGGGATCGTCCCAGGGGACGTGAAGGGAGATCGCACGATTGCTGCCGGTCAGCGCATTCAGTGCCGCTACGTCGTCGATCTTCTCCTCGGTCGTCCGTGGCTCGCCACCGATGGGGAACCTCCCGAACCGGGTCCCCCCGGTCCCTACCGCCCAGGACGGCGCCGCCACAGAGAACCCGGTCAAGACCTGTATGACATCCTCGGCACCGACCGCGGCTCGACGGTCCATCTGGTCTGCGAGATGCTCGACGTCCTCCTGCAGAGAACCTGCCTCTCCCAGATTCGACTCGTTTATCCGCTCACGATCGATCATCTCATGCCTCCTCGTCGGCTCAGCGGAGAAAAGCCGAAACCACCCCGCTGTCCACCGGGACAATCAGCCCCGTGGTCTGACTCAATGCTCCTCCGACCAGGGCGAGAGCCGCATTCGCCACGTGCTCGGGAAGGACCTCCTGCTTCAACAACGTCCGGCCTGCGTAGTACCGACCGAGATCTTCCTCGGGCACCCCATACACCTTGGCACGATCCGCGCCCCAGCCCCCGGCGAAGATCCCCGATCCCTGGACGACCCCGTCGGGGTTGATCCCGTTCACACGAATCCCATGCTCACCCAACTCTGCTGCGAGTAGCCGGACCTGATGCGCCTGGCTCGCCTTGGCCGACCCGTACGCAAGGTTGTTGGGGCCGGCGACCACCGCGTTCTTGCTGACGATGTAAACGATGTCACCGCCGTGGCCCTGGGCGATCATGGCAGCGGCCGCATGCTTCGAGGCCAGGAAGGAGCCTTTGGCCATCACATCATGCTGTCGGTCCCAATCCTCTTCCGTGGTCTCCAACAAGCTCTTGGAGAGGGAAAGCCCGGCGTTGTTGACGAGGATGTCCAGGCCTCCGTACCTGACCACCGCCTCCTCGATGGCCGCCTGAACCGCGGCCTCCTCGGTGACATCTGCCTGGACTGCAACCGCCAGGTCGGCCGATCCGATCAGCTCAGCCGTCTCCTCAGCCGCCTCCAGGTTGAGGTCCACGACCACGACAGCCGATCCGGCTTCGCTGAGCTTCTGGGCGATCGCCCTACCGATACCCGACCCGGCCCCTGTCACCAGGGTGACCTTCCCGGTCAATGGCTTTGCCTTTGGCTTGCGACGAAGCTTCATCTCTTCGAGCATCCAGTACTCGACGCGGAACTTCTCGACTTCGGGCACCGGGCTGTAGGTCGAGACCGCCTCGGCCCCGCGGATCACGTTGATGGCATTGACGTAGAACTCGCCTGCGATCCGAGCCGTTGGGCTGTCCGCCCCGAAACTGAACATCCCGATCCCGGGGATCAGGAAGATCGCGGGATCGGCTCCCCGCATCGGAGGGGTTTGGTCGTCCGCGTATCGCTCGTAATAGGCCCGGTACTCATCCCGGTATTCGACGTGCAGTTCCTTCAGCCGCTCGATGCGCTGCTCGACGGAAGCTGAAGCCGGCAAATCGAGGAGCAGAGGCCGAATCTTGGTCCGTATGAAGTGATCAGGGCACGAGGTCCCGAGTGGGACCACCCGAGGGGCGGCCTCCCTGCCAATGAAGTCGAGCACCAGGTCATCCTGAAACCATCGACCAACGACCGGCCCGTCGGTGCCGGCCAGTCCCCTGATAACGGGCGCCAACGCCGCGGCCTGTTGACGTCGTTCCGCCACGCCGAGGGGCCCGAAGCCGGGACGGATCGGACCGAGTGGGTCGGGCTGTCCGTCGTGTTCGAGGAACTCGGTCGCTCGCCTGATCAAGTCGAGCGAATTCTCCTCACACCCGTCTGAAGTGTCAGCCCAGGACGTGAGCCCGTGGCCGCCGAGGATCACTCCTTTGAGGTCGGGGTGCTGCTCGCGGAGCCTCTCGACAGCCAAAGCGAGTTCGAAGCCTGGTCGCCTCCAGGGGACCCATGCCACCTCCTCGCCAAAACATCTCTTGGTCAACTCTTCGCCGTCCGCCGAGGCCGCGATCGCAATCACCGAATCGGGGTGGAGATGATCGACATGCCTCGCCTGGAGGAGGCCATGCATCGAAGTGTCGATGCTCGGGGCGGCCCCTGGTGGGCCGAACCCGCAGTAGTCCAGCAGTTGCTGCAAATCGTCTTCGTGCTCGGCACCGAGGTACACCTTCTCGAGAGCGCGCACTTTGTCGACTCGTAGGGC
Source organism: uncultured Acidimicrobiaceae bacterium (assembly GCA_964608055.1). GTDB lineage: Bacteria > Actinomycetota > Acidimicrobiia > Spongiisociales > ZC4RG35 > JALYNX01. The sequence continues at coordinate 351 of CAZSMJ010000067.1, read as the reverse complement.
GGAAAGACCATCGAGGGTCAGGGTCCCCAAATCGCCACCCGAGCCCTTGACCCACATCACCTCCACCTCTTGGCCTGACGCCGGGTCCTCCACAGTTCCCTTAGCGGATGCGTTGCCACCGCCGTAGTTGGTGTTGCGAGGATCCGACCCGAGCCGGTTCGATCGCTCGATCAGCTGGGTGGCAACTCCCGGCGGTTTGATGTCGCTCATCGAACGCGACTCCTCTTCAAGTGGCACACCTGTGTCCAATTGCACGTTAGATTTCCCATAATCTTACACCGCTCTACGCAACCCGGCACAAGCCAGGTGCTCATGCTCGGGCCCGGCCGAGCCGGGCCCGAGCATGATTTT
>CAZSMJ010000066.1:0-10608 GCA_964608055.1 uncultured Acidimicrobiaceae bacterium | reverse complement strand
CATAGCGACCCAGAACCCGATCGAATACGAAGGCCCCTATCCCCTGCCCGAGGCCCAGATCGACCGCTTCCTGATACGGGCCCGGCTTGGTTACCCCATGCCCGACGCCGAATGGGAGATGCTGGACCGACGGGCGAGACGAGGAACGGATGAGGTCGAGTTGGGGGTGGTCGTCGACCGCAAGACGCTCATGGCCATGCAGAAGGTTGTCGAGGAGGTCCATGTTTCGGAGTCGGTGGGGAGGTACATCGTCGAATTGGTCGCGGCTACGAGGTCCTCGGGCCGGGTTCGCGTGGGCTCGAGCCCTCGAGGCTCACTGGCAGTCATGAAGCTGGCCCGCGCCAAAGCGGCGTTGGCGGGACGAGGTTTCGTGCTCCCCGACGACGTCCAGGAGGTGGCGGTGCCGGCACTGGCCCATCGTCTCATCCTCCGGCCAGAATTCTGGGCTCAGAATTTGAGTGAGGAGCGGGTCATCGAGGAGGTGCTGGAGCAGGTGCCGAGCCCTCCCGCGATCCCCTCCGCTCACACGCCATGAACGCCAACCCCTCCCCGAGGTTGCGTGCCTACGTAACCGCGGGGTTGGTTGGTCTCGGGGCGGCCCTGGCAGTGGGCGACCCGGGGCCGGCATTGATCGGCGGCGCGCTGCTCGCCCTCGCAGTCGTCGGCCTCACCGGTCTGGTGACGCCGACGTTGAGCGCCCGGCTCGACCCGGTTTCCTCATCCATGATGGAGGGTGGCGAGTACCGGGTGGCCTTGCATCTGGAAAGTGACCAGACGCTCGGCGCCATGTACGCCGATCTCGGCCTCGACCGGATGGACGTGGTCTCCACCGAGGGAGGGCGTCTGGTCGGAGCCCATACCCTCTACATGACGTCCACCAGCCGGGTTGCGGATGCAGTTCTCAACGTGTCGCCGAGGGGTTGGGGCCGAAGAGAACTGGGGCCGGTCACGGTCTATGCCGACTCCCTACTCGGAATGTTCGAACTGAGCCACACCAGCCTGCAACGGGGTCCGCTGGTGGTCCTTCCCGAGGAATCGACATTGCGACGGTTGCTGAACCCGTTGGAGACCAACCTTCACGTGGGTGAACTGGTGTCGAACCGACGCGGCTCGGGGTCGGAGTTTGCCGACATGCGCCCGTATCAGCATGGCGACGACCCTCGGGCCATCAACTGGCGGGTGTCGTCCCGAGCCCGATCGCTTTGGGTCAACGAGCGGCACCCGGAGCGCAACGGGGACATCGTCCTCCTCGTGGACGCCCAGGTCGAGAGCGGGACGAACACCGAATTCGTGATCGACAGATCGGTCCGGATGGCGGCCACCCTGCTGCGGGTCCACGCCCGGCGCCGGCATCGGCTGGGGCTAGTCACCCTCGACGGGTTCTGTCGTTGGATCTACCCGGGAATGGGGGAGAGTCATCGTCGTCACATCCTCGAGCAACTCATGTCCGTGGCCCCGAGCAAGGTGAGGTGGGAAGCCGCGCAGCGGGCTGTGGCTCGGGCTGCAAAGCGGCCTGCCATGGTCATCGCTCTCACTCCGCTCCTCGATCCCAACCTCGCCGGGCTCATCCACTCGATGCGCCGTTCGGGGATCGATGTCGCGGTGATCGAGATGGATGTCGAGCCCGCTCTGGCTGCGCCGACTGATGACGCCAGATCCCTTGGCCGCCGGATCTGGATCATGGAGCGGGAGCGATTGCGCGACCGTCTGGCATCTGAGGGGATCCCGATCACGTTGTGGCGGTCGGGCGACCCGGCCGATGTCCCGATTGCCCGGCTCGAACAGTGGAGGACGTCATGGCGACGACGGCTCGGCTGAGCGCCGTGTTGGCGTCGATCCTCGCGGTGGCCCTGGTTCTCTCGGTCCCGACGGCCAACGGGTCGGGACTGGGCGCTCTCGTGGGCGGGATCGGTGCCCTTCTCCTCGTTGCCGGCTTGATCTACGGCGTCTCCGCGTCGATCACGGCTGCGACCGTTGCCTTCGTGCTCCAATTGGCGATCGTCTCCGCTCTGCCCGTCGCTCTCTCCCCTCCCTTGTGGGCCCAGGCGCTCTTGATCGTCCTCATCGTGGAGTTCGCCACTGCATCATTCGCGGCGCGGAGCCGGCAGGTGGACCCGATCCTCGTGTTGGTCCGATCCGTGGGAACTGCCGTGACGGTTGGAGGAGTGGTTCAGGTGCTGGCTCTCCTGCTGGAAGGATCGGCTATGAGCGGGGTGCTGGTCAGGGCGATGGGGCTTGCGGCCCTGATTGTCGCCGGTGGATGGGTCACGCTCATTTGGCGCCGCTCGAGCACCATCGGCTAGTCGATGGTGAGAGCCGAGATCTCGCGGAGTCGGGCCAAGTCGTGATAGGCATCCATGTAGCGAACCGACCCCGTTTTCGAGCGCATGACCACCGAGTGGGTGACAACGCGGTCACCGCGGAAGGTGACCGCCCGCAGGAACTCGCCACCGGTGACTCCGGTGGCGGCGAAAAACACGTTGTCCGGAGCGATCAGGTCACGCGTGGAGAGAACCTGGCTGACATCCAGCCCTTCGTCGCGAGCCCGGGCTCGCTCCTGGTCGTCTCGTGGCCAGAGACGGCATTGGATCTCGCCGCCCATGCAGGTGAGGGCTGCAGCGGCGATCACCGCCTCGGGTGAACCACCGATACCGAGAAGGATGTCGGCCGCGGTGTCTTCTCGCGCAGTTGAGATCGCCCCCGCCACGTCGCCGTCGCGGAGTAGGGAGATCCTGCCGCCGGCGCGGCGCACCCCGTCGATGTAGGGCTGATTGCGGGGCCGGTCGAGGATGAGAGCGCGAAGGTCGTTGACGTCCTTTCCCTTGGCCTTGGCCACCTGTCTCAGGTTCTCCTCTACCGGCGCCTCGAGGTCAACCGTCCCAGCTGATTCAGGGCCCACGGCGATCTTGTCCATGTAGACCAGGGAGCCTGAGGTGTACATCGAGCCCCGGCCCTCCGAAATGGCGATGACCGTGATCGCGCCAGGCATCCCCGAAGCGGTGAGGCTGGTCCCGTCGACGGGGTCCACCGCCACATCGACCACCATGCCCTTGCCTGTTCCCACCTGCTCCCCATTGAAGAGCATTGGAGCCTCGTCCTTTGCACCCTCGCCGATCACCACCAAGCCGTCGATATCGAGGGTCGAGAGATGGAGACGCATGCCGTCGACTGCGGCCTGGTCGGCGGCCTCCTTGTCACCGCGTCCCAGCCATCGGGCGGCTCCCATCGCTGCGATTTCTGTGACCCGGACTAGGTCCAGCCCGAGGTTGTGCTCGACTGGTTCGGGCATCAGCCTTCCACTCTGACCACGATGGCATCTCCCTGGCCCCCACCACCGCAGAGAGTCGCTGCGCCCAAGCCGCCGCCACGAGCACGCAAAGCGTTGATCAGTGTCACCACGATGCGGGCTCCGGTGGCACCCAAGGGGTGACCGAGGGCCACCCCTCCGCCATGGACGTTCACCTTCGACTCGGGGATGTCCAGAGTTCGGGCCGCCCAGATCGCCACAGCGGCGAAGGCCTCATTGATCTCGACCAGATCGAGGTCCCCGGCCTCCAAACCTGCCTTCTTCAGTGCGACCAGGAGCGCCTCGGCCGGCCGCTCGTGCAATGTGGCGTCGCTGCCTCCGATCTGGCCGTAGGCAAGGATCTCACCGAGAACCGGGGCCCCCGACGCCTCGGCAGCGACGCGGTCGGCCACCACGACCGAAGCCGACCCATCTGAGATCTGTGAGGCGTTCCCGGCCGTGATGGTGCCTCCGGTCGCGAAGGCGGGCTCGAGTGCGGCGAGAGACGCAACGGTGGCGTCGCCCCTTATTCCCTCGTCGGTGTCGACTCTCAGTGGGGCGCCCTTTCTCTGAGGAACGTCGACCGCCACGATCTCGTCGGCGAATCTGCCGCTGCGGGCAGCCTCGGAGGCGAGCTGATGGCTGCGGGCCGACCATTCGTCCTGTTCAGCTCTCCCGATCCCAAGTCGGTCGTTCTTCCGGTCTGAGGACTCACCCATGGTGCATCGATCAAATGCGCAGAAGAGGCCGTCGTGCTGCATGACGTCGGTCATGGCAGCGTCGCCGATCCGGACGCCCCAGCGCAGCTCCCGAATCACGTGTGGGGCGTTGCTCATGCTCTCCATCCCGCCCGCAACCACGAACTTCGATTCACCCAATCGGATCGCGCGGTCGGCGAGCCCGATTGCGGACATCCCCGAGAGGCATACCTTGTTGATGGTCACAGCCGGGACATTCATCGGAAGGCCACCACGAACGGCCGCCTGCCGGGCGGTGATCTGACCTTCCCCGGCCTGAAGGACCTGGCCGAAGAGAACCTCGTCCACGGTGGCCGGGTCTACTCCTGATCGGCTCACCGCGGCCGCGATGGCATGTCCTCCGAGCTCCACCGCACGGAGCGGGGACAGGACACCGCCATATTTGCCAAGCGGGGTGCGGGCGATCCCGGTGATGACACTGTTGCTCACGATGACCTCCGACCTGATGCTACCGGGAGGCCGGTCGCACCAACGGGGCGGTGGCAATAACCTTTGCCGATGAAACTTCTCAACCTCGACCATGTCGGAATCGCGGTCACCGACCTCGATGAGGCCATCGCGGGATATGGGGCGAAGTATGGCGTGGTCCCTCTGTACCGCGAGGTGGTCGAGGCGCAGGGTGTCGAGGAGGCGATGATCCCGCTGGGCGGTTCGTTCGTCCAGCTGCTCCGGCCTCTGGCGGCTGATACCCCGGTGGGGAGGTTCCTCGAGCACAGGGGACAGGGCCTGCACCATGTGGCGTACACGGTGGCGTCGATCACGGCGGCGTTGGACCATCTGAAGTCGCAGGGCACGAGCCTGATAGATGAGACCCCGAGGGCTGGCGGGCGGGGAGCCCAAGTCGCCTTCGTCCATCCCCGTGACCTCGGTGGTACCTTGATCGAGCTAGTGGAGCTTGCAGATGGTTGAAGGAATTCGCATTAAGGGCGGTGCCGGCGAATTCGAGGCGGCGCTCATCGCCGTGGTCCTCGACCACATCACGCGGGAAGAACAAGCGCTCCGTCGCCTTCCGCCCGGTGGCACCCGTGCCCTGCCGGCATGGATGAGGATGGCCCTTCCCGAGGAGCCCGATACACCGCTCGAATTGGTGGAGCCCGACCGCTTCTGACCGATCAGTGGATTCATGGTCACTCTCGAACCCATCGACGAAGGCAATCTGGCAGCGGTCTTCGAGCTCGACGTGGCGCCAAGCCAACGAGGATTCGTGGCTCGGAATCCCTGGTCGCTGGCTCAAGCACGGGCTGAGAAAGATGTCGCATGGCCGCGTGCCATCGTCGCCGACGGCGAGGTCGTCGGCTTCTTGATGCTGGAAATCGACCCCGATGACTCGGACGGCCGCTGTTTCTATCTATGGCGCTTGATGGTGGGTGCCGAGCAGCAGGGCCGTGGATTCGGGGCTCGAGCGATAGCTGCCGCCTGCGACGAGGTGAGGGCCCGTGGTGGGGCTGAGCTCTATACCAGCTGGGTCGAGGGGGAGGGCGGTCCCGGCCCCTTCTACATGAAGCTCGGGTTTGTCCCCACCGGCGAGATCGATGACGGGGAGACTGTCGCGCGGCTCACTCTCTGATTCAGGCCCTTCTTCTGATCTCCTTCAACTCTGGCGCCCGGAGCAGGTAGGCCACGGCAAGGAACCCGGCCAGGGCGGTGACCCCGCCCAGCGCGGCCGCTCCCAGCCCACCCAGGATCGTCAGTTGCTCCCCGCCGAAAACCGCGTTGACGACGGGCAGGGCGAGGAGCGCCGCGGCGGCGGCAGCTGCCAGGCCCCGGAGCAGCGAGATCCCGACCTCGCGGACCGCGGGCCATCCCGAGTCCAAGCCCCAGGCCACCAGCAAGGCGAGGGCGTAGGAGCTCATCACGACCACCGAAGCAATGGCGAAGCCCTCCACGCCCGAGAGCTCGTAGAGACCGGACCAGACGGGCACCGCGATCACCGTGCCCACGGTGCCGATGAGGACCGGAGTCCACATCTTCCGCTTGGCATAGAAGTGACGGGACAGGATCTGGTGCAAGCCCCACGCCGGGATTGAGAAGGCGTAGATCATCAGGAGGCGGGCGACCAGTTCGGCGTCCTCAGCGGTGAAGGCGCCCCACTGATAGAGGAGTCTCACCAAAGGCCGGGCGAGGACGAGGAGAGCCGCTGTGGCCGCCGCGGCCACGAAGACCGTGTTGCGCGCTGCCTTGGAGGTGGTGGCGGTCAAGCCTTCGGTGTCGCCGCGGGCGGCGAGACGGGCCAGGAAGGGATAGGCGGCCACCCCCGCCGCTTGGGCGATGACCCCGATCGGAACCATGTTGAGCTGTCTGGCGAAGCTGAGGGCAGAGGTTGCTCCCTGCTCTATCTGACCGAACCAACGGACGAACTGCTCGTCGAGCACGGCGATTGACTGGCCCACCATCAGGGGCAGTGCCAGCAACAGGTACTCGCCGATGGACGATTGACCGCGCGGGACCGGCACCAGGCGGGCGCCGGTCGCCCTGGCCCCAAGCCATTGCAGCCCGAAGTTCCCGACCGCCGACCCCACCACCGCTCCCCAGAGGAATCCTTCCGGGTTGACCTCCCCGAACAGTCCGGACGCCAGACCACCAAGGATGATCCCGAGGTTGTAGATGATCGGAGCCATGGCGGGAAGGACAAACCGGCGATGGGTGTACTGCACGGCCATCAGCAGGGCGCCGACGACGAGGAAGACCTGAGCGGGGAGCACCAGCCTGGTCAAGGAGACCAGCCGGTCATGATCGGCTGCCTCCGGGAACATCAATGAGACCAGGGGGTCCGCCGCCGCCCACATCACGACCGTGAGGCCCGCGATGGCCAGTGCGACGAATCGGAAGACCGAGCTGAAAGCGCGGTTGGCGCCTTCTTCGTCACCCTGTTCCAGATGACGGCTGAGAATCGGGATCAGGGTGATGGTCAGATAAGCGCCCGCCAAGAGATAGTTGAGGAAATCGGGAATTGTGAACGCCTGGCGATAGAGGTCGCCTTCCACATTGACCCCGATCAGCGAGGCGAGTAGAGCCTCCCTGGCGAGCCCCAACAGACGCGACAGCAGGACGCTCCCGGCGACGACCGCAGCTGCTGCCCCCATCCGCAACGGGCGGCTCATGCGTCTCCGGCGTGGGAGCGAAGCTCGTCGACCAGAGAATCGGGGACGACCAGATCTCCGTATCCGGTGCCCAGACTCAGGCCCGGTTTGTAAGTGCCGTGAAAGTCGCTTCCCCCGGCGGGGACGAGGCCGAAACGGCGGGCCAGGTCGGCGTATCCCTCTCTTTCATGACGTCGGTAGCCGGCGCAGAATGCTTCAAGCCCGATGAGACCAGCACGGATGAGTCGGTTCAGCAGGTCTGCCATCTCATGGGCTCGGTTGATTCCCAGAGTGTGAGGATGGGCGAGGATGGGCACCCCGCCGGAGGAACGAGCCAGTTGGATTGCCTCCTCGGGGGAGAGGCGGGGTCGTCCGATGTATGCAGGTCTCCCCGAAGTCAGCCAGAGCTCGAACGCTTCCTCGATGGTTTCGACGTAACCCTTGCGCATCATGATCGCGGCAATGTGGGGCCGTCCGATGCTTCCCGATCCCCCCTCCTCGAGGATCTCCTGGGCAGTCAACGGCATCCCCAGCTCGCTGAGACGTTGCGCCATTGCCTCATTGCGTTGGTCCCGGCCGAGACGAAGCTCTGCAAGCCGATTCTGGAGTGGGCCTGGCCCCGGCTCTAGCCAGAGGACCACGAGATGCATCCCGCCCGCGTCGTACTCCAAGGAGAGCTCGGTTCCCGGTATCAGCTCGAGGTCGGTTGATTGGGCAGCGACCATGGCGTCAGAAACCCCATCTTGGGTGTCATGATCGGTGAGCGCCAGGGCGGTCAGCCCGATCTCGATTGCCTGCCCGATGAGGGCGGCCGGCTTTTCTGAACCATCGGACGCCGTCGAATGAGAGTGGAGGTCTACGGCCATTTGTCTCTACGCCTCCGATGATGGCGGCTGCGACCGTCAAGAACCGGTTACGTCGATGGTGACACTCTCGATGTAGACGGTTTCCAGGGGAAGACTGTCCTCCACCGAACCGGGTCGCCGCGCCGTTTCGACTTCTTGGATCCGATCGAGGGCATCCTGCCCTGAGATCATCTGCCCCAGGACGTTGAACAGAGGATTGAGGACGTCGGCGTCTTCGCCGGGCACGATGAAGAACGGGCTCCCGGTCGTGCCCCTTCCTTCGTTGTCCATGGCCACGACGCCGGGTGTGTAGACGAAGTCTTCAGCGGGAAACTCGTCGGGGATCCGATATCCGGGGCCACCAGTCCCGTCGGCTAGCGGGTCACCCGCGAACAGCTGGAAATCGGTCACGACTCGATAGAACACCTGTCCGTTGTAGAAGCCTTGCCGGGCGAGAAAGACAAAGGAGTTGACCGTCTCGGGGTAGCCGGCGGGATCCAGTTGAATGACGATCTCTCCACATGACGTCTGGAGCGTCGCCGTCACCTCGGTCGAGGGGGTGATATCCGTCTGTTCTTCGGGCTCGGTGTACTGGGCGACCTCCTCGGGCGGTGGCTGTTCTGCCCCGCATGCCGTCGGCTGCTGCCGAAACCCCTCGTAACCGCGGGGAAGGTCTCCTTCGTCGTCGCCAAAGAAGGCGCCCACGGCGAGAACTCCGACTACCAGAACTCCGAAGACCAGAGCTGTGCCGAGCCGTCGCCCCAACTCGCGGCGAGCGGTTTGCTTCTTTTCAGCCTTCCGCTTGGCGGCGCGCTGCTCCTTCTGACGCCGTCTTCTGTCGGTCATGGGCGCTGCGACTCTAGGCACCGGGCTGGTGCAAGCCCTCGCGGTGTTTCGGTTCTGGGCCAAAACGTTCCAAACTGTGCGAACCATGTCGATCGTGGTCCAGAAATTCGGAGGGACGTCATTGGCCGACTCGGCGCGCATAAAGGCGGTTGCCGACCGGATCGAGTCGACCCGGCGAATTGGAAACGACGTCGTAGTGGTCGTCTCTGCGATGGGAGAGACCACCGATCAACTCGTGTCGCTCGCCGCGGAGCTGAGTGATGACCCATCGCCTCGGGAGATGGACATGCTGCTCAGTGCCGGCGAGAGAATCTCCATGGCGCTTCTGGCCATCACGCTGAACTCGCGGGGGATACCCGCCGTCAGCTACACGGGCTCGCAGGCAGGGATTCTCACCGATTCCTCACACGGCTCGGCCAAGATCCTCGACATCCAGGGGACCAGGGTGCGCGATAGCCTGGCCGAGGGTCGGGTGGTGATCGTCGCCGGGTTTCAGGGAGTTGACCCCGAGTCGAAAGAGGTGACCACTCTGGGACGGGGAGGCTCCGATGCAACGGCGGTAGCCCTGGCAGCCGCCCTTGGAGCCGATTCGGTTGAGATCTACACCGACGTCGACGGAATCTTCACCGCCGACCCGAGAATCGTCCCCGGGGCCAGCAAATTGCCAGAGATCCCATTCGACGAGATGCTGGAGCTCTCTGCCGGGGGTGCGGGCATCCTCATGTCCCGTGCCGTCGAGTTCGGGCGCCGCTACGAGATACCGATTCATGTCCGATCCTCGTTTCACGATGGCGAGGGCACCTGGGTGCGTGAGTCGACCATGGAGCAGGCGATCGTCAGCGGCATCGCCCACGATCGCTCAGAGGCCAAGTTGACGGTGAACCGTGTTCCGGACAGCCCGGGGGTCGCCGCGGCCCTATTCGGGGCTCTGGCTGCAGCCGGGGTGAACGTCGACATGATCGTCCAGAACGTGTCCCACGACGGGACCACCGATATCAGCTTTACCGTGCCCCGCGTCCACGTCGTCGAGGGAGAACGGATCTCCAAACAGGTCGCAGTCGAGATCGGGGCCGAATCCGTCGACGTCGACACCGAAATCGCCAAAGTCTCGCTGGTGGGGGCGGGCATGAAAACGCATCCTGGTGTGGCCGCCAAGGTCTTCGCGGCTATGTCGGGAGCCGGGATAAACATCGAGATGATCTCTACTTCGACGATTCGGATCTCCTGTGTGATCAGGGGCGATCAGGTCGAGACCGCCGTGCAGGCGCTTCACGCTGCTTTCGACCCGCCGACCACGTTCGAGGAGGTTGGGGCGTGAGCGACCGGGTGGTCGCCGTGGTCGGGGCTACCGGCGCCGTGGGCCGGACCATGCTCTCGATTCTCGAAGAGAGAGACTTCCCGCTCGGATCGGTCCGTCTGATGGCTTCGGAGCGCTCCGCCGGATCGAAGGTTGCGACCGCCTGGGGCGAGGTGGAGGTGGAGGACCTGACTCGGGCCGACGTGTCGGGTATCGACATCGCCCTGTTCTCAGCCGGTGGGGCCCGCTCCTGCGAGTTCGCTCCCGGTTTCGCCGCGGCGGGGGCGGTGGTGATCGACAACTCGTCCGCGTTCCGCATGGAGGCGGATGTCCCGCTGGTGGTGGCCGGTGTCAACGACGGGGCGATCGAAGGTCACCAGGGAATCATCGCCAACCCGAATTGCACGACGATGACGCTGATGATGGCCGCCGGCCCGCTGCATCGGGCTGCGGGTCTGCGCAATATGACTGCCACCTCCTATCAGTCGGTGTCCGG
>CAZSMJ010000065.1:0-10659 GCA_964608055.1 uncultured Acidimicrobiaceae bacterium | reverse complement strand
CGGGAGACCTTGGCCACGACCTCGGGCTCGTTCCAGAAAGTCGTCGCCTCGACGATGGCCCGGGCGTAAGCCTCGGGGCTGGAGCTCTTGAAAATCCCGGAGCCGACGAAGACCCCATCCACCCCCAGCGACATCATCAGCGCAGCGTCAGCCGGGGTTGCGATGCCGCCTGCGGCGAAGTTGACCACCGGAAGCTTGCCGGTCGACGCCACCTCGCGGACCAGGTCGTAGGGAGCCTGATGATCACGGGCGGCGGACATCAACTGGGCGTCGTCCATCGTGGTCAAGGCCCGGATCTCGTTGGTCACGGTGCGCATGTGGCGGACCGCCTCGACCACGTTCCCGGTCCCCGCCTCGCCCTTGGTGCGGACCATGGCGGCGCCTTCTCCGATTCGACGCAAAGCCTCTCCCAGGTTGCGGGCCCCACAGACGAACGGGGTGGTGAAGGCCCATTTGTCGATGTGATGCTCTTCGTCGGCCGGGGTCAGGACCTCGGACTCGTCGATGTAATCGACCCCGAGGGCCTGGAGGATGGCGGCTTCGGCAAAGTGACCGATCCGGCACTTGGCCATCACCGGGATGGTCACGGACGCCTGGATCTCTTCGATTCGGGTCGGGTCGGCCATTCTCGCCACCCCGCCGTCCTTGCGAATGTCAGAAGGGACCCGCTCCAGGGCCATTACCGCAACGGCGCCCGCCTCTTCGGCGATCTTCGCCTCATTCGCAGTGACAACGTCCATGATGACGCCGCCCTTGAGCATCTCGGCCAGGCCACGCTTAACGCGATCGGTTCCGATTTCCACGAGCAAACTCCTTTTCTGAGCCCAAATGGTACAGCCTCGGGTCAGATTCCAATCGAGACTGCCCGCCGGTAGCAGTCCCGGTAAGCGTCGAGGACTTTCGACCAATCGAAGCGCTGCACCGCCTCCCGTGCGGCTGCGCCGAGACGACTCGCCTCTGCATCATCGGCGAGCAGACCATTGATTGCTTCGGCCAGAGCCGGCACGTCCCCGACCGGCACCAAAAGGCCGTCTCCGTCGAGCACAAGGCGAAAGGCGGGGAGATCGCTGGCGACCACGGAGCAACCGGCCGCCATCGCTTCGGCAATCACGATGCCAAAGCTCTCGCCGCCAGTGTTAGGCGCGACAAACACTGAGCTCGAAGCAAGGATTCGCCGCTTTTCGGCATCGCTCACCAGGCCCAGGAACCGAACTCGGGGCGGCGGATCCTCCCTTTCGGCCCCCATCACCACGAGCTCGGCGTGACGGTGCTGTCCCCTGATGCGGGGCCAGGCCTCGAGCAATAGATCGAGACCCTTTCGCGGCTCGTCACGTCCCAGAAACGCAACCCTTCCTGCCACCCGGCCCACGGGCAGCTCGTAGGAGCTGACATTGATCGCGTTGGGAATGATGACCGGCTCCCCCCATGCGGGTGGGAGAGCCCGCGCTGCTGGCTCGCTCACTGCGGTCAACACCGCCCTTCGCATCCGAGCGCCGAAGAAAGGGGCCCATCGATAGGCGGGCGCCACCCAGTCTGGCGGGTCGGCGTGGAAGGTGGCGACGAGCGGTTTGGAGACGGTCAGGGCGATCCAGCCGGTCAACGGAACCGCGGGCTCGTGAATATGGATCACATCAACCCCAGAAAGGGCTCGCCTGGTGCGAGCCCAACTCAGCGGGCTGAGGGTGATGGGGACGATCGAATCGTTGCCTCTCCAGAACGTGGGGCGGCCCACGGTGACGGTGGTCGAGTCTCGACCCGGGCCGGATGGATAGGTCATCTTCCCGGGACTCACCAAGACAACCTCCTCACCCTGCTCACGGAGCTTGGCGGCCAGCTCGGTGGTCAGTTGCTGAACGCCCCCAGGTTGTGACAGGTCATAGGGCGAAACGAGTCCGATCTTCACCAGTTGCTCACTGCCGATCCGACGGCCAGTTGGGCACCACCAAGTGCCATTGCTGAGGCGCCTCCGATATCAGCTTCTCCATCCTGTGGGCGAGCGCCTGCGTCATGGCCTGCACCTTCTGGGCGCGGGTTCCCTCTTGCGGGACCGGTATCGCAGATGTGATGACCACCCGATGGCCTCTGCCCTCGAAATAAGTTGCGACCGGGAAGAGCGGGGCGCCGGTCCGAATCGCCAGGGTCGCCGGGCCAGGCGGGAGTGTCGTCGTCTCCCCGAAGAACTCGACCTCGACTCCCCGCCCCTTGAGGTCACGATCCGCAAGGAGGGCGATTGCCTTGTTCTCCCCGAGTGCAGCCTCGAGTTGTCGCATCACCTCGCCACCGCCGGTGGCCAGGATGATCTCGATCCCAAAACCGGCTCTCATCCCGGTGAACCAATCCGTGATCCGTTGATTGGCCAACCGCTCGGCCACGGCGACAATGGGAATCCCCTCCAGCACCGCGACCGGAGCGGCCACCTCCCAGTTCCCGACATGGGGAAGGGCGAAGACCATCCCGGTACCTGCGTCGTGAGCGGCGATCGCGAGGTCGAGGCCCTCCACCTGGGTGTGGCTTCGCAACTCGGGCACCCGCCGGGGCCGGGCCCAGAACGCCTCGGTCCAGTAACGGCCGTACGAGATCATGACTGCCCGGGCCGCGGCGCTGACATCGGCCCCGTCCCCGAGGACACGACGCATGTGCCTTTCGGCCATGCGACGGCGCCGCCGCGCCGCCAGATGCCAGAACCACCCGTAGATCTCCCCAAACCGGCGGGCCGCGCCGGCAGGAAGCAAACCAATGAGACCGACGCCAGCTCGAAGAGCCAGGAACCCGAGATAGGCCCTCACTCGAATGAACGGTAGGTGTTGATGAAGCGGACGAGAGCGGTGAGCCAGACAAGCACCACGAACGCCCAGAGCATGGGCTCGATGAGGCCCACGATGAGCCCGATGCTGAACAAGAGCACTCGCTCGGCGCGACCCATGAGACCACCTCGCCCGTCAAACCCATGGACCTCGGCGCGGGCTCGCATGTAGGGCACCAACATTGCCCCACCGATCGCCAGCACGATCAGCAAGAGCTCCCGGGGGTACCCGGCACGGAAGACGCCGAGGCCGGCAAAGGCCGCGATCTCCCCCATCCGGTCGAAGGCCGAGTCGAGAAAGGCACCACGTGCAGAAACCATGCCCGAAGCTCTCGCTACCGAGCCGTCGAGCCCATCGAGGAGGGCCCCACCGAGCACTACCGCGGCGCCCGACCTAGGCAACCCGTTGGCGATCATCACCGAACCAATGATGACCACCGTCAGCCCGAGAAAGGTGACGACAGTCGGGGTGACACCGATCGAGGCGAGCGCCTTGCCGATTGGCTCCAGAAACCGGGTTACGCGGGGCCGTACCCGCATGTCGATCACGACCCAGCAAAGTAGCAGGCACCCGGGAAACCTGCCCTACACCAGGGTTAGGATCGTCGCTTCACCCTTTGAAGAGGAGGTCCTGTGGTTCCTGAAAAGGTGCGCAACGTGGCGCTGGTCGGTCATGGCGGGAGCGGCAAGACGACCCTGGCCGAAACCCTCCTCTTTGTCGCAGGAGCGACCAGCCGTCGTGGATCTGTCGAGCAGGGGACAACGATTCTCGACCACGAGCCCGAGGAGATCGAACGCGGCATCTCGCTGGGGTTGGCGGTGGCCAGCTTCGAATGGCACGGACACACCATCAACCTGATCGATACCCCGGGCTCCGGGGATTTCTCCGGTGATGCCCGGGCGGCACTCAAGGCCGCCGACCTCGCACTTTTCGTGGTCTCGGGTGTTGACGGGATCGAGGTCCAGACCGAGCAGTTGTGGAAGGTGGCCGCCGAAGAGGGGATCGCCCGTGCGGTCGTGGTCACCAAACTCGACCGCGACCGCTCCTCGTTCGGGCGCACTCTGGACCAGTTGCGTGAGGCGTTTGGAAAGGCGATTGCCCCGATCCAGGTACCGATCGGCGCCGAAGATGGCCTGACCGGCGTGGTGCGGGTTGCCAGCGAACGGGCCTACGACTACTCGGGAGGGGCAAGGACCGGATCCGAGGTACCGCTACCTGCGGACGTCGAGGACCTGGTCCATTCGGCACACACCTCCCTCGTGGAGACGGTTGTCGAGACGGACGACGACATGTTGGAGGCCTACCTGGAGGGCACCGAGCCGTCACGAGAGAAGATCGTCGAGACCATCCACCACGGCATCCTGGACGGGACCATCCATCCGGTCCTGGTCACCTCGGCAGAGAAGATGATCGGCATCGACCTCGTCGCCGAATTCATCGTGGACTACGGCCCACATCCGCTGGAGCGCCCCATTCCCCGGCTCTCCGCTGGCGACAGCTTCGCACCCGCCACCGACGGCCCGGTGCTCGCCTATGTCTTCAAGACCGTCTCCGACCCCTTCGTCGGCCGGATTTCGATGTTTCGCATCTTCTCGGGCACGGTCAAGGCCGACCAGGAGCTAGAACTCGCACGCGGAGGGAAGGTCCGCCTCCACAATCTCTTCAGACTTCAAGGCAAGGACCACCACGACGTAGCCGATCTGCCCGCCGGAGGCATCGGCGCGGTCGCCAAGCTGGAGAACGTCAAGGTCGGCGACACGATGCGCTCCCCGGGATTGAATGCCGTGATCGACCCGGTTCTCTACCCGAGGCCGGTGGCCGAGTTCGCGATCACTCCGGTGTCACATCACGATGAGGAGAAGCTCTCAACAGCTCTGCATCGCATCGAAGAGGAAGACCCCACGGTCCGGATCGAAAGAAGGCCGGACACCGGCGAGACCATCATCGCCGGGCTCGGTGACAGCCATCTCGACGTCACCCTGGCCCGCATCCACCGCAAGTTCGGCGTCGAGGTTGTCGCGGCACTGCCGGTCATCCCCTATCGGGAGACCATCACCACCTCCGGCCAGGCCGAGGGCAAACACAAGAAGCAGAGCGGGGGACGCGGCCAGTTCGGTGTCGCGTTCGTCAAGTTCGCCCCACTTCCCCGCGGTTCCGGATATCAATACATCGACTCGATCAAGGGCGGCTCAATACCCCGCCAGTTCATACCGGCTGTCGACAAGGGGATCCAGGAGTCGCTGAGGCGAGGCATCCTCGCCGGATACCCGGTCATCGACATCTCCGCCGAAGTGTTCGATGGGAAGTACCACACGGTCGACTCCGACGAGATGTCGTTCCGGATGGCAGGGATCCAGGCAGTCAAGGCGGCGGCGACGAGCCTGCGCCCGATCCTGCTCGAGCCGGTGATGAAGGTGACTATCAGCGTCCCGGAGGACTATCTCGGAGACGTGATGGGCGATGTCAACTCGAAACGGGGCCGGGTGTTGGGCATGGAGGGTGAGGGAAACCTGCGATACGTAGTGGCCCAGGTCCCGATGGCCGAGATCCAGCAATACGCTGCTGAGCTGCGATCATTGACCTCAGGACGCGGTAGTTTCGAGATGGAATTCGATCACTACGCAGAAGTGCCCCAGCATGAGGCACAGAGTGTGATCGCAGCGGCCCGGCCCTCGGACGACTGATCGAGCCCAGGAAAGGATTGGCAATGGAAGATGCGGTTCTCCGCTACGGAGGCAAAGAGCTCAACCTTCCCACCGTGTCGGGCACGGTGAGCGAAGTGGCGATGGAGATCGCAGGCATCCGATCCGAGCTGGGCCTCATCACCATCGACCGCGGGTTCGCCAACACCGCCGAAGGCACTTCGTCGGTCAGCTATGTCGGGGGGGAGGCAGGGGTCCTCAGCTATCGGGGCTACCCCATCGAGCAGCTGGCCGACCAGGCGTCCTTCATCGAAGTCGCCTACCTCCTCCAGTACGGGGAGCTCCCCACCAAAGACCAACTCGAGGAGTACGAGGAGAGCATCACGCGTCACACCCTGCTCCGGGAAGACGTGAAATATCTCTTTGAAGCCTTCCCCCATTCGGCGCATCCGATGCAGATCTTGGCCTCGGCGACTTCCGCCCTGGCCACCTACTACCCCGATGCCCTCGATCCTCTCGATGAGGAATCGGTCGACATCAGTGCCCGCCGCCTGATCGCCAAAACCCCGACGATGATCGCCTGGTCGTACAAGTACCGGATGCATCAGCCTTACGTGTATCCCGACAACGAGCTCGACTACGCATCGAACTTCCTCAAGATGATGTTCTCGGTTCCGGCGGAAGAATTTCAGCCCGACCCGGTCATCGCCAAGGCCCTCAACTTATTGTTGATCCTCCACGCAGATCACGGCCAGAACTGCTCGTCGTCAGCGGTGCGACTGGTTGGGTCAGGTCAGGCCAACATCTTCAGCTCGGTATCGGCCGGCATCCACGCCCTTTCCGGGCCTCTCCACGGGGGTGCCAACGAGCAGGTTCTGAACATGCTCGACATGATCGTGGCCAGTGGCAAAGACGTGTCCACCTTCGTCGAACGAGCCAAGGACAAGGACGACCCATTCCGTTTGATGGGTTTCGGTCATCGTGTGTACAAGAACTTCGATCCCCGAGCGCGAATAATCAAGACAGCTTCAGATGACGTGCTGAACGCCCTCGGCATCGACGACCCACTTCTCGATGTCGCGCTTCATCTTGAGGAGGTAGCGCTCTCCGACGACTACTTCATCAGTCGAAAGCTATATCCGAATGTGGATTTCTATTCAGGAATCCTCTACCGGGCGATGGGTTTCCCGGTGGACATGTTCACCGTCCTCTTCGCCCTGGGACGTCTCCCCGGCTGGATCTCGCAGTGGCGCGAGCTGATGTCTGATACCGAGACCAAGATCTTCAGGCCTCGCCAGGTCTATATCGGCCCGGCGCCCAGAGATTTCGTCCCACTCGACGAGCGCTGACTCAGACCTCGGGAACGGTCTCCACATAAGGCTCCTCGGCCACCTCACCGGTGACCGCGTCGACAACCACCAGAGCTCGTTGATCCGGGGGCTCGGCCGCCGAATAGAGAACGACACTCCACCGTGGCACCGAGCGCAGCCCGCGGAAGGTGACGGCAGCCGACGCATGCCCCACCGGGAAGTCGACAGCTGACCCGGCGATGGCAAGGGCCTTGTGCTCGTCGATGTTCAGGGGCCACGATGCAGCGAATTGCCAAAGCGCCAGGGCGGCGAATCCCAACGCTGGGATCCATCCATCGTCGAGGAGGACGACGGTGAGGGCGGCACCGACCACGAAGACCCACCCGGCGATTCGACGACGCATCGGCGTGGGAAACCGATAAGGGCCGACCACGTTGGAGTCGAGCTCCTCCTCGATCGAGACGGAGTCGGCCAGGTCCCGCTCGATGTGGATCCCCTCTCGATCGACACGGGGTGACTCGGAGTCGGTCATGGCTGCGGTTTCTTCGCCAGGTCTACAAGTTGGTTGGTGGCCTCGATCAACGGGATCCCGCGGGTGTCACGCTCCTCACCGTAAAACCGAAGCCCAACCGTGGAGTCCTCGACGTCCTGATCACCAACCACGATCACAGCCGGGTGCTTCTGACTCAAGGCGCGGCGGATCTTCTCGCCGACCGTTTCCTCGCTCTCGTCCACCTCGACCCGAAGCCCGGGATCTCGCAGCTTGGTTGCTACCGACTGGGCGTATTCACGGTGCCGGTCAGCCACGGGGATGACTGATACCTGGACCGGGGCCAGCCACATCGGGAAGGCGCCGGCGTAATGCTCGACGAGGACCCCTACGAAGCGCTCGATCGATCCCGCTTTGGCGCAATGGATCATGTAGGGGCGCTCTTGGATGTTCCCCGAAGCCGTGTACTCCAGACCGAATCGCTCGGGGAGGGTGAAGTCGAGCTGGATGGTCGAGATCTGCCAGCGGCGACCGATGGCATCCTTGACATGGACATCGATCTTTGGCCCGTAAAACGCCCCTTCACCCTCGGCCTTGCGGAAGGTGACACCCCGTTTCTCCAGTGAGTCGGCCAGGGCCTTCTCGCTGAATTCCCATCGTGATTGCTCGCCGACCGATTTCTCGGGCTGGGTGCTCAGGTCGGCCTCGAACTCGGTGAAACCGAAGTCACGAAGCCAGGTGAGCACGAAGTCGAGGTGTCGATCCAACTCGGACGGGAGCTGGTCGGCGGTGCAGAAGGTGTGAGAATCGTCCTGGGTGAAGCCCCGCGCCCGCAGCAGGCCATGTAGCACCCCTGACTTCTCGTATCGATAGAGCCCACCCAACTCGGAGAGTCGAATCGGAAGATCGCGATAGGAACGGCCTTTGCTCTTGTAGATCAGCACGTGGAAAGGGCAGTTCATCGGCTTGACCCGATACTCCTGATCGTTGTCGAGTTGCATGCCCGGATACATGTTCTCTTCGTAGTAGTCGAGGTGACCCGACGTCTGCCACAGGTCGGCCTTGGCGAGATGCGGGGTGAACACGAACTCGAACCCGAAACGCTCGTGGAGGACGCGGCTGTGATCCTCGATGGTCTTGCGCAGCATGCCGCCTTTGGGATGCCAGACACTGAGACCCGCTCCGAGCTCAGTGGGAAAGCTGAACAGGTCGAGCTCAGGGCCGAGCTTGCGATGATCCCTCTTCTCGGCCTCCTCCAGCCGGTTCAGATGCTCTTCGAGCTCGGATTTCGACGGCCAAGACGTCCCGTAGATGCGCTGTAGTTGCTCCCGATTCTCGTCGCCACGCCAGTAGGCCCCCGAGCTCCTCAACAGCTTGAAGGCGGGGATCCGGCCCGTGGACGGGAGATGAGGGCCCCGACACAAGTCGACGAAACCCTGGTTCCGATAGACGGTGACTTCCTCGCCAGTAGCGCCCTCGTTGAGGTCGACTGCCTCGATGATCTCCCTCTTGAACGGATGCTTGGCGAAGATCTCGAGCGCTTCCTCCCTGGATACGGCTTCTCTCTCAAACGGCTGATCGGCGGCGATGATCTCGTTCATCCGCCGCTCGATGAGCTCCAGATCGTCAGGAGTGAAGGGCTGATCGACCTTGAAGTCGTAATAGAACCCGTCCTCGATGGCCGGCCCAATTGCGAAAGTAGAGCCCTCGAAGAGCCCGAGCACCGCTTGGGCCAGGACATGAGCCGACGAATGACGGAGCACGTCGAGACCCTCGGGGGTGTCGAGCGTCACCACGGAGAAATCCCCGTTTTCTTCAATTGGACGGGACAGGTCCACCAGTTCCCCGTTGATCTTGGCCGCCACCGCGGCCTTGGCCAGCCTGGGCCCTATCGTCTCGGCGATATCCAATGCAGTGGCCCCGTCGGCGTGTTCGACGACCTTTCCATCCGGATAACGAAGCTCTATTGGCACGGGTGATATCTCGCTAGCCTGAAGCGGGCCAGAGGCTAATTGCCTGCCAGAGCAGTCTGGCCGGTGTTGTAAGCAACGAGGGGAATATCAAGGGCATGGATGCACGAGAGTTGGTTGCGAGTCTTCATCCGACTGGGACCGTTCGAGAGCTTTCATCAGGGGCAAACAAGGTCTTTCGCATTCTCGAAGCCGAGAATCAGAGCACGATCATCAAGGTTTACCCGGTCGCATCACGTGAGCGCCGGGAGCGTCACGCCCTCGAGGCTCTGGTCGCTGCTCCTTCGGTGCCCCGGATCATCAATCACGGGCTGGAAGGCGAGATGGCCTGGCTCAAGACGACAGACGGCGGGCATTGGAACCTGTCCAACCTCCCCAAGAACCTCGATGCGGTCGAAGCGTCAGGCACCGCCTTACGCGGGATCCATACCTCGGGAGCACAGATCACGAACCTCGCGGCCGGGATCGACTCCGACTACGTGCTGAGTCACTATCGCTCCACCGTCGAGCGTCTGGGGCGCTATCGACGGCGCTTCGGGATGGAGCAGGTGGTCCTCGACAAAGCGCTGGAGTTGGAGCCTCCGCTGGCCACCGTTCCGGTTCCAGCCCACACCAAGCCGGTGTTATCGAAGTTCGTGCTGGACGAGGAGGGCAACGTCACCATCGTCGACTGGGAATGGGCAACCCTCGCTCCACCCGAGTGGGACCTGACGCTGGCCGTGTGGCAACTGGCGCGCAACATAGGCGAAGACGCGGCCGCCGCGTTCCGGTCCGGTTACGGGGCTGAGTTACCCGAGAGCCGCTACCGACCTTGGGTCGCCTACCACTCCGCCATGATGATGCTCGAAGCCGCCGAGGTCCGCGAAGGCCGGTTGGGCAACCTTCAGTATCTCGTTGACGACCTCACCGAAGCGGTGCTCGGCACCTAGCTGCGAAATCCGCGAAAACCAACACTCTCCGTCTTAGCCTCCTCCTGCTGGAGCAAGGAGGACGGACTGTGTTCGAAGCATTGGTTGCAGCAACCGCCACCACAGGTCTGTTCGCCCTGGCTAAGGGGATACGCGGCAACCATCAGTACAGGGTCAACCCGCAACTGGTGGTGAGCCCACGGGACGACCGAGGCGACGATCTGCCATGCCCATGGTGTTATGGGCCGACCAAGGAGGAGGATCCCCGCTGCGCCGGGTGCGGCAATTCCTTCGGATGATCACAAAGGACGTCGGAAAACCTCGCCCACCCGGTCGACGCTGAACCCGATCGATTGGTAGAGGTTCGATGCCACGCTGTTGGAAGCGTCCCAGTAGACGATGTTCCGTGCACAGCCGCGTCCAATGGTGAGGTACTCGACTCCGGCGACGACGAGCGCTCTTCCCAGGCCCCGGCCCGAGTACTCGGGTCGCACGGCCAACAGATAGACCTCTCCCACGCCATCGGGATGGACCT
>CAZSMJ010000064.1:1598-11185 GCA_964608055.1 uncultured Acidimicrobiaceae bacterium | reverse complement strand
CTCTTGGGTCGATGCCGCCGCCGGTCAAGCTGCCGGTGTGGCGGGAACGGTGCTAGTCGACGATCCGCCTCCCGAGGCGCGTGAGCTGGCTTCGGTGGTGGTGGCGGGCGTCGACTCACTCCGGGTGTTGTGAGCCTTTTGGCCCTCAGGCCAGGGCGATGAGGGCGATGCCTCCGGCGGCGGCGGCCACGGTCCAGATCTGGGACCTCGTCACTTCTTCGTGGAGCAGCAGACGGGAGGCGATCACCGCGATCAGAACCGAGAGCTCCCTGACCCCAGAAACCAATCCCACCGGGGCGTTGAGGGCGGCGACCATCACCAGCAGGTAGGAAGTGCCGGTGGAGACACTGCCGATCGCGGCCCGTCGCCAGTCGTCGCTGACCATTCCCAGCATGGCGCCCGGTCCCCGCAGGGCGAGCACCACCAACCCCAACACCACAGCAAGCAGCACGAATTCGGTGGCGATCACCGAAACCGCCTCCCCCTGCTCACGCACCGCAGCGGCGTCGATCGAGGTGTACCCCGAGATCATGAGGCCGGTGGCCAGCGCCGCCCACAGACCCGCTCGATCAACCCGGCGCCAGGCGAGAAAGGTGAGGGAAAGCGTCACCGTCACCACCCCCAGCCACCCCAAAGTCGAGATCCTGTCACCGAGGAACGCCACCCCGGCGAGTGACACCAACACCGGCGAAGTGCCCCGGGCCAAGGGGTAGACGAAGGAGAGGTCACCGAGCCGGTAGGCGAGGGCGAGCATCAGAACGTAGACGACTTGGACGACCGTCGAGATCAGGAGCAGGTCCCACACCGCGGAATCGGGGAACCCGGTGAAGGCCAATACCGGCAAGGCGAGAATGGCGGCCCCTGCCACCACAGTCCAGGCCGCCACCAGCTGGTCGTTGCTGGCCTTGACCACCAGGTTCCAGACTGCATGAAACACCGCGGCCAGAAGCGCAAGGGCCAAGGCCGCCAAACTCATGCGCTCACGTTATTGCTCCGGTTGGATTGCCGCAGGTTTCGGCGTTTCGTGGATCACAATGTCACGAAGAGCGACCAGGAGACACTCAGCGTGAGAATGAACTTGCCCCGACTCTTGAGGACCCCATGCAGACACGACCAGGTGGTTGTGGTTCGCGCCGCCGGGATGGAGCGAATGGTGTGCGAGAGCTGTGGCCACGTCAGCTTCAGCTTCGATCAATACGATCTGGTCAGCGCCGAGCTGGCGGCCGACACCTCGGTCGGCGCCGACTCCGACTGACCCCTAGCGGCACAAACCCCTGACGTAGGGGCTCCACGCCCACCAGCCCTGTTGGTCTCGGATCTGGCTGGCGACCCAGAGGTTGATCCCCGGCATGAACAGATCGGCGTAGGCGTAGCCGTGGGTCCGGGCCCAGAACGGCATCACCTGCATCAGACCTGCGGCGCCGCTGCTCGGGTTGCGGGCGTCGGGGTCGCCGTTGCTCTCCTTGCCCATCAGACAGATGGCCCGGTCGACATCCTCGGGTTCGAAGTAGAGGGCGACCAACGGTCGCCAGTACTCGGGATGATTCCCGATCTCCGGTTCAACCTCCGGATCCCCGCAAGTCAGACTCGGTCCCAGAGTCCGCAGGTGGACAAGCAGACTCGGGGGCACCCCACTGGTCGCCCCCCGGGACAACCATTCCGCCTCCTGGCGCATGATCTGTTCACAGTCCGCAGTCGCGGCCCGGGCCGGGTTGGTGGTAGTCGCCGAGATCGCGAAAGCGACCGCTAGAACCGTGATAACCCTCCAGGGACGCGACGAAACAACGCTTGATCCGCGTAGCGACAATGCCGTCTCCCTCCGTTGTTCAATCAAGGAGCCCGCCCTGGGCACCTGGCGGAGGATTGCCTACCCGCGGCGATCGGGGTTCAAACCAGGCGGGGATCAGTCCCAATGCGCAATTCTCAAATAGCCCCACGATCGGCCGGCTCTGGCTTCCACGGATTCGTTAAGTTCGCCCCGGGAGGTCTGATTTGGGCTCTTCGCATGCCTGAGTGGGTCGGGACCATCGTTTTCGTTGTCGCGGTTGGGCTGACGGGGGCCAAGATCGCAGAGGACTTTGGCAATCGGGGACTGCGTGGCTACGCCATGCTTATGGTCACCCTGATGGTTTACGCCTCTGCGGTGGCCTACGCCTTCGCCTGAATCGGAGATCAGGACTCATAGCTGATTTGCTATGACATAGATAGCATAACTGCTATTCTTCTTGCCGTGACCGGTGGACAGTTGATCAGAGAGGCTCGCAAACGCGCCTTGCTCACGCAGGCCGAACTAGCCACGCGTCTCGACAGTCATCAGTCGGTGGTTGCTCGCTGGGAAACCGGGCGCACCAGCCCTGACTTCGACACCGTGCGCACGGCGGTGAGAGCCGCCGGCTTCGACCTAGGGATCTCGCTTCACCCCAGCGACGAACACGACCTCGCCCTCATCCGCCGGGAATTGAGCCTCTTGCCGCATGAGCGTCTCTCTGGCATGGTCCAAGCGGTGAGAAGGTTCGACGCCATGAGCGCGGCCGGAAATGGCTGAGTTCGATCCGGTCGCAGCATTGCGGGTCTTAGTCGAGCACGGGGTGAAGTTCCTGGTGATCGGTGGGATCGCCGCCCGCCTGAGGGGGGCACCGTTCCTAACCCAGGATATCGACGTCACCCCTTCCTCGGATCGTGAGAATCTCGAACGGCTCGCCGACGCCCTAAAAGAGCTTGAAGCCCGACTTCGCACCGCAACCGAGCCCGACGGTGTTTCCTTCCCCTTCGACACGGGACTTCTCGAGTCGGTCACGGTGTGGACGCTCACCACCAAGTTCGGCGACCTCGACCTGGTCATGGCGCCGGCGGGAACCGCTGGCTACCGGGATCTGATCCGCGACGCCGACGAGCTGAGAGTCGCTGTAGACCCCGAACTCATCGTGAATGTGGCCTCTCTGGCCGACGTGATCCGGACCAAGGAGGCGGCAGGACGCGAGAAGGATCGAGCCACCCTTCCCTTACTGCGACGAACCTTGGAGGAGTCGGAGAGCTAGCTACCCGCCCTTGTCCAGAGAGCCCCTCTGGCCCTCCGGGCCACCTCCCCCAACGTCGCTTCGCTCCTGGGGGAGGAAACGAAGCTCCACACCCTCTTCACATCGTCTCCACATTCTGCACCGAGGATCGACTCAGTCTCATCAAACAAAGGAGTCGGAGACATGAGAAGAAATGTGATCGGTGCGGTCGTGATCACCATCTTGGTGCTGGGTGCCCTCGGTGCCGCCGCGTTCGGGGTCTACCAGGTCGGCTACCACCAGGGTCTGGTCGAAACCGGGACCGTAGTGGTCAACCGGGTCGGCCCCGGATTTCACCCCGGCCACTGGGGATTCGCAGGATTCTGGGGGTTCGGCCTGATCTTCAAATTCCTGTTCCTGTTCCTGATCATCGGTCTGATCGCCCGTCTCTTCTTCGGTAGAAGGCACTGGGGTCCCGGCCCCTACTGGGCCAAGGACTGGCACGAGGGTCACACCTCGCCCATGGAACAACGTCTCGCCGATTGGCATGAGAAGGCTCACGGTGACCCATCGGCCAAACCCGATTCGGATCAGGACGCCTAGACCGGCTCCGACCGCGACAATCACCCGATGCCAAAGATCCTCGTCGTCGATGACGAGCTGAAAATCGCCCGCCTCGTCAGGGACTACCTGACCGAGGCGGGCTTCGGCGTGGTGTTGGCCGGCACCGGTCCCGCCGCTCTCGCCGCCGCCCGCTCGGACAAACCGGACCTGGTGATCCTCGACCTCGGTCTGCCCGGCATGGACGGTTACGACGTGACCCGCTCCATCAGACGGCACTCTGCGATTCCGATCATCATGCTCACCGCCCGCAGCGAGGAGACCGATCGGATCATCGGTCTCGAGCTCGGAGCCGACGACTACGTGATCAAACCGTTCAGCCCCCGAGAGCTGGTGGCCCGAGTCAAGGCGGTCCTGCGGCGGACCAATGGCGAAACAGCCACGGAGACGATCCGGGTCAGAGATCTGGTGATCAACCTCCCCCACCGGAGTGCGGAACGCGACGGCGCCCCCATCGAGCTCACCGCCTCCGAGTTCGAGTTGTTGAGGACATTGGCCGCCGACCCGGGGCGGGTGTTCACCAGGGGCCAGCTTCTCGACGTGATGCGGGGTGCTTCCTTCGAATCGTACGAGCGCTCGATCGACGCCCACATCAAGAATCTGCGCAAGAAGTTGGAACCGGATCCACATAGCCCCGCCTACGTGCTCACCGTCTACGGCGTTGGATACAAATTCACCGATGCCTGACCACGAGCACTGGGGCCCTCCCTGGGGTCATGAGGGCGGTCCGCCGGGATGGGGACCGGGTCGACACATCTTCGCCCGCATTGTCGGCTTCGTTCTGTTCCTGTTCCTGATCGGGACCCTGATCGGAGTGCTGTTCGGCTCCCGGTTCGGCGGGGTCAGGCCAGGTCATCGCTGGGTGGTCACTCTGCTCGTAGTGCTGATCTTGATCGGGTTCGCCACATCTGCTCGGAGGATGTTTGGGCGCTCCTGGGCGCCGGTCGGCGACCTGATCGACGCCACCCGTCGTCTCGGGGCCGGAGAGACCGGTGTTCGGATAACCGCTATGGGACCGGGGCCATTCGGGGCGGTAGGCGCCTCCTTCAACCGGATGGCGGTGCGTCTCGAGGAAGAGGACGAGCGACGGCGGCGGCTCTTGGCTGACCTCGGTCACGAACTACGCACCCCGCTCACCGTGATCCGGGGCGAGATCGAGGCGGTGCTCGACGGGCTCCACGAGCCGGAGAGCCTGTCTCACGTCATCGACGAGGTGGAGCTGATGGAGCGCCTCCTCGAGGACCTCCGGATACTGGCACTGGCCGATGCGGGCAGGCTCCAACTGCACAAGGAACCGACCGACATCGAGACCCTGATCGCCCAGGTGATCACCTCGTTCGCTTCGAACCTCGAGGGCCAGGCCGTGATCTCCGAGACCCAGGTTCGGCCCGGCCTGTCCGAGGTGGAGGTCGACCAGCAGCGACTGCATCAGGTGCTGGCCAATCTGATCTCCAATGCGATCCATCACATGCCCGATGGCGGAACGCTGACGGTGAAGGCCTATCAAGAAGAGCACCGAATCGTGATCGAGGTCTCCGACACCGGGACCGGAATCCCGGCGGACCGGCTGGAGCACATCTTCGAGCGTTTCGTGAAGGCCGGAGACTCTGCCGGCACCGGGCTCGGCCTCTCCATCGCCCGGGATCTGGTCGAGGCCCACGGTGGCTCCCTAACCGCCGCCAACCGGGCTCAAGGCGGAGCGGTGTTCACCATCCAGCTTCCGGTTCAATCCTGACCAGGAGCAGTCAGCTCACGGCACCCATTGCTCATGGATGGCGCCGATCGCCCCATTTTCGATCGCGATCCATACGCCCAGTTCGAAGCCACGAGCCGCGACCATGTCGGCCCAGTCGTCGTAGTCGATCTCCACTCCGTTGGTGGGATCGCCGTCCGGGTAGAAGGTCACATCCACAAGGTCTCCCACCGGGACCGCCCGGGTCGCGGGATTCGTGTTGCGGACGTAATAGTCGTTGGGAGGCGGTGACTCCGCACCGTCCTCAGCCGCAGCCTGGGTGGCGGCGTCGCCGGTGAACCAGCAGGCGAGATCGAACTCGAGGGAGTCTTCGCTCCTCGAGGTCACGAGACCGAACCACAACCCGTCCGGTAGCTGGCCGTCCCCAGGGGTGCATCCCGCACCCTCAGCGAGGTCGTCGGTGTTTGCGACGGTGGTCGCGGTCGTCGAAGTCACAGCAGTGGTGACGGTCGTCGAGGGTTGGGTGCTGGTCGTGGTCGCTGCCGTAGTTGTCGTGGTGGTGGCCAACGTGGTGTCGGCGCTGGCGTCGTTGCCACACGCCGCCAACAGGGCGAAGCCGATGATCAGAAGACGGGAACGACTCATTCGGGTCTCCAGACTACGGCCCGGCCATCCAAAATCGAGCAGACCGCGTTCCGGGGCGCCCCCACCAGCGGTCACGGCGTTTGGCTGGGGGGAGAAATGCTCACTTCGTTCGCTGGGGGAGAAATGTGTTGTGGCGAGGGATACCCTTCCCTGGTGTCTGATCCAATCCTGATCGCCGTCGCGGTGACCGCACTTGCGCTGGTGGGGTTCTTCGCTTACCGGTTCGGTCAGGGGTTCGAGCGCGAAGCCGAGACCAAGCGGCTCGAGGAGTACGAGTTCTATCCGTTCATCGTCAACGAGAGCCGACACATCGAGTTCAGTCCCGAGCACTTCAACCAGGCGGTCCGATACTTCCTCGCTCACCGCAATTCGACCGCCGCCCGGGAGTTGATCGTGATCGGTGAGCAGAACTTCGTCCGGGACCGCTTTGCCACCGCGGATATCAACGAATACCGCCGTGTGTACGACCGCTACGACGGGGACTCGGTGATCTCGGACAACGAGGCGTACCTGGAGAACTACAAACGGATCGTCAAACTCATCGGGCGGTCGTTTCCCAACACCGGCATCGAGATCCTGCTCCACAATCTGGTCAATCCGGCTCGGTCGATCGTGACGCTGGAGAACGGTGAGGTCACCGGGCGGAAGTTGGAAATGGGCGCAACCAACCTGGTGCTCGACCTCAAAACCCGCCAAAACCAGAACCAGGACAAGCTCAACTACGAGCTCAGCATCGGTGCCCGCCAGTTCAAATGCACCACCATCCCCATCTACCGCCGGGACTACGGGTTGGTGGGGGCGGTCTGCATCAACATCGACAGCCGTTTCATCCGGGAGACGGTCAAGTCGAGCCCCGAGAAGCTCGACGCCTTCATCGAGAACTTGTTGAGAACCGAGATGCAACTCGAGGAGAACATCCTCTCCCCCGACGAGTATCAGGCGGCGCTGCGGGGCAAACGCCACTATCTCGATGAGGCGATCCGGGTCGGGGACGCCGACCGCAGCCAGCTCTCGGCGATCATGTTCTCAGACATCGTCGCCTTCACAACGATGATGGCCACCGACGAGGCTGCTGCACTTCGGGCACTTGAGGTGTCGGGCCAGATTCACCGCGACCGGATCGTTCGCAACGGAGGTCGGCTCCTGAAGGAACTGGGCGACGGCATGCTCGCCATGTTCGATTCGGTCTCCAGCGCGGTTGCCACCGCCCGCGAGATCCAGAGCTCAGCCAAAGCTGAAGGGCTGTTCCAATTGAGGATCGGTATTCATCTCGGGGAGGTAACAGTGTCCGCCGGTGACGTGTTCGGAGATGGGGTCAACATCGCGGCTCGAATCGAGGCCTTCGCCGAGCCGGGGACCATCGTCGCCTCGGAGACGGTCTACAACAACGTGAAGAACAAGGACGGCGTGGTTGCCGTCGACCTCGGGGTCCGGGAGCTCAAGGGCATCGCGGAGCCGATCCGGCTCTACTCCATCGAAGTCTGACCCCTCGTAATTGGGAAGCAGAGGGGTCATATATGGCCCTCTGCGTCCCAATTATGGGGAGGCTTACCGCCCTAGGAGTCAACCCTCACCACCTCGGCCCCGCCGGGGACCAGTGAGTTCTGAGTCGCCCACAAACGGCCTCTGTTGTCGAAAGTGATCGAAGTCAGTTGTGGGATGCCCTCGGCCACGACTCGACAGGTCTGGCGTCGCACGTTGCAGGAGCTGATCGTCCCCCCGACGCCATCCTGGAAGATCTCAACGGCTGCCCAGCTCAGCTCATCGAGCTCAGCCACGTAGAGCCGCCCCTTGTGGAAGGCGAGGTCGATGACCGAAGTGAAACCACCGTCGAAGACTTTCACACAGTGCTTGCTTGGGCATTCGGCCCACGATGCCCTCGGGCTGACCCTCCAGATGTTCGACTCACCGGTGGGGCCGGGGAATCCCCTCAACTCGCCGACGTAGTAATAGCCGTCGGGGCCGATGGCGACACTGGTGGGCACCGCCTGGGCCGGCATGGTGTCGGGCCCGTCGCAGGGAAAGACCGGCTCCGGGGCGGGCGGGGGAGGTGGGTTGGGACAACCCGACAGCGCCTTGATGTTCGCCGTCGAGACTTCCTCATCGGGGAACACCGCAAGGACCCGGACGCTGCCGTCCTTGTTCACCTTGAGCAGATCGTTGCCACCGGCGTCGACCACCAGAGCCGAATGAGAGCTCAGCGCCTGGACGTCATAGGGGTTGGAGTCGAAGGGGTCGTTTCCGTCGGGGTTGTTCGCCGCCTCGAACTCGAAGAGGTTGAGGACCAGCTGGGGCTCGCCCTTCCAGATCCGGTACAGGCCTTGGCCGGTGTCGGTCTGAGGGCTGTCCCCGGCGCCGGTGACGGCCCAGAGCAGATTCCTGCTTGCGGCGCTGACATCGGTTACTCCGGGAAGCGGGATCGTCGAGCGAATCTGGTCCTTCTTGATCACATGGATGCCAGCACTGGCATCGGCCACCAAGAGGTTGCCGTCGCGGGCAGTGGTCAGACCGAATAGGGGCCCGCCAAGACCACTGATCGCTCCGGCCAGAGCTGGGATAGCCAACAGTGCCACCACGAGGGATACCGAAAGGAGCCGTCTGGTCATGGCTCTCATCACGTCCGACCTTTCACCATGGGGAGAGGGGCGCGCCCTCGTTGTGGCCGAAACATACGCCTATGCGCACGCGCTAAGACAATCCCAACCAGGGTGAGCAGGCTGGGCCTAGTGCCAGCTCGGCGAGCGCCGGGACCGTCGCCGGGGCCGTGGGCGGGGCATCGGACTGGAGAGTCTGGGGCGGGCACCGACGATGCGCAGGATCATCCCGATCACGATCGCCGCGCCACCGGTCCAAAGGAACAAGACACAGGTCGCCCTGATCGAAGGAGTGCCCCCGGTGAGCACCTGGTCGGCGATGACCCCCGAGAGTGTGACGGCAGCCACGATCAAACCGCCGGCCAGCACCCGGCTTCCCAACTGTTGAAGCTCGTTTGTTTGGAACATCGCCCGTACCGTGCCGCAACCGAACACCCCGGTCTATGGGGATCTTCCCCCAGGGACCACCCCGGTCAGAGTCGGGCACACTCTATGCAAAGCGAGCTGGCGGGGAGGGCCTCGAGACGGGCTACCGGGATCTCTTCACCACATCGCTCGCACACGCCGTAACTGCCAGCCTCGATCTTGGCCAATGCCGAATCGATGCCCTCGATCGAGGCGAAGATGGAACGAGCGGTAGCCGTGCTCGTGATCCGTTCCACAGCCTCGGTGGTCCCATCGCCGACCCGCTTCCCGAACGCCACCGAGGCTCCGGCCTCGGGAGGCTCCACGAGGCGGTCCAGCTCCGCGCTCAAGGCCTCGCGGCGTCGACGGAGTGACGAAGCGACTCGTTCCAGATCGGATTTCGAATCGGTCAACACAAGGACGGTAGCCCTCAGAAGTCGGGGGCCGGGCTGGATGTTCACCGTTACCGGCCTAGAGGAGGACGCTTACTTCCCTTCCGTCCCGGCCCTCGACGTCTGTCCGATCATCGGACCGGGCGCCTATGGGAGGAAGCACCCGGACCTCGACCATGACCCAACGTACGAGAGTTCTGTTTCCGACAGGTCAACTCGGGATCACGGTTGTGTTTCTTCC
>CAZSMJ010000064.1:0-1498 GCA_964608055.1 uncultured Acidimicrobiaceae bacterium | reverse complement strand
GTCTCTGAGCTCTCGGAGACGACGATCCGAACCCCCAGATGCCGGCCATCAGCGAAGACATGATCGATGGCGGGGAGCACCACCCCGGTCTCGGCCCATCCGGCAGATGCCCCGGGCAGCACCGTCACCTTCACACTCGTCAGCTCAGTGCAGGCGATGGCCGATTCCGGGCAATCGAGCAGATAGATGGTGAAGACCCCGGTCATCTCGCGCTCGAAGCCTGCAGCTGCGCTCCAGACCACGATGCTCGGATAACCGGTCAGATGGCGTCCTGTCATCTCGGCCTGCCAGTGCTGATAGCGGCTTTCGTCGGTCTCGAGCAAGCCCTTATCAGATCTAATGAGCAAGAGCCCGGGGTCGAGGTCGCGACCGCGGTCGTAGTTGGGCATCTCCCCGCCGTGGGGCGTCCCGATCAGCGATCCAAGAGGCACACCTTCAGGTCCGAGGAAGAAGGTTTCGGTGTCGGCAGCAGCCGCGACCGGGATCAGGACCCCCAGTGACAGCACCGCGAGCACCGCAGCCTGCACCGAGGTCCTGAAGCGCATCCGTCAGACCACCCCCGCACCGAGACGGGCCCGGGCGGGTTCGGGGCGCTCCCCGACTGCATTCAAAGCCAAGCGAAACGAGAAGTGGGTCCAACTCGCATCTCGCCGGTAGGTGATCTGACCGCCCATCAGATCACCCAAAGTCCGAGCTATCGACAGACCGGTTCCCGTCGCGCCAACCGCCGGCGTCTGTTTCCCGAGGTCCACGAGTCGCTCGAATAGCCGTCCGTCGAGCTCAGCGGGAATCCCGGGGCCGTCGTCGGACACATTCAGCACGGCCGATTCGCCGTCGGCAGCGCCCCAAATCGCAACCCTCTCGCCGCCATGACGCAGGGCATTGCCCACCAGGATGTGAAGCAGTTGTCTGAGGAGATGGGGGTCGGTGACGACAACGATGTCCGGCACTGCCACCCGGAGCCGGGGGCCGACCATCTGATAGTCGACGGCAACCGCCAATGCTTCCGCCCGCAGGCTGCACCGCTCGGAATGGACCGGCAATTCGTGGGAGACGTCGGCCAGGAACTCGGCGAAAGCCCGGCTGGAGACCCTCTCGAAGTCGAGCATGGCTTCGATCTCTTCTTCCCGCTCGACGACACGGGCCCGAACGGCTCGCCAGAACAGGAACATGACCGTCGCCGGAACCAACAGGGTGACCACGATCTGGGCGGTCCGGGCAACGCCGAGCCAACCCGACAGCGCAAGGCCGAGCACAACGAAACCGGTCAGGCAGGCAGCAACCGTCAACCTCGGTCCGGGACCGGTGTCGACCTGCAGCCTCCCGCGTAGCGTGACCACCATGTTTTATCGGTCGAAAATGGCCCGGCTATAGATCCAGAGCGCATGATCGCCCACACCTAATTGGGACGCACAGGGGTCATATCCGGACCTCATTACGGTGGGGTCAGTAGCTGGCCCCGACCTTTCTCAGCAGGCGCGACCGCAACAAGAGGCTG
>CAZSMJ010000063.1:0-11263 GCA_964608055.1 uncultured Acidimicrobiaceae bacterium | reverse complement strand
CAGGCGAACTACGGGGCGGCCAAGGCGGGAATCATGGGATTGTCGAATGTCCTCGCCATCGAAGGCATGAAGTACGACGTGAAGTCCAATGCGGTGGCTCCCATCGCACGGACCCGCATGACCGAGGATCTGCTCGGGCCCTTCGCCGACATGGTCGACCCCAAACAGGTGATGCCGATGGTGGTGTACCTGTGCTCTGAAGCCAACGAATACACCCATGAGATCTTCACGGTGGGCGGAGGGCGCTATGCACGGATCTTCATCGGGACCAATCGAGGATGGCTGGCCGGCCAAGGCGTGGTTCCCGAGGTCGAGCAAGTCGAGGAGCACATGGGCGAGATCCGTGACATCTCACGGTTCGAGGTTCCCCTCAGCAACAACGAGGAGATCATGATCGTCGCCCAGATGTTGGCCGGCTGAAGGTGCCCGTCGATCTCGAGAGGGCCCTTGAGGCCTCTCTACCCGGCTCTACCTACAGCTGGAGTGAGGACGACGTCATCCTCTACCACCTCGGCATCGGAGCCGGTGTCCCACCGACCGATGCGAGTGAGCTTCGCTATGTCTACGAAGGGGAGCTTCATGTTCTCCCCACCTACGGGACCATCCCGCCTTTCGGGGTGATGATGAGTCTCGGGGCGGTAGACGGCCTCGAATTCGATCTCGCCTCGGTCTTGCACGGCGAGCAGGAGTTGGAGGTCCATCGTCCAATCCCAACCACCGGGACAGTCGTCCAGGAGGGAAAGGTGAGCGCCATCTACGACAAGGGGAGGGGGGCGCTCGTCGTGCTGGAGGTCGAGTCGAGGTTGGAGAAGACCGGTGATCTGCTGTTCACCAACCGCCCTTCGATCTATCTGCGAGGCGAGGGCGGATTTGGTGGCGATAGCGGACCGTCTGCAAGGGCCGGAGCGCCGGACCGGCTCCCGGATCTCGTGGTCGAATCCCCGACCCTGCCTCAGCAAGCCTTGTTGTATCGCATCGCGTCAGGCGACAAGAACCCACTTCATGCCGATCCTGGTTTCGCGGCCTTCGCCGGATTCGCCCGGCCGATCCTCCACGGGCTCTGCACGTTCGGGATCGTCGGCAAGGCAGTCGTTGACCACGGCCTCGAGGGCCGCCCCGAGCGACTGGCGTCGTATCGGGCCCGGTTCTCCGGCGTGGTGTACCCCGGGGAGACCATCACGACCAAGATCTGGCGCGAGGGGACCGGGCTGGCCGTAGAGGCCGAGTCAAAGGAGCGTGGCATCTCTGTGCTGTCCGGCGGGGCCATAGGCCTCAACTCGTAGGAAGCGCAGGAGACTCAGGCAGTGATCTCCACCGGGGTCCCGATCGGGACAATCTCGTGGAGGGTGGTGATCACCTCGTTGGGGACACGGACACAGCCGAGAGACGCTGCGTTCCCGATGGAGGCCGGCCGATTGGTGCCATGGATGCCGATGATCCCGTCACCGCCGTTGTACTCCGTGATCGTGTCTGAGCGGGCGGAGATGCCAAACGCGTGGGGGCCCCAGGGACTGCCCGGGTTGGCCAGCGTCACGTTGTCGGTAACGAAGAACTCGCCGACCGGTGTCGGGTTGCGATCGCTCCCCACGGCAACCGGAGTGCTGAGGACTTCTTCCCCGCCCTCGTAATAGGTCAGGGTACGGTCGGAAAGGTCGATTTCGACTTTGCTGTCCACGACGTAGAGCATGAGGTCTTCCGCCCTGACCCATCCCTGGGTTCCGTTGGGGCGAACCGGCAACCGAACCAACGCCCACCCATCGGTTGGTCCCTCGACGACCTCGAGCACGGTGATCGTCCCCAGAAGTGTGGTGTGAGGCATCGTGAGCATGGGCTGGGTGGACGTTCTCGTCTCGTAGATGTCGGTGTCGCCGACCGTCATGGCCACCAGGGTGGTGTGGGCGGGCACCGTGGCGGTGCTCAACCCGCCGAACAATGGTTGGGGTTGCGCCAGAGTCGTAGGTGGGGCGATCGGCGCAGCGGAGGTCGACGGGACCTCCGGGGGGGCAATCACCTGTACCACCTCGACCCGACCGCCACACCCCGCCAGAGACAGGGCAAGGGTCAAGGGGAGCAAAGCTCGACGCATCATGTGAATGCTATCGGTCGATCGGCCTTGGAACTTTGGCCCGATGTGCCCCGGCGGCCCGGCTCCCGACACTGTCTACTCTCGCATCGATGCAGCGTGTCTACGTTTCCGCCTTCATTCCGGGCGACATCGTCGACCCGTTGCGATCATTGGCCGCGGTCGCAATGTGGGACGGTGGCGGCCCGGCACCGAGAGATGTGCTGGTCGAACAGGTCGGAGACTGCGAGGGCCTGCTCTCGATGCTCGTCGACAAGATCGACACCGAGCTCCTGGACCGCGCCCCGAACCTTCGCGTGATTTCCCAAATGGCGGTCGGGCTCGACAACGTGGATCTGGAAGGGTGCTCGGCGAGAGGCATCCGTATCGGCCACACACCCGATGTGCTGACCGAGACGGTGGCCGACACCGCCTTCGCCCTGATGGCGGCAGTGGTCCGAAGGCTGCCTGAGGGCGCCGCGATCGTCCGGGAGAATCGGTGGGGGGTTTGGGACCCGTGGGCCAATTTGGGTGGCGATCTCCACGGGTCGACGCTCGGGATCGTCGGCATGGGTCGAATCGGCCAGGCCATCGCCAATCGCGCCAGCGGATTTGCGATGGATGTCATCTACACCTCGCCCCGGGACAAGAATCTGCCCGGTGTCAGACGTCTTCCGCTGGGCCGTCTTCTCGCTGAGGCCGACCTGGTCGTTCTCGCCGCGCCACTGACTCCCGAAACCAGGCACCTGATCGCCGCCGCCCAGTTGGAGTCGATGAAGACCACGGCTCACCTGATAAACATCGCCCGCGGTGGCCTCGTCGACACTGAAGCCCTTGTCGACGCCTTGCAGAGAGGTGTTATCTGCGGCGCCGCGTTGGATGTCACCGACCCCGAGCCCCTACCGATGGGGCATCCGCTGTTGGCGTTGGAGAACTGTCTCATCGTTCCTCATATCGGGAGCGCGTCGATCAAAGCCCGAAGGGGGATGGCCCAACTCGCCGTCGACAACTTGCTCGCCGGGCTTGCCGGAACCGAAATGCCCGCTGAGTTCGAGTCCAGGTCGCCCGGGCCGCTCCCCGATTGAGGTCGATATTTCTGCGCTCAGCCGTCAACGGGGAAGATGACAAGGAGGCACCCGGTCGATATCGAGATGTCGGCTACCGGCGACCGCATCACGTTGCTCACTCCCCAGGTCGAACCCGGAACGAGATGAGCGTCGCTCAGATCCCATTGCAGGCCCCTGGTGGTTATCCCGTCGACGCCCCCACCGACCGGGAGCAGAGTCACCAGCGCCCCGACGTCTCCGTGGACCATTCGTCGTTGTCTGACCACATGGCTACGAGACCGACTTGAGACCCAGTCGATCTCATCCACACCCTCCCAACGGGTCGAGCAGATGAGCCCGGCGTTGGCCAGCTCGTGGTCGTGTCTTCCCCCGGTGCCTCCGACGATGACTAGCCGGCCTGGATCCTCTCTGATCGCGAGCTCCAGGGCGAGATCGAGATCGGTCTGATCCTTGTCGACCGGGTATCGCTCGACGATCACATGGCCGGGGAGCGGTGAAGTGATGATCGAATCCATGTCGCCCACCACGACATTCACCCGGTACCCCAGGGAGACTGCCGCCTCGTAGCCGCTGTCGGCGGCCACCACCAGGTCCGGCACCGGCAGGTCCTGGGCCAGCTCGGGGCGGAGATGGTCACCCCCGGCAAAGATGAGAACGGTGTCCACGGAGAATGACAAAATCGTCTTACGCGCGCTTTCGCGGGTAAGAGGTGACCTTCAGGTAGAGGTTGACAGTTTGCCCACCCTTCGCGGGCTGAGGAAATGTGGCGTACCGGGCGGAGACGGTGGTCATTCGACCGCTACCTCCAAAAGGGATTCTGCCTCGCGAAGACTGCTTTCCACCTCTTCGGGAGTGGTGGCTCGGGCGTAGACAAACCCGAGATACCGGTCGCCCTCAGGGGGAGGCTCGAGGACGCGCCCCGGGCGGATGGTGACATCGACTCCGGTCACATAGGGCAATTGCCGCACCAGGTCGATGTTGCGGATCTCGACGAATCGACCCGGCTTCGGGATCGGGATCATAAGCACTCCGCTCGCCACCGCCTCGCGGCGCAGCTCAGGCTTGTCGATGCCGAGGGCGTTGCGCAGGATCAGGGTCTCCAGGGTCGTGCCCATGAGCCCGAAGTTCAGACTCTTCGAGCACAGACCGCCGATGGAGCGGGCAGCGACCTCGACAACTCGGACCTCCGCTCCGGCGACCATGAGCTCGACGTGCACCGGCCCATGCGTGATGCCGATCGCGTTGAGGGCTGCCTGCGCCACCCGTTCGCACTCGGCCGCGCTCGCGGCCGGGAGACGGGATGGGGTGACCAGGATCGTCTCCGGGAAGAATGGACCTTCGCCGGCCTCGGGTTTGTCGAAGATGGCGAGGACCGTCAGCACCCCGTCGCTGACGATTCCCTCGACCGCCACCTCGACACCAGACATGTAGGACTCGATCACAACCTGAGCCGACGGGCCGACAATCCGACGCAATCGTTCCATGTGGGGTTGGAGATCCTGAGGACGATCGACCCTCATCACTCCCTGACCGGCGGCACGGTTGACCGGCTTGATCACGAGCGGGTAGCCGATCGCGGCCGCCGCCGCGGCATCCTCACCGGGGCCGATCACCGCGAACCGGGGCTGGGGGACTTCGGCAGTTGCCAGCGCCTGTCGCTGCGCTCCCTTGTCCCTGGTGGCAGAAGCCGCTTCTGGGGTGTTCGAGCGCAGCCCGAGGGTCTGGCCGGTGATGGCGGCAACGACCACGCCGGCGTCGTCGGCCGCCACCACGCCGTCGATGCCGACCCGGTCACCCAGGGCGACGATGGCCGCGGCGGCCAGGTTTGGGTCGGAGCAGTCGATCTGGAGGTATCCGTCGCCCATGTCGATGGGAGGGGGGCTCTCGGAGGCCACGATCAAACCGACCCCAAGGGCCTCGGCTGCTGCCACGAAGTCGGCTGCCCGGTAGGTGGTGCTGGGGAGGACGACTACGGCGGTCGGCATGGGCTTTCTCGTGGCGGCCATTAACATCCTCGCAGATGTCCGAACTCACCGTGATCAGCGTCGCTCCCGACGCGCTCGAGATGATCATGCAGCTGCGTGACCAGGAGCCTGGGGATGGCGAGTTCGCGCTTTCGATCGAGGTCACCGGGTTCCGAGGTCCGCAATTCACCTATGAGCTGGCCTTTGTGGCACTTGCCGACAAGAAGGACGGCTGGGTTGTCGAACGCCATGGCGATCTTGCGGTGGTCTTCCCCGACGACGACATTCCCAAGCTCGAAGGCGCCTCGCTCGACCTGACTGACGAGGGTCTGGCGATGAACAACCCCAACAGCCCGTCGTCGCCGGCGATGGCTGGGGTGCAGGGCGATCTCACCGGCCCGTTGGTCGATCAGGTGCAACAGGTCCTCAACGAACAGGTCAACCCTGCGATCGCGGCGCATGGGGGCGGCGCTGAGCTGGTGTCGGTGGACGGGACCATCGCCTACCTCCGCCTATTCGGTGGTTGTCAAGGATGTGGGCTGGCCCAGGTCACCCTGAAGCAGGGGATCGAGCGGACGCTGCTCGAAGCCATACCCGAGCTGACCCAGGTGGTGGATGTCACCGATCACGCTTCCGGTGAGAACCCGTACATCGAGAGTCAGAAGAAGTAGCAACCCGATCTCGTGGAGGAGGCATCTTGAGCGGACCGGTTCAACCGCTCGACGCCACAGTCGAGCAGGGCCCACTGGCACACATCGAGGTCAGGCAGGGCCGTTCCGCGACAGTCGGCGCCACCACGGTGACCAGGATTCTGCCCACCAAGGGGCGCCGCACCATCGGTCCCTGGTGCTTTGTAGACCTGATCCTCCCCCCGGATTTCGATGACCCGCACCCGCTGGAGATCGGCCCCCACCCCCACACCGGCCTGGCCACCGTGACCTGGCTCATGGAAGGATCGGCGCTGCACAGTGACTCCCTCGGCACCGAGCAGCCGATCCAGCCAGGTCAGCTCAACCTGATGACAGCCGGTCGTGGCATTGCCCATGCCGAGTTGGGCACCACAACAGGCATCCAGGGGCTGCAGATGTGGCTGGCCCAGCCCGAGGAAACCCGGCACGGGGCCTCCCGTTTCCAACATGTCGCCGAGCTCCCGGTTGTCGAGTTCGCGACGGCTGAGGCGACTCTCATGCTCGGCTCGCTGGATGGTGTCGAGTCGCCCGCCGTGGTCGACACCAGGATGGTGGGCGCCGACATCAGAGCCCGGCGGGGGTTGCTGGAGATCCCGTCCCAGCCCGATTTCGAGTACGGGGTGGTTCCCATCGACCGCAAGATCAAGGTGGGTGACGACATCGTGGAGCCGGGATGGCTTGCCCTGGTGCCGCCCGGCGGGGA
Organism: uncultured Acidimicrobiaceae bacterium; assembly: GCA_964608055.1. Classification (GTDB taxonomy): domain Bacteria; phylum Actinomycetota; class Acidimicrobiia; order Spongiisociales; family ZC4RG35; genus JALYNX01. The sequence goes on along the minus strand of CAZSMJ010000063.1, from coordinate 4,778 downwards.
GGTAGTCCCGATCGAGATCGCAGGTGATACTGCCCGGTTTCTGCTCCTGGGCGGGGAACCGCTGGGAGAGCCCATCGAGATGTGGTGGAACTTCGTTGCCAGGTCCAAGGAGGAGATCACGGCCGCCTGGCGCGCCTGGCAGTCTCACGACGAGGACTGGTTTGGCCCGGTGCCATCCAAACTGTCACGCATCGACGCCCCGATGCCACCGTGGCTTCCGGCGCACTGAAGCGAAAACTCGTCGTGGGATTCACTCGGGAACAGCTCGAGGCTTTCAAAGGGACCACCCTCCCCGACCTTCTCGGCCCCGATGTCAGGTTCCTTTTCGTGGGAATCAATCCCGGGCTGTGGACCGCGGCCACCCAGACCCACTTCTGTCATCCGTCCAATCGCTTCTACCCGGCGTTGCGGCGGTCCGGGCTCATCGACCTGGATCTAGACACCAATGTGGGAATGACCGACACCCAGAGGGGCGAGTTCCTGTCTCGGGGGATGGGGATCACCAATCTGGTCAGACGAGCCACCGCTCGCGCCTCGGAGATCGCGGCCGACGAGTTGCGTCAGGGTGGCGAACGCCTCCTGACCACCATCGCCAGCCTTCGCCCCAGCGTGGTGGCAGTCGCCGGGGTGACCGCCTATCGGACCGCCTTTGCCCAGCCCAGGGCGGTGCTGGGTCGACAGGAACCCGATGTCTCGGCAACACAGATCTGGGTTGTCCCCAATCCTTCGGGTCTCAATGCCCATGAGACGATTGACTCCCTGGCCCATTGGTTTAGAGAAGTGGGCAAGGCGGCCGGCTTGCTGTGAGCGAGCCCACCCCCCGTCAGGTTCTCTATGCGTTGGTGGCTGGTGGCGTCTTCGTGGTCGTCATCGCATTGACCCTCGGCGCAGGCTTCATCGGTGTGGTCCCGATCTCGTGGACGTTGACCATGGCCGCTCTATGGCTGATCCTGGCGGTGTGGGCGGTGCTCAACTGGAGGCAAACCGTCCCTGTCTTGCTCCTGTCGATCGGGCTATTCCTGTTCTGGGCTGTGGCGACGGTGCTCATCGTCAATTCCTGATGCCGTGCTGGTGCTCGAGTCCCGACCGGGAAGGCCTGGTCACGGAGAACCTGTCGTTTAGCATCACCCTGCGTGACGAGTGAGGTATCAGCTCAGGAGTCATCGACTACGGAGACGATCAGGAGGATCGGCCCTCCGCTCGTCGTTGCGTCCATTCTCGGCTCGACGATGGGGATCGTCGTGGCTCAGTTCCTCGACGACCTCGGTGACGCCCTACTGGCGATGATCCTCGGCGGTGATGCCGTGGTCTTCAACAACCACGTGACCCTGAGCGGGGTCAGCGACTTGGCCTGGGCCGGCGGATTTGTCCTGTGCCTGATCATCGGGTTCCTGATGCTCTTCTCCTATCCGACGGCCCGCGGGCACGGCACCGCGCGGCTCGCCCTGCTCTGGATGCTGCTGCACATCCTTCGTCAGGCGTTCGGGCAGGCAGTCTTTCTCCCGTTCGATTCCGACGGCCAGCTGGCGAAGGCCTTCGCCACCCTCGATGCCCCGGCGGGCCTCGATGTCGTCATCGCGGCCGGCGGGGGCGTCGGGCTACTCCTCATTGTCCTCTCGGCGGCATCTGCCTTCCTGGCCTTCACGCCCCATCATCGGTTGATCACCACCGGACGGAAACGCTTCACGTTCGCGGTCTGGATCGCCCTGGTTCCCGCGGTGGTCTCGGTGTTCCTCGGCATCCCCTTCTTCACTCCCGATGGCGGCAGTGGCGTGATCCCGGCGTTGCCGCTATCGGCCGTGGTCTTCCTGGCAACTGTTGTTGCGGCTCCCGGGACCACCACAGTTCAAGGCCCTGAGGACCCGCAGACGACCCAATGGCCGTGGGGATTGGCAGGCACCTTGTTCGTCATGCTCCTCTTCGAGATCTTTGTTCTCCGGGGCGGAGTTTCGGTCGATCCCACCCAGTGGGGGTAGGAGCCCGCACCGCGGTCGTGATCACCGTGAGTGACGGTGTGAGCTCGGGCGCCAGAGAGGACAAGTCGGGTGCTGCCCTCCAAGCCCTCCTCAGCAATGCCGGTTTCGAGATTCGACGGGAAGTCGTCCCCGATGAGATCCCGGCGATCATGGCCGCCATCCAGCGATCGGTGGCTGAAGCCAGGTTGGTCGTGACCACGGGCGGAACCGGTTTCGGTCCGCGAGACGTGACGCCCGAGGCAACCGCACAGATCCTCGAGCGTGAGGCGCCGGGCCTGACCCACATGATGTTGGCCCGTGGCCTGGACTCGACAGCCATGGCCGGGCTCTCACGAGCTCGCGCCGGCTCGATCGGGAGCACGCTCGTGATCAACGTTCCCGGATCGGCTCGGGGCGCCGTCGAAGGCCTGGAGGCTGTGCTCGAAGTCATCCCGCATGCCCTCGACTTGTTGTCGGGGGACACCGAGCACCGATGACAGGAGCGGCCGAAGATCCACTAGCGTTTGGCTGCTTCTTCGACCGCTTCGCTGGAGGACCTTGAACATCAAGCAGGAATTCGTGGTGGCGCGTCCCACCAACGTCGTCTGGGACTTCTTCCAGGACGTGCCCGACGTGGCCCAATGCCTTCCCGGCGCCAATCTCACCGGTCAGGGCGAGGACGGTTCCTACCAGGGCAACCTTTCCGTGAAGCTGGGCCCGATGGCGGCTGCGTTCGAGGGGAACTGCGTCGTCATTCCCGATCAAGCGGCCCTAAGTGCGACCATCGAAGGCAAAGGGATCGACAAGAAGGGTGGCTCCCGCGGTCAGGTGAAAGTGGTGTACACCATCACCGCCGAGGGCACCGGTTCCAAGGTGTTGGTCGACGCTGACGTCACTCTTTCCGGGCCCGCCGCCCAATTCGGACGCACCGGTCTGATCAATGAGATGTCGAAGCGGCTGATCAGCGAGTTCGTCGATTGTCTGGAGGCAAAACTTGCCGCGACGACCGAGCAAGAGGCAGATTCGATAGAGGCCGGCGAGGTAAGAGGGCTCTCCCTCTTCTTTTCGTCCCTCTGGAGCTGGTTCAAGCGGTTGTTCGGCCAAGGCTCGAAGTGACCCGTCGACTGTCGACCGCGGTTCTCGGCGCGCTGATCTTGGTGGCCTGTGGTGGCGGCGATGGGACCACCGTGATCGAGGGTCAAGACGTGACGGTGCGGATGTTCGACAACCGGTATGAGTACAACGAGATCCGTATCCCTCCAGGTGGCTCTGTCAACTTCGCGGGGGCGGGCCGCAATCCCCACAATGCGGTGGCGAGTGACCAGTCCTGGTCGACCGAGGATGTCTTTGGCACCTTGGAGCAGCTCGAAGGCGACGAGGCCGTCATCGATTTCGACCAACCCGGGGAGTACGCCTTTTTCTGCACCTTCCACGGCAATGCCGAAGGTGATGGCATGGCGGGCGTCGTCATAGTGGAGGCTCCAGAAGGTTGAGGCATCGGTGGGGGCTCCTGGTGGTGGTCGTCCTCGGGCTCGCTGCCTGTGCCGGCCCTCCTGTCGGGGATCCCTCACCTGCAGCATTGGGGGACCCTGCCACCGATTCCCCGTCGCAATGGACGGGCGAGACCCGCCTCGTCCCTCAGGACTACCCCACCATCCAGGCGGCGGTCGACGCCGCAGATCCGGGTGATCTGGTCCTGATCGACCGCGGGGTCTATCTCGAAGAGGTCGAAGTCACCACGCCCGGGCTGACCCTGAGAGGCGTCGACCGCAACGAGGTGATCATCGATGGCGAGAAGCAGCGGGCGAACGGCATCAAGGTGTTCTTCGCCGACGGAGTGGTCGTGGAGAACCTCACAGTCCGTAACGCGGTGGCAAACGGCGTTTTCTGGACCGGGGTGCGCGGCTTTCGGGGGTCGTACCTCACCGCGCTCAACAATGACGACTACGGGATCTACGCCTTCGACTCCAGCGATGGGCTCATGGAGTTCTCCTACGCATTCGGTTCGCCGGACGCAGGCTTCTACGTCGGGCAGTGCGATCCGTGTCAGTCGACTCTCACCAACTCGATCTCGGAGTGGAACGGGCTCGGCTTCTCAGGCACCAACGCCTCGACCGACATGTTCATCGTCAACTCCGTGTTCAGATATAACCTCTCCGGGATCGCTCCCAACACCCTCGACAGCGAGCTCCTGCCGCCTTCGCATGGAGTGACCGTCGCGGGGAACCTGGTCCACGACAACGGGAACGAGGATGCTCCGGCCAAAGCGCTGCAATGGGCCGCCCAGGGAAACGGGATCATGCTTTCGGGTGGCGGCGATTCACTCGTGTCACGGAATCGAGTGTTCAACCACCCTCAGAGCGGGATCATCGTGCTCCCCATGCTCGACGACAACGTGTACATGTCCTTCGACCACCACATCGAGGGCAACATCGTGGAGGGCTCCGGCCTGGCCGACCTCACCCTGGGCGGCCCCGCATCCTCGGGCAATTGCTTCGAGGACAACGAGTACTCGTCCACATTGCCGGCGGCCCTCGAGTTCAAACAGCCTTGTGAAGGGCTCCGGTTTCCCGCCCTTTTCGAGTTCGGCTCGAGCACTGCCCAATTGGGACGTCTCTTCGAAAGCGGCCTCAATCTTCAGCCTCAATTCGACCCCACCGCCGTTCCCGAGCCGGAAGTGCAGCCCGACATGCCGGGGGGCGCCGACGCCCCGGTGGTCCCAGCGGTAAATGTGTTCGCCGGGTCGAAACCCGACCTCGACAGCATTCCGATCCCGGAGATCCCTCCGGGATCGGAAGTCACACAGGAGAGAGGAATCAACAT
>CAZSMJ010000062.1:0-11400 GCA_964608055.1 uncultured Acidimicrobiaceae bacterium | reverse complement strand
GGGTAACGAGTACCGGACCAACGGGGCGTTCCGTATCGATTTCGTTGACGGCCAGATCGACTCCATCCTGTCGTATTGGGACACTGCGGCGATGCTGAAGCAGCTCGCACTCACCCCCTGACTTCCACGACAACCATGTCGGCGTAGCGCCATATACGGCGCCACGTACCTCAGGTAAGGGGTTTTAGCGGTCGACGTCCCCCATCACTGGGTCCATCGAGGCGATGGTGGCCACAGTGTCGGCCATCAGCGAGTCTGCCATGGCGATCGGGAGTGCCTGGAGATTGGCGAACGACGGAGCCCGAGTATGGATTCGGTAGGGGCGCGCCTCACCGTCAGAGACGAGATAGCAGCCCAACTCACCTCGCGGCGACTCAACGGCCACGTAGGTCTCCCCCGCCGGCACCTTGAACCCCTCGGTGAACAGTTTGAAATGATGGATCAGCGCCTCCATCGACTCGTCGATCCTGGCCCGCGGGGGCGGAGTCACCTTTCGGTCGTCCACCCGGTAATCGCCCATCGGCATCGAGTCCATCACCTGTTCCACGATCTTCAGAGACTCGTGGATCTCATCGACCCGCACCCGGTAGCGGTCGTAGACGTCGCCGTGCTGTCCGACCGCCACGTCGAACTCGTACTTCTCGATCCCTGAGTACGGAAACGCCTTGCGCAGGTCCCACGCCACCCCGGTCGCGCGCAGCGGTGGCCCGGTGATCCCGTAGGCAATCGCCTCCTCCGTCGAGATGACTCCCACGTCGCGGGTCCGCGCCAGCCAGATCGGGTTGTCCTTGAGCAGGTCGTCGTATTGCTGGAGACGTCTCGGCAGCTCGGCGAGTATTTCGGCCACGTCATCCTTCCAACCCGGTGCCAGGTCGGCGGCCACCCCACCGGGTCGGATGAAGTTGTGGTTCATCCGCAGCCCTGTCGTCTTCTCGAAGAAGGCCAGGATCTGCTCCCGCTCCCGGAATCCGTAGATCATCATCGACACCGCACCGATGTCCATTCCGTTGGTGGCGAGGGCAACCAAATGAGATGAGCATCGGTTCAGCTCGGTGAGGAGGACCCTGATGGCTGCCGCTCGGGGTGGAACTTCGATCCCGAGCAACCGCTCCACGGCCAGGGAGTAGGCCAGTTCGTTGTGGAACGGCGCCAGGTAGTCCATCCGGGTCACGTTGGTCCCACCCTGGGAGAAGTTGAGCTGCTCCCCGGTCTTCTCCATCCCGGTGTGGAGATAGCCGATGATCGGCTTGGTGCGACGAATGATCTCGCCCTCGAGCTCGATCTGGAGCCTGAGCACACCGTGAGTCGAAGGGTGCTGCGGCCCCATGTTGAGGATCATCCGCTCGCCCTCGTCGATCCCGTCGTCGAACACGTAGTCGTCCTCGACCACCCGGCCGAACTGCTCGTCGAGCCGCGCCTCTGACTCGTGATCTGAGATCTCCTGTTCCCCCTCGTCCGTTGGGCTGAACTCGGGCTCCTCGGTGCCCGCGACCCAGACATCGAGGACCTCAGTGATCTCCGGGGTTTCGAGAGTCGGCTCGCTCATCTCAGGTCACCTGGTGACTTTCCTTGAACTGGACCGGAACCGAGCCCACCCCGAAGTCCTTGCGCAGCGGGTGGCCCTCCCATTCGTCGGGCATCAAGATCCGGGTCAGGTCGGGATGGCCCTCGAAGTTCACACCGAACATGTCGTATGCCTCGCGCTCGGCGAAGTTGGCGCCGGGCCAGATCGGGACCAGCGACGCCACCGACGGGTCGATCCGACCAGCGGTGGTCGTCATCCTCAGCCGGAGCTTGTGCTCCATGGACAACAAGTTGGCCACGATCTCGAAACGCTCCGGGCGCTCCCGCATCCAGTCGACCGCGGTGACATCGACACAGACCTCAAATCCGGCATCCTTGGCGGCCTCTGCGAACTGGGCCCAGGACTCATTGGGCACCCGGGCCACGTCCTGGCCGAGCGAACTCTCCCATCCCACGGCTTCGACACCCTCGAACAGGGTGCGAAGCACCGGATTCTCGGGAAGGGGACGCGTCGCTGGTGTCTCCTCGACGCTCGTCGGCTGGTCGGTCAATTGTTGATCTCGCCGTTCATGATCTTGTCGTGAAGGGTGAGGATGCCGTGCATCAGGCTCTGGGGGCCGGGGGGGCACCCGGGCACATAGATGTCGACCGGTACCACCTGGTCGACACCCTGGACCAAGGCGTAATTGTTGAACATGCCTCCGGTCGAGGCACAGGCCCCCATCGAGATCACCCACTTCGGGTCGGGCATCTGGTCGAAGACCTGACGAAGGACAGGCGCCATCTTCTGACTCACCCGGCCGGCAACGATCATGAGGTCGGCCTGGCGGGGCGAGGCGCGGAACACCTCCATCCCGAACCGAGCCAGGTCGTAGTGGGCGGCGCCGGTGGCCATCATCTCGATGGCACAGCAGGCCAACCCGAACGTGGCGGGGAACATCGACCTGGTCCGCGCCCAGCGCGCCGCCTTGTCGACGGTGGTCATCATCAGGTTGCCCGGGGCGGTGGTGGCCATCTAGGCCGCCTCCTCCGACGATTCGGATGGCAGGTACCGGGTCCGCCGATGGACGTTCCAGTCGAGGGCACCCCGCTTCCAGACATAGGCCAGGGTCTCAGCGACGAAGAAGGTGAAGATGAAGATCGCCGCCACTCCGTACCAGCCCAGACGGTCCCAGATCGAGGCGTATGCGAAGAGAAAGATGATCTCGACATCGAAGATCACGAACAGCATGGCCACCAGATAGAACTTCACCGGGAATCGCTGGACCGGCTCGACCTCGGGAACGATGCCACTCTCGTAGGGGTCGAGCTTCTCGGGCGTCGGGTTGTTGGGCCGGAAGAAACGGGAGACATTCAGCGACACCACAACGAAACCCCCGGCCAGAAGGAGCATCAGGCCGATCGGCAGGTAGTCGGCGAGCGTCACGGATCTGAGCTTAGAACCAGCCCGGTGATGGGATAAATCTCACCGACCCCGCCGAAGCCGACTGGGCCTCACCCCATAGGTCTTAGGCTGGAATGCATGTCAGGACGTGAAACGCGATGAGTCTCGGCTTCGGATTGTTGAGCGCCCAGCTCCGCCCTGGCGAGATCGATTGGTTGAGGGCCTACGACGAGACGATCCGATTGGCGGTCGAAGCAGAGAGCCTCGGTCTCTCGTCGATATGGACAACGGAACACCACTTCGTCGACGACGGCTACATGCCATCCCTTGCGGTGGTCAGCGGGGCCATAGCCGCGGCAACTTCGAGCATTGAGATCGGCACCGGTGTGATCCTGGCCCCGCTCCAACATCCTCTCCGGCTCGCCGAGGACGCGGCCACAGTCGACCTCCTCAGCGAAGGTCGATTCATCCTCGGCCTTGGTCTCGGCTGGAGCGAGATCGAATTCGAGGGGCTCGGCGCCAATATCAAGAAGCGCGGCGCGGCGATGGAGGAGACCCTCTCCATCCTTCGCCAATCGTGGACCGGACAACCGTTCCATCACCGGGGCTCCATCTACCAGCTGCCTGAATTGGCGGTGCGGCCAGCCCCTTCGTTCCGGATCCCGATCCTGATCGGGGGTGGTGCCGAGCCAGCCATCCGACGCGCCGCCCGTCTCGCCGACGGGATCTTCTCCAACGTCGCCCCCGACAAGCTGGTTCTCCAGCTCCAGTGGATCCGGGACGAGTGCGAACGGATCGGACGTGATCCATCAGAGCTGCGCATCGTCCACTACTCGGTCATCCTCCCCGGCCGTTCCGCCGACGAGGCTTGGGAGCGTTACGCCGAGCATGTCTGGCACATGACCTGGAAGTACTCGGACATGGAGGCGTCAGCCAGAAGACCCGACCCCCCGCCGCCGGCACCTGACTTGACGGAGGATGGACGCAGCAGGCTCCAAGGGCGTTTCACCGTGGCAGGGTCGAGCGACGAAATCGTGGCGACCCTCCTCGGAGTGCGGGAGCAGGCGTCGCTACCGGTCGAGTTCGTGGCTCGCAGCTATTTCGCGACGTTGGAGTACCAGGAGCAGGTCGAGTTGATGCAACAACTGGCGGAAGAGGTGGCGCCGCACCTCTGAGATGTTCAGGCAGTCGGCAACGTGCGGGCCAAGCCGGCCAAAGCGTCGTAGACCCGCTCCCCCATGTGTTTGTCGTCTTCGTCGAGGAGGTTGGCCATCACCGTGAGGGTCCACTCCATCAGCGTGCGGCTACGGAGCCCGGTGTGGGCCAGGGTTCGCATCACAGACGGGTGGCCGATCAGCTTCACGAAGACCCGAGCTGTCTTGTAGTAGAGCCCGTACTCGTCGTCGAGATGCTGCGGATAGCGGCGAAGAAGACCGAGGTCGTCACGGGTCAAGGCGTCTCCGATGTGCTCGGCTGCCATCCGGCCGGTCTCATAGGCGTAGGAGATCCCTTCGCCGTTCCAGGGGTTGATCGCCCCGGCGGCATCGCCGATGGTGATCCAGTTGGATCCCACGAGGGGGCCTTTGGAGAACGACATGGTCAGTTTGCCGCCGACCGGGTTGGTCAGCTTGGACTCCTCGCTCAACCCCCAGTACGCGGGGGCGGTGGCGGCGTAGTCGGCCATCATGTGGGTGGTGTTGACGTGCTTCCAGCGGGTGAAAGTCGAGAGCAGACCGACACCGACATTGACAGTGCCATCACCAAGAGGGAACACCCACCCGTAACCAGGCATGGTCGCCCCCGACGAGTCCCGGATGTCGAGTTGGCTCTCCAGGAAGGGGTCGGTGGAACGCGGCGACGAGTAGTAGCCACGGGCAGCAAGCCCCATCGGATAATCCCTCCGCCGTTCGGTGCCCAGTTCACGTCCGAATCGGTTCATCGATCCGTCTGCGATCACGGTCACCCGGGGCGTCACCTTCTCGATCGAGCCGTTGTGCTTCAGGGTCACCCCCGACAGGAAGCCACCTTCGATCGTGGGAAACCCCTCGGTCTTCTCCAGAATGGAGACTCCTTGTTTGGCGGCGAGGTTGGCTACCTGAGCGTCGAGGTCACTCCGTCTGATCACCCCACCCCAATTCGGGAAACGTGAATGCTCTGGCCAAGCCATCTCGACAAAGTCATCGCCGGCGTAGGAGCGGAGCCCGGTGATGGTGTGGAACTGGGGGACCTCGAAGTCGAAGCCCATCTCCTGGAGCTGGAGGATCGCCCTTGGAGTCAGCCCGTCGCCACAGGTCTTGTCCCGGGGGTACTCCTTCTTCTCGACCAGGGTGACGTCGTGTCCGTCCCTTGCCAGCCAGTAGGCGGCGGCCGATCCAGCGGGGCCACCACCAATGACGAGCACGGAGGGAGAGGGCATGAGAAGTCAGGTTAGAGCTTGCCTGCGAGCAAGAACCCTTCGAGCTGGGAAACGAGACAGAAGGTCTAACGTCGCCACGCGATGAGTGAGCTTCCCAAGGCGACCGTGGTCCGGCTTCCCCGGTACCTGCGCCTGCTCGAGGACCTCGAATCCAGGGAGACCGTCAGCTCAGAGGAGCTTGCAGAAGCGGCCGGCGCCAATGCCGCCAATGTCCGGCGTGATCTCTCCCATCTCGACTTTCACGGGGTCCGGGGTGTCGGCTACTCAGTAGCCGACCTGAAACATCGGATTCGCCAGGAGCTCGGGATCGCCGACCGCCGCCAGGTGGCCATAATCGGCGCCGGAAACCTGGGTCGAGCGCTCGCGGCTTACGGTGGGTTGAGCCGGAGGGGCTTCGATGTGGCGGCCGTCTACGACACCGACACCCGCAAGGTCGGCTCGAAGGCGGGACGGGTCGAGGTCCGAAACCTTCAGGACATGGACAGCGATTGTCGGGGCGGTTGTTTCGACATGGCGATCCTCGCCGTCCCCGCGGTGGCGGCTCAACAAGTGACCGATCGGCTGGTTGCCCTCGGGGTCAACTCGATCCTCAATTTCGCACCGGTGCGAGTCAACGTCCCCGCCAACGTCACGGTGCGGCAGGTGGATCTCTCCATGGAGCTACAGGTCCTCAGCTACTACGGAAATCGCCCGTAGGCGACTTCCGAGAGTCCTCAGCTATCCCGAGGTTTTCTCTTGCAGCTCCTCGTATTGGTGGAGGGCCACCAGGAACACCAGGAACAGCACCAGGGACACCAGCAGATAGGTGACGGGGATGATCCGGATTTCGACCGCATTGAGCCCTTCGATGTTGTCCGGCTTCGGTCCCCGGGGGGCATAGATCACAAAGAGCATCGAGGTGATAGTCAGCCACCCAAACAAGGCGGCGCCGGTGACGAGAAACCCGAGTCTCTTGCCGAGGTTGGTCGAGTTGAACAGAAAGATCGACCCGTAGAACAGAAGCACCGCTCCGATGGTGAGCACGACGCCGGTTACGAACAGGTTGGCGGAGAATAGGGAGCGGAAGAACTCCCGGAAGAAATCGCCTTCTGCCAAGACAACAGACATCGTCAACCCTTCCCGTCCATGTTGCCACCACGAAGGTAGGCAGCAAGCAGCTCGATGTCCGGCTCGCTGAGAATCGCTCCAAAGGCCGGCATCCGGCCCGAGCCAAAGCCGTTGAGCCCATAGGGGGTCTGGGCTTCCGATCCCCGAGTCAGGAACCTCACCAACAAGTCGTCAACCGGGTCGGCGGCCGCCTCGCCGAACTGGACTGTGGGACGCCCGTCCCAGAGGGCGGGTCCGAAACCACCAGAACCGGCCTCCTGGGTGAAGGGCACGCCCGCGCTGAAACCCGCGGTGTGACAGCGTGCGCAGTTGGAGTTGAACAACCCGACAGCGCGCTCCGCCGTCTCGACATCAGCTTCCATCGCGGCAGCGACACCTTCGAAGTCGATCTCCCACGCCGCGGCGTCCTGGGCGGCTTCGAGGAACTCGAGACCACCGACCTCCTGCTCTCGAAGCTTGTCGATGTTCTCGGAGGTGACCTCCAAAGACGTGTGGAGCGACACCAGGTTCCCAACCATGTCGGCCGCGGTCTCGTCGTCCGGTTCCCCGCCCACCGAGGCAGGGTTGGTCGGATCGAGGGTGATCGCCCGGATCCCGCCGGGAACGGTGGTACCGCTGGCCTCTGTCATCTGGTTGCTGATGTCCTCTTCGGCGGCCGTCGAGAGCCCGTCCCCGTCAGGGTCAGATCCGCCGGTCACCGCGGCGCCGGCCTGTGCGGCTAGATCCGCGGCCCCTTCTACCGGCGTCTCGGCGGCGGCGGCCTCCTCGAGGACGGCGACCAACTGCTCGGCGTCGGTCAAGTCCTGGATCGCTGGGGGCACGGACACTCCGAGACCGGAGGCTTGGGTTGCAATCTCTCCCAACTCGGTGATGGCCGCGCTGCTCAGGCCGACCTGAGGGTCGACCGTCCCTCCCTCGATCGCCAACCGAATGGCCTCGAGGGTGATTTGGAGGATGGGGGCGACTTCGAGCGACCCCTCCAGCGCAACGATTGCTTCGTCGGCGAGCTCGGCGTCTGCGGTCTCGGGATCGAGAACGATCGGCTCCACCACCGTCAGCGTTTCGACCGCCTCCGCGGAGATCGCAGACAGTTCCTCCTCAGCGACATCGGAGAGACCATCGTCATCGGTGTCCAGACCTTCGGCGGCGTCATCGAGGATGTCTGCGGCCTGTTCGGCGATCGGAGCCACGATCACCAGTCGATCCGGCGCGGCCTCTATTTCGGCGACTACCTGGGATTGGTTGATGATCTCGGTGGCCACGGTGGCCGCGGCAGTCTCGAGCCGGGCGAGTTGGACCGCTATCCCCGGCTCCAACTCGGCCAGGGCATCGTTCTGGGGCACCTGGATGGTTGTCAGATAACTGACAACATCTGACACCTGGGCTTCGGTCAAGGGGCCGCCACCGGGCAGGCCCCAGGCCGGCATCGGAGTATTGCCTCGACCATAGGTAACCCAGAAGGTGACCTCGTCTTCGTCATAGCGGAAGAGGACGTCGTTGAGCGAGGGCACCTCCCAGGCGACGGTCACCCCGGAGCGCTTTTCCACGTAGCTGCTGGTTCCTCCAACCCCCTCGGGGCCGTGACAGTCGAAACACCGAAACTCCTCGACGATGTGAGCCCCGCGTTCTTGCGCCGCAACCTCGAACTCCGTGACGAAATTGGCCTGACGATCGGTCTCGCCAAGAAAATAGAGGGGAAGTGAGATGGCAAGGAAGGCCGAGAAGGCGATCGCCGCCTTCTGCCCGCTTTCCAGGCGCCTGGTCTCCATCTCCTGGTCGGTTATCCCCGGTTTGAGGTTGGGGGCGACCTCCTCGCGTCCCCGGTTCCGGATCGCCGAAGCGAAGAGCACACCAAGCCAGACGATCCCGACCACCAGGGCAAACACCGTGATCAGGTTTGCGGTCATGCTTCAACGACGATGGAGATGCAACTCGGCCCCTGGGGATAGTCGAGCGAGAGAGTGGGAGCACGAGGAGTCTGGATCGGAGTGCCGGTCTTGATGATGAATCGGTCGTCTACCAATTCGACTACGAACCGATCGAGGTTGCGGGGGGCGGGCCCGCCGAAATACTCGCCGATTGCGTTGTACTTGGAGCCGTGGCAGGGGCACTCGAAACCTTGGGAAGGCCCACACCACGGGACCCGGCAGCCGAGATGGACACAGCGCTGAAACAGGGCCATCAACCCGCCGGCTTCGACGCTCTTGTCCGCGAACTGATCGGACAACGACGGCGGGGCGGGCACCAGGTAGGCCTTGGCCTCGGGGATGAAAAGGGGAAGAATCGCGCCGTCGGAGGTGTGAACCTGGTTCTCGAGGTCGGTGATCAGACCGGCATCGATGTCGGCGCCGAAGCCCCCGGTCAACTTGGGCCAGAAAAACGCCAGGTAATAGACGCCCTGCAACGCCAGGAACGATCCGAAAGTGGCAGTGATCGCCCGGTTGAAGAACTGGCGTCTGCTGACTCCGCCCTCTTCGGCCGATACCTCGACGACCCGCTGGCTCTCTACGATGCGGACCCCAGCGGGCTCGAGTGCGTCCTCTTCGGCGTCCGAGGCCACCGGCTCTGGCTCGGGCTCGGGCTCCTCGGCGGCGACCGGCGTCACCGACACCCCCTCCATCGATCGGTCAGCAGACCTGGTCTCAGTGGAGACACCCGAGGTCGGATCGGTCTGCTTGCGGGCCCCGTCCTGCGACCTGCGGAAGGCGACGGCAAAGGCGCCAATAGCGCCAAATATCGCGACCACGGCGACGCCGATCAGGGCGAGGTTGGTCGCACTCATTCGAACTGCACCCAGTCCTTGAGGTCATCGAAGAAGACCCCGTCCTTCCAGGGATAGGAGAAGTTGAAGCCCCGCCCTCTGAACAAGACGCCAATGATGGTGAGGGTGGCTGCCCCGGCGAGGAAGGTCGAATAGAGGGCTATAGCGAACTTGCGATCACTCGGCCGGTGGGAAGGGTTCTTGTCGACATAGGGAACCATCATGAACCCGATCAGCCCCGTGATCGTCGGAACCGTCACACCCGCGATCTGGGGGTCGAAGTAGGACAACAACTCCTGAAGCCCGAGGAAGTACCACGGTGCCTTGGAGGGGTTCGGAGTCGAGTTGAAATTCGCCGGCTCCAACAACGGCGAATGGATGATCACCGCCAGGATCACCAGAAAACCGGTGATTGCGAGCAAGGCCCCGAACTCCATGAGCATGAGATGGGGCCAGGTGTTCACCTTGTCGGTGGGCTCGGTCTTGACGGTTTGAATCGCTCGGGCCTTGACCACGGTGAGCAGGCGCTGGGTGCGGACACCTTCCGGTGTTCCCGCCGGCGGCAGCACTGGCCGGGCGCTGACCGTGGCAGCCACCTTCCCGTTTCCCGCCCCATTTCCCTCGACTGCTGGTGGTGGCTCCTCGACCATGGTCGCGACCGCGGCCGGGACCTCTTCGGCCTCAACTGCAGGCGCCGGAGTCTCCTCGATCGCCGGGGCTGGTGGCTCGGTTTCCGGCTCGGCTTCCGGCTCGGCTTCTGGCTCGGCTTCCGGCTCGGCCTCAACTGCTGCTGCCGGAGTCTCCTCGATCACTGGGGCCGGTACCTCGGCTTCCGGGCCGGCAGACTCCTCGGCTTCCGGCTCGGTTTCCGGCTCGGCTTCCGGCTCGGTTTCCGGCTCGGTTTCCGGCTCAGCAGACTCCTCGGCTTCCGGCTCGGCCTCAACTGCTGCTGCCGGAGTCTCCTCGATCACTGGGGCCGGTACCTCGGCTTCCGGCTCGTCTGACTCCTCGGACGCCTCTACTGCCTCCTCGTCCGGCTTGGGATCAGGGGGACCGCCCTCGACCGGGGCCTCATGCGGCGCCTCAGCTGTAACCAGGGGCTCAGACTCGACCTCGATCACGGGATCCTCGACGGGGGGCCCGGCGGGTGGGACTTCTTCGACAGCCTCGCCGACGACTTCCGGCTCTGGTTCTGGGGCGGGAGCTTGGGGCGGGGGCGCCTCACCCTTCATCTCGGCGAGCACCTGTTCCACGGGTAGGCCAAGGGCCTTTGCCTTGGCTTCTGCCGACCGCCTGAGGAGGCTCTCTGGTATCTCAGCCATTTCCGATACTCCTTAGAGGGGTCCCGATATCCCGCCGTCTTTGCGTACCCGCCAGAAATGGACGGAGAGAAAGATCACGAGGATGAACGGAAATGCCAGTACGTGCAACACGTAGAACCGGAGCAAGGTGGCCGCCGAGACCTCCACCCCGGCAAGCAGCGCGAACTTGACCTGTGCCCCCATGACCGGCACGAACCCGGCCATGTTGGTCCCGACGGTGACGGCCCACAGCGCCAGCTGATCCCAGGGCAACAAGTAGCCGGAGAAGGAGAGGAGCAAGGTCAGGAACAGCAGCACCACCCCGACCACCCAGTTGAACTCACGGGGCGGTTTGTAGGCGCCGTGATAGAAGACCCGACTCATGTGGAGGAAGACGGAGAGGACCATCAGGTGAGCGCCCCAACGATGCAAGTTCCTGACCATCGAGCCAAAAGCCACGTTGGTGGACAGAGCCTCGATGTCGGCGTAGGCGGTCTCTGCCGAGGGCGTGTAATAGAACATCAAGAAGATGCCGGTGATGGTGAGCAGGATGAAGAGGAAGAAGCTGAGACCGCCCAAACACAGGGTGTAGGAGAGCCGCACCCCGTGCCGTTTCACCTTTACCGGGTGCAGGTGATAGAGCACGTTGTTCATCACGACATAGGAGCGGTTCCTCGGGCTGTCCGAGTAACCCTTCTTGAAAGGCGAACCGGGGCGGAGGATCGATTCGGCCAGCTGGGAGCCCCACAGCTTCTCGTTTGCCTCTTTCACCCGGTCTTTGAGACCGACTTTGCCGTTGCCGTTAGCCAAGACCTCTCCTACCAGCGCATCCCATATGCATAACCATTCTTGAAGTCACGCTGCCCGGTGTCGAAATCCCAGGGCCGGCGGTCGAGACCGAGCTCGA
>CAZSMJ010000061.1:0-11522 GCA_964608055.1 uncultured Acidimicrobiaceae bacterium | reverse complement strand
CATGACCCCACGGTACCCGGGAACCGAATCATGAGTTGTTTGCGTCCAACGGCCAAGCCCCACGGGGGGATACGAGAGGACGAATGATGAAGAAACTCGCATTGATACTGGCATTGGGACTGGCTTTGGCTGCTTGCGCCGGGGGTGGAGACGCCGAAACCTTCAGCGAGGTTTCCGGCGGCTTCGCCAGTCGCGACGAGGGAGGAGCCCTTACCGAGGGCACCACCATCGCCGCTGACGAGGCACCGGAGGAATTCAGTCCCGGGGATGACCTGGCCACCGAGCGCCAGGTGATCCGACAGGCCGACCTCCAATTGCAGGCCGACAACACCCGGGAAGCCTTCGAAGACATCGTGAGACTGGTCGAAAGTGTGGGTGGGTTCGTGTCGAACGCGACAGTGCTCCCGATCAGCAACGAGGGGGACCAGCCCGAGGTGACGATGGTCCTTCGAGTGCCATCCGACCAGTTGTCATCGGTGTTGACCTCGATCAAGGAGTCGGTCGAAGTCGTGCTGACCGAGTCCCAGAACTCCGATGACGTCACCGCCCAGTTCGTCGACCTGGAAGCCAGGCTGCACAACCTCGAGGCGCTAGAAGTCGAGTTGGTGGCATTGCTGGCCGAGGTCAGGCAACAGCCGGAAGCTGACCCGACGAAGCTGCTCCAGGTCTTCAATGAGGTCTCCCGGGTCCGCGGCGAGATCGAACTGCTTCAGGGGCAGCTCAACTATCTGAACGATGTGGTGTCCCTGGCCACGGTCTCCATCTACCTCGCTCCCACGCCGGCGGCAGTGCCGATCGTCGAAGAGACATGGGCGCCCCTTCAGGTGGCACGTGACTCGTTGCGCAACCTGGTGAGTGGGCTTCAGGAGATCGCCGGGTTGGCTATCAACTTCGCTCTCTACGTTCTGCCTTTGCTCCTCGTGACCCTGGGCATCCCGCTCCTGGTCCTCTACCTGATCTATCGGTGGTGGAAGAAGCGTCGACCGGTCGCATCACCAACCGCTCCGCCCGCGCCTACTCCGCCTTTGCTTCCTGGCAACAACCCGGAGGGGTCGGCTAAGCCTGAGGCACCCGGGCCTGCCAAGGCGACCGACGAAGAGTGACCGTTGAATGCAACTGAATTACCGAACAGGGGCCCCGGCGGGGCCCCTGTTCTCTAACCCTTGGCGATCGCCAGATAGTCGGTGAAGTTGATCTCGTAATCGCCGGTGTCCTGGATGACTTCGAGATTCTCGGCTTCCTCGGTTGCCGCGTAGAACTCGACGACCTCGGGCTCGACGAAGGCCAAGGCGGCGGCATTGGGGCTGCCGTAGTAGTTGAAGTTGGTGAGAGCGGCCCCGTTCTCGGCGTCGAGTACGTAATTGATGAAGGTGAAGGCGGTGCATGGGTGCTCTGCACTCACGGGCACCACCATGTTGTCGATCCAGAGAGTCGCTCCCTCCTCAGGGAGGATGTACTCGAAGTCGTCGGGATTCTCGGAGGCGCCAATGCCTGTGATCATGTTCCCGGAGTACCCGTGCGACACTGGCACCTCGCCGTTGGCCAGCGATTCCTCATACTGGTCCGAATCGAAGGTGGCAATCCCAGTCAAGGCCGCGGAGATGGTGTCGGCGGCCTCCTGGAGATGCGTCAGGTCGGTGTCGTTGAGCGAGTAGCCGAGATACTTCAGGGCGGCACCCATCGTCTCCCGCGGGTCGTTGAGGACCGAGACCCCACTCGGGTAGGTCGCGGTCAGCTCGGGATCGAAGATCAGAGCCCAGCTCCGAGGAAAGTCCTCACCGATGAGCGCCTTGTTGACTCCCAGACCCGTGGTGCCGTATTGATAAGGAGCCGAAAACTCGTTGCCCTGGTCATAGGGAAGGGTGGTGAATCGTTCCCCCAAGTTGGCCATGTTGGGAACCGCGTCGGCGTTGATCGGGGTCAGGAGGCTCTCCTGGACCATGATCCCCACCATGTAGTCGGAAGGCACGATCACGTCGTAGCTGGCTCCCGCCTGGAGCTGGGCGAGCATCGCCTCGTTCGACTCGTAGAAGTCCTCGACGATGTCGACGGCGAACTCCTCCTTGAACGCGGTGATCAGCTCCGGATCCATGTAGTCGGACCAGTTGTAGAAGTTGAGGTCTCCGTCCACCTGACCGAGCGTGCAATCAGCGGCGCCGCCGGTCTCACCACCATCGATGGAGGTGCCGTCAGGGCCCTCCCCGGCGTCATCACCACCGCAAGCTGTCATCGCCAGGGCGAGCACGACAAGCGTGATCACGAATCTCGCCATTTTGTTCATCTCTTAAATCCTCCGGATCTCGTTGCATTCGAGGGTAAACCGTCGATTCTCCTCTCGGAGAACCGGGCTCACCCGTGGCGTCTCAATCGGTAGCCATCTCCAACTTCAGAGCCTCAGCATCAGCCAGCTTCTGGCCACGTGTCACGCTGCCACGCTGGAATCCGAGCGAGATTCCGACCAGCACCATGGACGCGACCAGCATCACGGTGCTCACCGCATTGATCAGCGGGGTCACCCCCCTGCGGACCAAACCGAAGACATAGACCGGGAGCGTGGTGGACCCGGAGCCCGAGACAAACTGCGTGACCACCACATCATCGAGGGACAGGGTCAAAGCGAGCAGGGCCCCGCCGGCAACGCCAGGAGCGATGAGGGGCAGTGTGACCCGGCGAAAGGTCTGCCATCTCCCCGCGTAGAGGTCCGCCGCCGCCTCCTCCAGAGAGTCGTCGAGTTGAGCCAGGCGTGCCCGAACCACCACGGCCACGAACGAGATGCTGAATGCGATGTGGGCCAGTGTGATGGTGAGCAGGCCGGTGTTGAGCCGCACGCCAAACAGGTTGTCGATGATCCCGAAAGCCTGGAAGAAGAAGATGAGCAGCATCACCGCCATCGTGACATCGGGGATGATGATCGGGAGATAGGCCAACCCGTCCAGCGCCCCCCGGCCCCGAAAGCGGTAACGCTCCAGGGCAATCGCCAGCAATGTTCCGATCACCGTTGAGACGATCGTCGAGAAGAACGCGACGATCAGGGAGTTGCGCAGGGCCGAGGTCACGTTGTCGTTCTGAAACATCTCCCCGTACCAGCGGAACGAGGCTTTGGTCCAGATCGCCACGTTGTTGTTGTCGTTGAACGAGAAGAAGATCAGGACCAGGATCGGGGCGTAGAAGAAGACGTAGAGGATCCAGGCGTTGACGGCCAGCAGTCGATCCACCAGCCTCTTGGGGGCGGTTCCCTCGTTCACAGCGTCTTGGCCCCCGCCCTGAAGTAGTAGACCGTCGCCAGGAGCATCACGAACATCACACCGAAGGACAGGGCCGATCCAAAGGGCCAGTTACGGGCTGCCAGGAACTGGCTGACGATGTAGTCACCTATGCCCACGGTCTTCGCCCCTCCGAGCAAAGCCGGGGTCACGTAAGTGCCGAGCGACGGGATGAACACCAAGATCGAGCCGGCGACCACCCCCGGCATCGAGAGCGGCAGGGTGACCTTGCGAAAGGCGGTCCACCCATCGGCGTAGAGGTCGCGCGCCGCCTCGACCAGCCTCCAATCCATTCGCTCCAGTGCGGCGTAGAGCGGCAACACCATGAACGGCATGAATCCATAGACCAGCCCGATGAGCACCGCGGTGTTGGTGAAAAGGAGGCGGATCGGCTCACCACCCAGGCTCTGGCTGAACTGCGATATGGGCCCGTCCGACCCGAGGAGGACCCTCCATGCGTAGGTCCGCACCAAGAAGTTCGACCAGAAGGGGATCATCACGAAGATCAACATCAGATTGCGGACCCGAGGCGTCCGGGTGGCGATGAAATAGGCGAAGGGGTAAGAGAACAGCAGGCAGATTGCGGTGGTGACCGAGGCCCGCACCAGGGATCGAACGAATATCGCCAGCACACCGGGGGTGAAGAGGCGCTGGTATGACTCCAGGTTCCAGTCGGCGAGGACCGTCTGGCCCGTCGATGACCTGGTTGCGAAGGAGTAGACGAATACCAGGATCAACGGGATTGCGAAGAACAGCACCAGGTACAACGCGGCCGGCAGTCCGATCAGGAATCCACGCCTCGACTCGGCGCGGATCGCCGCCTTCTCCAGCTCAGGCGTCACCGGGGCGGTGCTCATCAGGCCATGACGAGGTTTGCTGCTTGCGGGCTCCACACCAGATAGGCCTCTTCCCCGAGGTCATAGAGCTCGACCCCGGGGCGGTTCTCCTCCTTGACCTCGATCTGGGTGCCCAACCCGGCGTCGACGTCGTAGAAGTAGACATCGCCGAAATACATCCGCCTGGTGATGCGAACCCGGAGCCGGTTGTACCCGGCGGGCAGCTCCTCGTCGAGGTCGAAAAGGGACAGTCGCTCCGGGCGTAAGGCAAGCGTCACCTCGGTGCCGGCCTGAGCACCGCCCGCTGGAACACCGACCTCCACCCCGCTGCCGAGACGAGCCGTGTCGGGCCCGACAATCGTGGCATCGAGCAGGTTGATCTCACCGATGAAGTCGGCGACGAATCGCGAGGTCGGCGTCTCGTAGATCTCCTCGGACCGACCCACCTGGAGCAGCTTGCCCTCGTTCATCACGCCGATCCGGTCGGACATGGTGAGCGCCTCTTCCTGGTCATGGGTGACGTAGACGAAGGTGATCCCGACTCTGGTCTGTAGGTCCTTGAGCTCGACCTGCATCGCCTGGCGCAGCTTGAGGTCGAGAGCGCCCAGAGGCTCGTCGAGCAACAGCACCTCCGGCTCATTGACGAGGGCGCGAGCTAGAGCCACTCGTTGCTGCATGCCGCCGGAGAGCTGGCTCGGTTTGGCGTCGGCCCTTCTGCCGAGCTGCACCTGATCGAGGACCCGTTTGACCCGATCCGCGATGTCGGACTTCTCGACCTTCTTCATCTGAAGCCCGAAAGCCACATTCTCGGCCACTGTCATGTGGGGGAACAGCGCATAGGACTGGAAAACCGTGTTGATCGGACGCTCGTTGGGGGGTTTCAGCGCCATCTCGGTGCCATGGACCCGGACGCTGCCCTCGGTGGGGAATTCAAAGCCGGCGATCATGCGCAAGGTGGTGGTCTTCCCGCAGCCGGAAGGCCCAAGCAGGGAGAAAAACTCCCCGTCTTCGATGCTGAGGTCCAAGCCGTCGACCGCCACCATCTCGTCACCGAAGCGCTTGGTGACACCAGTCAGCTCCACAGCCGGGTTGGCCATCAATCCTCCTTGTAAACCGCCTGTCCGCCCACAATGGTCATGGCGACCTTGGTGTCCCGAATCGGACCTTCTTTCATCGGATCCCGGTCGAGAACTACCAGGTCGGCGAGGTTACCCACCGCGACTGTCCCCGAGTCGGCCTCACGATGGTTGACATATGCGGATCCAGATGTGAACCCGGCGAGGGCGTCGGTGAGGCTGATCCGCTCATTGGGGTTGAGCGGTGGCAAGTCGGGCTCGAGCCAATTCGATCGGTTCACCGCAACATCGATTTGGGCGAGGACATTGGCGGTTGACACTCCCCAGTCCGAGCCCATGGCCAAGGTGGCACCGGCCCGCAGCAGACTCCCAAACGGGTATTGCCAACCGCTCCGCTCCGGACCGATGACAGGTTTGGTCAACTCGGTCTGATATCCGCCATCGGCAGCCCACAAGGCCTGGGCGTTGGCGGTCACGCCAAGTGCCCTGAAACGAGGAATGTCATCGGGGTGCACCACTTGGATGTGCGCGATGTGGTGCCGGTTCCCCCTCAAACCATTGGTCGCCCGGGCCGCTTCGACGGCATCCAGAGCATGTCGGACTGCGGCGTCTCCTATGGCATGGAAGTGACAAGAGAACCCCAGGGAATCGAGGCGGACCACGATCTGATTGAGTTCCTGAGGTGCGATGAAGTCAATGCCGGTGTTGCTCGCCTCCCCGTCGACATACGGCTCGAGCAGGCTCGCCGTGCCGTTCTCGATCACTCCATCGAGCATCAATTTCACCGTTAGCGGCTGATAGCGCCCTTCCGGCTCCGACCTCATCTCAAGAAGCTGCTCGATCTGGTCGAGTCCCTGCCGGCGGTCCCACCAGAGCGCACCAACGGCTCGTCCCAACAGCTCCCCTGAGGCCGCAAGGCTCCGGTAGGCGTCGTGGGTCATTTTGTCCACGTGGGCGTCTTGCCATGCGGTGATCCCCTTCGACAGCAGATAACTCTGTCCGGCCAAGATCCCGCGACGCACATCCTCGAAGCTGTCCTGGGGGGCGATCTCCTGCATCATGTTGGCGGCGCCTTCGTGAAGGGTCCCCTGCGGAGTGCCGTCGGGGTTGCGCTCGATGCGACCGTCTCTGGGGTCCGGAGTGGAGGAATCCATGCCTCTCCGCTCCAGCGCGAGGCTGTTCACCCAAGCCCCGTGCCCGTCGGTGTTGTAGAGAAGGACCGGACGGTCGGGCACAACCGAGTCGAGCAACTCCTTCGGAGGGCAACCTCTTGGGAACCAATCCTGGGACCATCCGGCACCCAGGATCCACGGTTCGTCCGGGCGCTCGGTTGCGTAGCGAGCGATGGCGTCCAGGGCCTGGAGTGCGTCGTCGCAGTCGCTCAGCGAGCAACGAAGCAGGTCGAGACCGCTGCTCCCGGGGTGCACGTGGGCATCCTGGAATCCGGGTGTCAGCAACCGCCCGGCGAGATCCACCACCTCGGTCTGGGCTCCGATGTGCTCCGAGACCTCCTCTTCCGCCCCCACCGCGAGGATCCGGCCTTCGGCGATCGCCACGGCCCTGGCCAACGATCGAGTGGCGTCAGAGGTGAAAACCGGACCATTGAGAAAGACGAGGTCGGCGGGCATGGGGCGGCGAGGCTAGCCAAATCGAACCCGGGCTACTCTCCCGATCATGTCTTCCTTCTGGCATCCGTTCGGTGAGATGAACAAGGTTCAGCATGCCCCTTTCATCGTCGATCGAGGCGAAGGGATATATGTCTTCGACGAGAACGGGAAGCGTTATCTCGATGCCGCAGCCTCCCTCTGGTACATGAATGTCGGGTATGGCCGCGACGAGATCGTCGACGCGATGGCCGACCAGGCGCGCAAGCTTCCGGCCTTCCACGCATTCATCGACTACGCCACCCGGCCCCCGATCGACCTGGCGGGCCGAATCGCTGCTGTCTCCCCGGATCCCGACTCCAAGGTCTTCTTCGGCTCCGGTGGCTCGGATGCGATCGACACCGCAGCCAAACTCGCCCGCCGCTATTTCTCCGCGGTCGGCGAGCCCGAGCGAACGGTTTTCATCTCACGGGAGTGGGCCTATCACGGGATGCACACCTACGGCACGACGTTGGGAGGGATGGAGCCCAATCGGACCGGATACGGCGGCGACCTCGTGTCAGATGTGGTGCTGGTGCCATACGACGATGCTGAGGCGGTTGAGAAGGCCATCGACCATGTCGGGGCGGAACGGGTGGCGGGCATCTTCGTCGAGCCGGTGATCGGTGCCGGTGGGATCCGGCCAGTCCCGGCGGAATACCTCACCCATGTTAGGGAGGCGATCCGCACGGCTGGTGGTCTCTACATCTCCGACGAGGTGATCACCGGGTTCGGCCGTTGCGGTGACTGGTTCGCGGCCAACATCTACGACCTCGAGCCAGACATCATCACGTTCGCAAAGGGCGTTACCTGCGGCTATGCGCCTCTCGGTGGGGTGGTGGCCAACCCCCGTGTTGCCGCCCCGTTCTTCGACACTCCAGGTCTGATGTTCCGCCACGGATACACCTATTCCGGGCACAGCACCGCCTGTGCCGCCGGCCTTGTGGTGATGGACATCATCGAGCGGGAAGGACTGCTGGCCCGGGCCGCCGCCCTCGAAGAGGAGCTCTACCAAGCGTTGCTGCCCCTCGAGGAGTTGCCGGTCGTCTCCACCATCAGACGCGGAGTCGGGGCGCTGGCAGCGGTGCAGCTGGAGGTCGGAGATGACGAGACCCTCCCCTACCGAGCTGCTGCCGCCTGCCGTGAAGCAGGTGTGCTCACGAGGGCGGTCGGCGGCGGAGGGCTTCAAGTCTCTCCACCGCTCATCATGACCCCCGACCAGGTACCCGAGATGGCCTCCCTCTTCCAGGCAGGGCTAGCCGGGCTGTGAACCCCAGTCCCTTCTGGGTCGAAGAGTTTCCGCGCCCTCATGGAATCACATCTGACTTGCCGTCCGACGCCGACGTCCTGATCGTCGGCTCAGGGCTCACCGGTCTCTCGGCCGCCCTCCGGCTGGCGCGGGGCGGGAAGACGGTGGCGGTGGTCGACCAGGGCGCAATCGCCTCCGGGGCCTCGTCCATCAATGGAGGCATGGTTTCACCCGACATCAAGGCCGGGATCAAGGTCATCTTCGACCGGTTCGGCCCCCAGCTCGGACACGAGATGTGGCAGGCGAGCGTGCGGTCGGTCGACATCGTCACCGACATCGCCAAGGCAGAGAACATCGACGCCCAAATCGTGAATGGCGGAATGGCGGCGCTGGGTATCCACGCCGACTCCCAGGCCCGTTTCGAGAAATCCGTCGCCTGGTACCGGGAGACCGTGGGTGTCGACTGGGAGGTACTCGGACGAGATCGGGTCTCCGAGGTGGTCGCCAGCGACCGATTCACCGCTGTCCTCTTCGAACCGGAGGGACTCGGGATCCAGCCCGCCCGTTTCGTGTTTGGGATCGCGGCCGCGGCCGCGGCTGCGGGGGCGATCCTGGTCGACAACTGTGCGGTTCATGACGTGTCACGCGACGGGCCGGGATTCAAGGTGGGGACCGACAAGGGAACGGTCAGGGCCGGCGAAGTGATCCAGGCAACAAACGGGTACACGACGCTTGAGCCGGTCCCGGAGCTGGCGCGCCGGGTAGTCCCTGTCGGCTCCTACATCATCGTGACCGAGCCACTCGGGGAGCGCGCAGCCCGGGTCTTCCCCAAGGGCTCGATGACGTACACCAAACGGCGTCTTCTCAACTACATGAGGCGGACACCGGACGATCGCATCCTCATCGGCGGGCGGCGCAATCTCCACACCGGACTCGACCTCGAGGAGTCAGCAGCTGACCTGCGGCGCCAGCTACTCGGCTATTTCCCCGACCTCGACGATGCCGAGATCACCCACGCCTGGGGCGGGAAGCTGGGCGTACCCTTCGATCTCATCCCACACATGGGTCAAATCGACGGCGTCTGGTTCGCCCTCGGCTACGCCGGTCACGGTGTCGGGTTATCCACGCTGATGGGCCATGACCTTGCCGGGATGCTCCTCGGTGAGGACCCACCAAGCTCGTTCACCAAGGTTCCAGCTCCGACGCGGTTCTACTACCGATCCAAGCCCTGGTTCCTGACCCCGGCGTCGGTCCTCTATCGAGTCCTGGACCGGCTGGGTCGGTAGGGTCTAGCTATGGCTGTTCCCGCTGCCTACCCAGAGCAGAGTCAGGCAACGACCGCTCTCGTGCTCGGCATCCTCGGGATCGTTTGTTGTGGCCTCCTTGGGATCGTCTCCTGGGTCATGGCCAACAACGAACTGCAGGCGATTGTTTCGGGTCGCCGCGACCCGATGAACGAGGGAACCGCCAAAGCGGCCAAGGTGGTGGGCATCGTGGGTACCGCTCTGATCGCCGTGCCGATCCTCGTCTTCTTCCTCGCCACTGCCGGCACGGTCACCTTTCCTTTCTTCGACCAGTGATGTTCACCGGATGGCGCGATCGGTCAGTGGCTGCGGCACCATTCCTGGGCGCCGCTGCGTTGCTGGCAATCAACCCCACCGACCAGGGATCAACCATCTGCCCGATTGCCCTGCTCACAGGGGTGCCATGTCCGGGGTGCGGGATGACCCGCGCCGCCTCAGCGCTACTCCGAGGAAACGTCGACCTCGCTCTCGACTACCACCCACTGATTCCTCTGCTCGTGGTGCTCGTTGTCGGAGGATGGGTCTGGTCGCTGTTGAGGCGCGCCGGCAAGGTGGAGCCGATTCCGAATCGGGTCCTGAACCTGGTGCTGATCGGGACCGGAGTCAGCCTGGCGGCCGTGTGGATACTTCGCTACGCGTCCGGGACGCTGCCGCCGGTTTGACCTGACGGCGTCGGAACACCCAGAAGGCAACGGCGCCCCAGGCGGCAATGAAACCCAAACCCAGCGGGATCAGCCATTTCGAGACAGCAAGCAACCCGAGCGTCTCAGCTACCGGCGCGCGCCCGCCGCCCGGATCGGCCACCCAGCCGCCGATCCGCAAGAACACCGCGAAGGAAAGGGCACCGAGAGAGAACCGGGTGAAGAGACTGCGAAGTGCGTTGTTTCGGTCCTCGGAGGCTGCGACGTAGGCCCAGGTGGTGATCAGCATCACCGCCACGGCCAGGATGACCGCGGTGCCCAACTTCGAAGCTGCCTGGGACTCTGGCCCGACATAGGCATCGGAGGACGGCTGGCGGACCACCAGGGGATCGAGATCCGTGACCGCGGCCGCGAGCTGCGCCTCTGAGATCGGGACCCCGAGTTCGTTGAGCCGCACCGTGATGTCGGGCACCGCCGGATAGATCACCGATCTGGCATCGACGGTGGATCCTGCCGGATCAGGAGAGGCGGCAGCTTCGACCATTTCCCCGAGCAACCCTTCAAGGGCGTGCGAGACCGCCGGGTCGTCGAGGACATGTTCGGCCGCGCCCTCGGCGGTAACCGGGTCGAGACCCTCTTCGGTCAACTCGTCGACCAACCAGGCGGAGAATCTGTCGACCACGGCATCGGTACCGGCTAGAGGAGAAAGAGACTCGGCCAGCTCATTGGTGTCCACCACAACCGCCCGGCCCCAAAGGGCAACCAGGAGAACCGTCGAAGCCAGCCCGAAGAGCCAGGCAGCACCACCACGTGTCACCAGTCGCGCGGACGACATCAGTTGATCACCAGGGCGGGGTTGGTCCGGATCCGGGGCTTCTTGTCGACCACAGCCCCGGCCAATGCCTCGAACGCCTGCTCGGCTTCCGAACCGGGGGCGGCCACCGCCACCGGGTGACCCTGATCTGCTCCTCGCCCCATCGCCGGGAGAAGGGGAATCCTTGCCATCAAGTCCACCCCGACTTCATCGGCCAGTGCCGTCCCTCCACCCGACCCGAAAAGCTCGTACCGCTTTCCGTCATCTCCGGTGAACCAGGACATGTTCTCCACGATCCCGATCACCTGCTGGTCGACCTCGGCAGCCATCAGCGCCGCCCGTCTTGCAACCCTCTGTGCCGTGGGCTGGGGGGTAGTGACAAGGAGCACCTGGGCCCGGGGTAGGAACTGCGCCATCGAGATGGCTATGTCGCCGGTTCCCGGGGGCATGTCCACGATCAAGAAGTCGAGGTTGTCCCAGAACACGTCCTTCAAGAACTGTTCGATGGCCTTGTGGAGCATGGGGCCGCGCCAGATCACGGCCTTGTCATCACCGACGAAGTAGTCCATCGACATCACCTTCACCCCGTAGGAGACGGGGGGGATGATCGCCTCCGCAACGAGGATTGGTGGGTGGGTCACACCGAGCATCCGCGGCACCGAGTGGCCGTAGATGTCCGCATCGACGACGCCGACC
>CAZSMJ010000060.1:0-11609 GCA_964608055.1 uncultured Acidimicrobiaceae bacterium | reverse complement strand
GAGCACCGGCTTTGCAAGCCGGGGGTCGTGGGTTCGAGTCCCATCGTCTCCACCAGGGATGGATTAGATCCCGACCGCTGTTGCCACATGCGACGTTGACCAAGGAGCCGAGATGCCGAATGCCGTGATCGTCGATGCGGTGCGCACCCCGATTGGAAGACGAAACGGTGTGTTCAAGGACATCCATCCGGTCGACCTTGCCGCGATCCCGCTCCAGGCACTGGTCGAGCGCAACCAAATCGACCCGTCGCAGATCGACGACGTGATCATGGGCACGGTCAGCCAGACCGGGGAACAGGCCTACAACGTGGGCCGCAATGCCGCCCTCGCCGCCGGATTCCCCGAGGAGGTGCCGGGCGTCACCATCGACCGCCAATGCGGCTCCTCGCAACAAGCCGCTCACTTCGCCGCCCAGGCGGTGATCGCCGGGGCCCAGGACATCGTGATCGCCGCCGGAGTCGAGAGCATGACCCGGGTGCCGATGGGGGTCACCGCCCAACAAGGACCGGGTCTGCCCTTCGGCCCCCGGATGTTGCAGCGTTACTCCCAGGGCCTGGTTCCTCAGGGGATCTCGGCGGAGATGATCGCGGAGAAGTGGGGCCTCTCCCGTACCGAGCTCGACCAGCTGGCGCTCGAGTCACATCTCCGGGCCGCCCGGGCCACCGAAGAGGGACGTTTGGAGGAGCAGATCATCGCGGTCGGTGTGACCCGGGACAACGGGATGCGTGAGACCGTCACTCGTGACGAGGGAATCCGCCCCGACACCTCGCTTGAGAAGTTGAGTGGGCTGCAGCCGGCGTTCAAGAGCGACGGGGTGGTCACGGCCGGCAACTCCTCACAGATCTCCGACGGTGCGGCCGCGGTCCTGATCATGTCAGAGGACCGGGCAACCCAGCTCGGGCTCACCCCGAGGGCACGTTTTGTGTCGTTTGCGATGGCCGGGGTCGACCCGGTGATGATGCTCACCGGTCCCATCCCTGCCACCGAGAAAGTCCTGGTTCGAGCTGGTCTCGAAATCGGGGACATCGACCTCTTCGAGGTCAACGAGGCCTTCGCCTCGGTGACCGCGGCGTGGCGGATCGAGCATGGGGGCAGTGACCCAATGGCCCTCTGGGAGCGGACCAATGTCAACGGTGGCGCCATCGCCATCGGTCATCCTCTTGGCGCCTCCGGAGCCCGTCTCCTCACCTCGCTGGTGTGGGAGTTGGAGCGGAGCGGAGGCAGATACGGTCTGCAGACCATGTGCGAGGGCGGCGGGATGGCCAACGCCCTCATCATCGAGCGTCTGTGAACCGGCATCCTGGGCCTACCCCCCTCGACCGCACTTCGTTGGCGGTCGGTCCCCCCGCTGCGCAGGGGGACAACGAAGGATGACCGGTAACACCGTCCTCGATGCGCTGCTCGCCGTGGTGATCGGGGTCGTCATTTGGCGGGTGTCGATTTCGGTGATTCGGATGCTGGGCACCCCACCGCCCGAGATCGATCCCGACGATGTGGTGACGGTCGACCAGGACTACAAATGCACCGTTTGTGGGGCCGAATTGACGATGAGAGCAGTCAATGTGCGGGACGATGCCCCGCCTCGACACTGTCGGGAGGACATGATCCCGGTCTGGCGCCCGGCCTGAGAGCCGAAATCACAAGCGTGTAGTTATCCCGAGGTTTCTCCACAGGATGTTGAGAACTACACCCATGTAACTCGCATTACTCTCGCCGCGGTGCCGGAATCAAAGCGACGCAAATCCAAGAGCCGTCCCGCACCCGCATTGACGGCAGCCGCGGCTGCCAAGGCAAAGGATCCGAGCCCCACCTGGTATGTCGCGCTGATGGCCGCCCTCATGGTCATCGGAGTCATCCTGGTGCTCATCAGATTCGTCTTCGAGCTCGATCAGCTCGTTCTGGTCGCGGGGCTGGTCTGTATCGCCATCGGATTCCTGATGACCACCAACTATCGGTGATCGCCAAAGCCCTAGCTAGGTACTGGGTGGCGTCGGGGTGGTCGTGGTTGTGGTCGTTGTTGGTGGCGGCGTGAACTCACCGAGGGTCACCGTGACGACGTCACCGGGGAACAGCTCCGCCCCTGCGTCGGGGTTTTGATCCACTACCAGACCGTTCTGGGAGGCGTCCACCACCGGCTGGGTGCTGTCGGAGACATTGATGGTCAGGCCGAGGTCGGTCAGGATCGCTTCTGCCTGCTCCGGAGTTTGTCCGAGCAGATTCGGCACCTGCACCGCCCGAGGGCCTTGGGACACCACCAACAGAATGGTGTCACCAGAGCGCACCTCTTCTCCAGCTTCGGGCTCGGTCCTGATCACCAGACCTTCGGCCACGTCGTTGGAGAACTCATCCTGGATCGTCGAAAGCAAACCCAATCTCTGGAGCGCCGTCACCGCATCTCGCTCGGTCTCGCCCGCCAGCACCGGCAGGATGTGGGTTTCAGGGCCGCTCGAGATGACCAGGTTGATCGCAGCACCAGCACCGGCCAGCACCCCGGCACCCGGGGTCTGTCTGATGACCGTTCCCTCGGCGAACGTGGCGTTGGGCTCGTCGCTCACATCGCCGAGAACGAAGCCGTTCAGTTCGATGATCTCCTCTGCTGCTTGCAGGGTTTGGCCGACCAGGGGCGGAACTGCGAATTCCTCGGCGCCCGTGGAGTAGAAAACCTCGACCTCGGAGCCCTCCTCGGCTTCGGTGCCGCCGGGAGGGTTGGTGCGAATCACCAAATCGATCTCGACCTCCTCGCTTGCCTCTGGAGTGAACGTGACGATGAAGCCTTCATCCTCGAGGCGGATGCCGGCGTCCTCTCTGGTCATTCCGGTGACGTTGGGGATTTCGATCAATTCCGCTTCGGCGTTGCCGCCTCCTGCCAGGCGGAAGAGGACGAACAGGAGGATGGCCAAGGCGATGAGCAGGGCGAAGGCGGTGATGATGAACGGCATCTGGGACGAGGGCTCCTCCTCGATCCCGCGGTAGACCTCATCAGGGGGAACCGTGGCCGGGGGAACCTGAGTGGTCGTCATCACACGGGTGACGTTGTCACCGCCCGCCACCGCTCCGGCGGCTGCAGCGGCCACCGCCACCGGCTCCACACTCTGTCCCCTGAGCACCGACACCAGATCGGCCCGCATCTCGTCGGCGCTCTGATATCTCCCGTTCGGGTCCTTGCGCATCGCCTTGGCGACGACTGTGTCGAGCGGAAGTGGAACATCCGCGTTGAGGGCCGTGGGGGCAGGTGCTTCGGTCGAGACATGCTGGAACGCGACCGACATCGGGCTATCACCCGTGAACGGGGGCCGGCCGGTCAGCATCTCATACAGGACCACTCCGAGCGCGTACACATCACTGCGGGCATCGGCCGCAGCGCCCTGGGCCTGTTCCGGGCTGAAGTAGGTGGCGGTGCCGATCACGGCGCCGGTCTTGGTCAGCTCCGCGCTGTCGTCCCAGGCCCTGGCGATCCCGAAGTCGGTCACCTTCACTGTCCCGTCCTTGGCGAGGAGGATGTTTCCCGGCTTGACGTCGCGATGAACCAGACCAGCTTGATGGGCCACGGACAGCGCAGCAGCCACCTCGGAGGCGATCTCCGTTGCGCGACGGGCCAGCAATGCCCCTTCGGACTTGAGCACGTCGCGCAACGAACGACCGTCGACCAGCTCCATGACGATGAAGTAGGTGCCCTGGGCCTGTCCCCAGTCGTAGATGCCGACGATGTTGGGATGGCTGAGGTTGGCCGCGGCCTGTGCCTCGCGCCGGAATCGCTTGACGAACGCCTCGTCCGCGGAGTACTGGGCGTGGAGGACCTTGATCGCCACCCGGCGGTTGAGCAGGGTGTCCTGGCCCTCGTAGACGTCGGCCATCCCTCCCCGCGCCACGTGGGACGTGATGTGGTAGCGGTCGGTCAGTTCACTAGGGGTGTTCATGGAGAGCGCTGGATTCTAGGAACGCCCTGGGGCCAACTCATCGGGTTCCCTGCAACCAGAGCGATATCAGGTCGCCCGCGATCGGCGCCGCCACCGCGCCGCCGGTTGCCGATTCGCCGAAATCGCCGCCACCGGCGATGAGCACCGCGATCGCGATCGTGGGGTTCTCAACCGGGGCGAACCCGATGAACCAGGCGTGAGGCCCGTCTCCAGCTCCCTGAGCGGTCCCCGTCTTGCCGGCGACCCGGATCCCGGGCACTGCGGCGTTGCTGCCGGTTCCTTCGGTCACAACCCGTTCCATGAGCTGGGCGAGAACCGAGGCAGTGGCGGGGGCCATCGCTCGTCCCAAGGAGGCGGGCTCCGCTTCTTCGAGGATGTTCGCGTCGGCGTCGAATACCCGGTTGACCAGGTAGGGACTGGGGACGAGGCCCTGGTTGGCGACTGCTGCGGCGACCATTGCCATATGCAACGGGGTGGCGCGCACGTCGCGCTCCCCGATCCCGCTTTGAGCCAATGCAGCAGGATCATCGATCAGGTCGTCCACCGGGTAGGCGGCCTGGGGCACAGTCCAAGGAAAGGTCAGGTCGGTGTTGAAGCCGAGGGCGCCCGCCGTGATCCCGATGTTCTCGGCTCCGAGTCGAACCGTCAGGTCGGCGAAGATGGTGTTACAGGACCTGACGAAGGCCACCAGCAGGCTCACCGTGTCCCCGTCTTCGCAGAAACCCCCGCTGAAATTGGAGATGGTGGCCGACGAGCCCTGCAACTGATACTCGAGGGGATCGGGGAACTCGGTCCCAGGATCGGCCTCACCGGTATCGAGGGCGGTGGCGGTCACCACCACCTTGAAGGTGGAGCCGGGGGCGAAAAGCTCTCTTGTGGCTCGGTCGCTCAGCGGGCTCTCCGGGTCGGCGAGCAGCGAGTCCCAGATCGCGGAGGCATCTTCACCCAGCAACGACTCGGGGTCGAAGGAAGGCGAGGAGACCGCAGCCAGCACCGCACCGGTCTTGGGATCGAGAGCGACCACCGCACCCGTCTGCCCTCCGAGCGCTTCATATGCAGCCTCCTGCAACGGCCCGTTCACCGTCATCTCGAGACTGTGCGGTCGCAGGTCACGACCCAGGATCACCGAGATCAGGTCGCTGATGGTCAGGTCGCGCTTGGATCTGAGAACTGGTGCGTAGGCGCTCTCGAGACCGGCGTCCCCGAGGAGGAACGAGTTGTAACCCACGATGTGGGCGAAGGCTTCGCCTTTCGGATAGGTGCGGACGAAGGAACGCGGATCCAAGGGATCGACTACCGACTCGGCGACCACGGTGCCGTCGATCGTGACGATCAGGCCCCGTTCCTTCCCCCGTTCTGACAGGGCGGGCCGGGCGTTGCGGGGATCGGCTTTGAGGGTGTCGGCATTGACCACCTGAATCCAGGTCACTGCCAAGAGCAGCGCGCAGAACGCAGTGAACACCCCGATCGCTATTCGACGCACCGGGCCGTTCACGACGCCTCCTCGTGGCTGATTCGGAGCAGGAGGGCGATCAAGATGAGGTTGCCCACCAGGGCCGAGCCACCGTAGGACATGAAGGGAAGCGTGATTCCGGTCAGTGGCACCACTCTGACCACCCCCCCGATGATGAGGAAGGTCTGCACCGCGAACACGAAGGTGAGCCCGGCGGCCAATAGCTTGCGAAACATGTCCCGGCTTCGGAAGGAGATGCCGAGCCCCACCGCGATCACCAGCGAGAACAGGGCGAGCACCGACACCGTGCCGGCGAACCCCAGTTCCTCACCCACCGCGGCAAAGATGAAGTCGGTCATGGCATTGGGGATCAGGTCGGGGCGGCCCAGACCCGGCCCCGCGCCGGAGAGGCTTCCCGTCCCCATGCCGAACAGTCCCTGGGCGATCTGGTAGCCCTCGTCGTCGAAATGCTCGAACGGGGTCAGCCAGGCAATCACCCGTCGCTGGACATGGTCGAACATGTAATACGCGGCAACCCCGGCTGCCGCTGCCATGAACCCCCCGGCTACCAGATAACCAGTGGTGCCGGTGGCCGCGTAGAGGAGAAGCACGAAACCAGCGAAGAGCAGCAGTGAGGCTCCCAGGTCGCGCTGTGAGATGAGGATGAGGATGCTGACGATCCAGGTCAACACCAATGGAATCAGCTGACGGGGCTCGGGGAACCGGATCGGTCCCAGGTGCCGGCGCGCCTCACGCAGCGCTCTTTGATGATCAGCGAGGTAGGCGGCGACGTAGATCACGAATCCCAACTTGGCGATCTCCGCAGGTTGGAACTGAAGCGTGGTGAACCCGAGATCGAGGACGATCCACAGACGCGACCCATTCACCACCAGGCCCTTGAGCGGAAAACCCCAGTCGATGGGCAGGTTGGGGAGCAGCAACAGGACCAGCGAGGACAGAAGGGTGATGTTGCGGTAGCGGCGGAGGATGGTGGTCGAGCTTCTGGCGAAGAGGGCGAGTACGGCGATTGCAACTCCAGCGGCAATCAGCATCCACCATCGCTGCAGCCCCGCCTTCACCGGGTCGAGCCGGTAGATCTCGATGAACCCGAGGGCGGTGAGAGCGGTGACGGGGGCGATGAGCAGGGGGGTGGCCCGCGGTGCCCAGGTCCGAACCGCCAGGTGGAGCCCGCCGAAGGCGATCAGGAAGACCAGGAAGGTCAGCGCAGTCTGGGCATCGACGCTCTGCTCGCGGGCGAAGTTGACCAGCGTTACCCCGAATGCGGCGAGAAACGACGCCGCGACCACGGTTGCGCCCTCGGCGTTACGTGTCATTCGCTCCGTTGAGGACGTCCACGATGATGACCGTGATGTTGTCCTGGCCTCCCGCTTTGTTGGCCTTCTCGATCAGGGCCCACACGGTTTCGTCGGCGGATTCGGTGGCCAGGTTCTCAATGATCTCCTCATCGGTGAGCATGAGGGTGAGCCCGTCGGAGCAAAGTAAGAGCCGGTCGCCGGGCTCGAGGGGTATTTCGATCTCGTCGACGTTGACGAAGCGGGTGAGACCGAGACAACGGGTCAACATGTGGCTGTGGGGATGGTCGGCGGCATCCTCCGGCGACAAAGTCCCCGCCGCCACGTACTGAGCGACGACGGTGTGGTCGTTGGTGAGCTGGCGGAGTTCCCCGTCCCGATAGAGGTAGGCCCGGCTGTCGCCGATGTGGCCGAAGTGGGCAACACCTTCGGGGGTCAACTCGACGAGGGTGAGAGTGGTTGCCATCCCTTCCAGATCCGGCTGTCGGGCGACCTGCTCACGAATCGCCCGATTGGCAGCGGCTACCCGGTCGGCGGGAGCGAGGTCTGACGAGGCGGCAGTGTTGACCGCGAGGCGGGAGGCCACCTCTCCGGCGATGTGGCCCCCCATGCCGTCGGCCACCATCAGGACTGCAGGGCCACTCGATTCCCCCGACGTATCAGGGAAGACGGTGTCCTCGTTGTTGTTCCTCGCCATGCCCTGATGAGTGGCGGCGGCCCAGATGTATCTCACCGCACCTCCATGACCGTCTTGCCAACCTGGATGGTGTCGCCCCGCCGTAATGACGTCGGAGCGGTGACCCGGCGCCCGTTGACATAGGTGCCATTGGTGCTGCCCAGGTCGTGGAGAACCATCCCGTTCTCCTGAGCGACCAGCCTCATGTGGAATTCCGAAGCGTAGGGATCGTTGAGAAGCACGTCGGCTTCGGCCGACCTCCCCAGAACACTGACGTCCTGCACTTCCAGCTCCATCCCCTGTTGAGTGTCGGACTTGACCACGACAATTTTCGTCCCTTCTCGTCGCTTGCGCCGCAACGAGATGCCCAAGTGGGAGCCGATGGCTCGCGCCACCTGCCAGACGAAGAGGTAGACCAGACCGAGGAAGATGATCCGGAGCAGGGCAAGGATGAGATCAGGCACGGTCCGGGCCCTCGTGGAACCGGAACCGATGACCGGAGAACCCGATCATGTCTCCCCGGTTGAGACGATGCGGTGTGGGGCCGATCCGAATCCCGTCGACCTCGGTGCCGTTGGCGGATCCGAGGTCGACGATCCAGGCCTGGTTGTCGGCGCGCCAGATCAGGGCGTGGCGGCGGCTCACCTCCTCGAAGGGAAGCACCACGTCGGCCTCGCTGGCACGTCCGACCAGGGCTCGATTGGGGCCGACGTCCACTGAGAGGTTGCCGGCCACCAGACGGGCCCAGGGTGGGATCGTTCCGATCGTCACCGAAGGGACACAGGAGAATTGGCCAGGTGAGACTGAAGTCGAGGCCTCGATGAGAACCGTCGGCGGCCCTTCCAGACGGAGGCCAGCCTCGGCCGCATGCTCGGCTAGAGCCAACTCGAGTCGTCGCTGCAACCTGGAGGGGTCAACATCGAGATCGGCAGGGTTCACCTTCAACACGTACCGGTTTGAGGTGGCCGGCCCGGTTTCGTGCTGAAAACTGGTCAAATCGGCCTCGCGGGCGATTCGCCCAGCCATCTCGGAGGGGTGAAGACGACCGGAGAAGACACGCCCCGCGGCCCCTTCGAAAAGGCGTTCGAGACGGCGTTCGAGACTTCTGGCGAGACTCACGCCGGAGAGGTTACGGTCGGTGGAGGATTGAGGAGACCGACTACCGCAACTCTGGGCGCAGGGTTACGATTTCCCGGCCATCGAGGGCGAGTGGCGGAATTGGCAGACGCGCAGGATTCAGGTTCCTGTGATCGCAAGGTCGTGGGGGTTCAAGTCCCCCCTCGCCCACCGTGATTCTTGATACACCCAGGCCCAGGAAACGGCTAGTGGTCCGCTTCCTCTGGCCGATCCTGATCAGCGTGGCTGCCCTCGTCGCGGTCGCGGTGTCCAGCGCGGGTAACGACACCCGGGCCGACCTCGCCTATCTCGACCAGCTCCAAGAGCAGGCCGGCGCCCTTTCGACTCGGGGTGACGCTCTGCGCGAGGTGATTTCACGTCTTGCTCGGATCGATCGAACCGAACTGGTCGCCCTGGTCGACGGAATGCGTGCTGACATTGCGGTCGGGCTCGAGCTGGTGGCCGAGGAGCCGCCCTCGCCCACCCTCTTCGCGGTCAACGCCCTGTATCGGCAGGCTCTGGAGGCATGGGATGCTGGGATCGGCGGCTTCGGTTCGGCCCTTTTGGCCTCCGCGGACGATCCCGCGAGCACGGTTGGGGTGGACAACATCGCCAACTCTCTTGCGGAGATACGCGCCGGTGACCGTCTCTATGTCGACCTGGTCGAGGAGATGGATCGCCCGGACGTCCCCGATGCGGTGGCGCCGATGCCCATAGTGGTCCTCATGCCGGCCGAGGGTGAGTTGTTCAGTCTCTCCCAGGCCTATGTCCTGGCGGCGCGATCACCCAACAGCGGTCTGGCCCTTCGACCTGGGTTATCGGTGAGTCAGGTGGTCACCGAGCCTGAATGGGAGGTCGACCCGTCCAATGCGGCCGTGCTGCCGGCAACCGAGACGGTGACATTCAATGTCGTGGTCTCCAATCGCGGGAATGTCATGAGCCCGGTTGCCCAGCTTCGTCTCGTCCTCACCGGTGGTGACGAGCCTGTGACGTTGGAGAAAGGGGTGTCGTCACTGCAGCCTGAAGCCTCCACCACGGTCTCGTTCGAGGATCTCGCTGTTCAGCCTGGTGGGGCGTACGACGTGAGGGCGACCCTCGTCGGCCTGGAAGCCGATATCGACCCGACAGACAACGAAATCGCCGTTGTCTTCACGGTGAACGAGGGCGAGAGCTCCGGGTAGCCCAGCCGGTACCATCCGGCGCCCGATGATCGACTCCCGACTGCTTCGAGAAGACCCGGATCTGATACGGGATTCGTTGCGGCGTCGCGGCTCGACCGTCGATCTGGATTCTCTGATCGCCCTGGAAGCAGCAATGCGAGCCAAACGCCAGGAGGCGGAGGCCTTGAGAGCGCGCCAGAAGGAAGCCGGTCGTCTGATCGCCACTCTGACCGGCGCCGAGAAGGAGGTCGCCGTCGCTGAGGTCGCGGAATTGGCCGCCGCGGTCAAGGAGGCGATGCCCGAGGCGGATCGTCTCGCCGCCGAATTCGAGCGGGCCATGCTCGAAATCCCCAACCTGGTCGCTCCCAACGCCGCCGATGGCCTCACCGAGGGCGACAGCCTCGAAATCAAGAGGATTGGAAACCCGCGGCCGGACGGGCTCGATCATGGTTCTCTCGGTGAGTTGCTCGACATCATCGACACCGCCCGTGGCGCCAAGGTTTCGGGCAGCCGGTTCGCATACATCAAAGGCAAGGGCGCCCTTCTCGAGTTCTCCCTCGTTCGGTGGGCCATGGACCACCTGGTGGAGGCCGGATTCACCCCGATGCTCCCTCCAGTTCTGGTTCGCGAGGAGGCCCTGGAAGGCACCGGGTTCTTTCCCGAGGCGAGGGACCAGGTATACGAGATCCCGAAGGACGAATTGTTCCTCGTCGGCACTTCGGAAGTCCCACTGGCCGCCTATCACGGTGACGAAATCCTGGATGCCGATGCCCTGCCGCTGCGATATGCCGGTTTCTCGACCTGTTTCCGTCGTGAGGCGGGCACCTACGGCAAGGACACAGCTGGGATCTTCAGGGTCCACCAGTTCGACAAGGTCGAGATGTTCGTCTTCACGACTCCTGAGGAATCGGTCGAGGAGCATGAGCGCATCCTCGCCATCGAGGAAGAGCTGATCGGGGAGTTGGAGATCCCATATCGGGTCGTGAACATCGCCGCCGGTGACCTGGGGGCTCCGGCCGCCAAGAAGTACGACATCGAGGCCTGGTTCCCGAGTGAGCAGGCGTACCGCGAGCTCACCTCCTGTTCCAACACCACCGACTATCAGGCGCGCCGTCTCAAAGTGCGGATGAAGACCGAGACGGGGAATCAGGTGCTGCATACCCTCAACGGCACCGCTTGTGCGGTGGGTCGAACCATCATCGCCCTCCTCGAAAACCACCAGCGCCCTGACGGCTCGGTGGAGATCCCCGAGGCGCTGCGCCGTTACACCGGGTTCGACCTGATCGAGCCGTGAGCGAGGCCTCCGACCCGATCTTCGCCCGGATCGCGGCCCGCTACGACAGGATCAACCGCATTCTCTCGCTGGGCCGGGAGCGAGCCTGGCGCCGCCGCGGTGTCGAGATGTTGAGCCCGGGGGTGGTGATGGATCTCGGTTGCGGCACCGGTGACACCGACTTCGGAGGACGCAGCGTGGTCGGGCTCGATCCGGTGGTGGAGATGCTGGCCCTGAGCCCGGTTCCCGAGCGGGTGGTTGGTGTCGGGGAGCACCTGCCGTTCGGAGCCGAGGTGTTCGACGGCGTGTTCAGCGGGTTCGTGTTTCGGAATCTCGGCTCGGTGGAGCAAACGATGAGAGAGGTGCGGCGGGTGCTTCGCCCCGGGTCGGCGGCGGTGGTGATCGACCTCTCGAGACCCCAGAGCCCGATGCTGCGGATGCTGCACCGCCTCGGAACTGCAGTCCTTCTCCCGTTGGTCGGGTTGTTGTTCGCCGGCGCCCCCCGGGAGTACTGGTACCTGCACAAGTCGCTGGACTCGCTGCCGCCCCCGGAGGTGCTCCTGACCGGACACGGTCTGGTCCTGGAGGAGGTGTGGCGCTCCGGGCTCTTCGGGTTCGTCTACGGCGCAAGGCTGAGAAAGCCGTTGTCCCCCCTTTCCGAAGGGGGGACCGACCGAGCGGAGTGAGGTCGAGGGGGGTTT
>CAZSMJ010000059.1:0-11781 GCA_964608055.1 uncultured Acidimicrobiaceae bacterium | reverse complement strand
CTCGCATTCGCTCGGCTTCCTCACCTTCGAGTGACCGCAGACGCTGCTGAAGGTCCACTATCTGGCGCTCCCGATCGCTGACCCCTTCCACGACAGAGCTCCGCCGCTGGGCGAGACGTGAGCGCTCACCTTCGAGGACGTCCACCGACTTCTGGAGGCGGGCCATGGCCTCAGTGCGTCCCGACAACCCGGTCTCGGCGGATTCCAGGTCTTCGAGGGCGACCCGCTCCCGGTCCCGGCTCTTCTCGAAATCACGTTTGGCGGCGGTGTGAATCGAGACCGCTCTCGACAGGTTGGTCTCAGCAGTCTCCAGATCGAGCTCGGCTGACTCGAGCATGGCCGGCCCTGCCCCGTCCGGAGATGCGATCTGCACCCCGTCCGCCGAAACCAGGTCGCCGTCGGCTGTCACCGCCCGCAGTTCGGGGTGCTTCGTCACCATCGACCAGGCCGCGGCCCAGCCCTCGACCAACAGGACGTCGCCCAACAGATGCCTGGCCAGACCTTGGTCGGCATTGGGGCCAAGCCGGTCGATGAGAGCCTCCGCGCCCGCACCCCGCGCCACCGATTGTGCCAGGACCGACTCACGGCTGACCGTGGCGACAACGGGCACGCCGCCGCCGCCGGATGACTTCACGGCTTCGACCGCCTCCTGCAGTGATCCGATTCCGTCGAAGGCGACCGCATCGGCCCAGCGTCCCAATGCCGCATCGACCGCCTGCTCCAGACCGGCGGGAATGTCGAGCAACGAAATCAAGCTCCCTATCGCCCCTGGCGCTGCCTCGATCGATCGCCGCGCCTCCCGGTCGAAACGGCCGGCCAAGGCCGCAGTCACCGCTTCAACCCTCGCCCGGGCAGCGGCCAAAGCAAGGCGGGCATCGATGAGACCCTCCTCGGCTTTCGACCAGGCCTCCTGATCGGTGCCACGACGCCGGGTCGCCAGCTCGAACACCGTCTGCAGCTTGACCACCGTCTCGTCGATCGAGCGCACTTCTTCGTTGAGGCTGGTTATCCCCGTGGTTTCGTCACGAAGTTGCCCATCGACCACGTCGAGCCGGTGAGAGATGGCCTCCAACTCTCGGTCGTCACGGACCCCTGCCGCCTCGAGAACACTCAACTCCCCTCGAACCGCTGCCACCGCGCCCTCGGCGGACAACGCGTTCTGGGTGGCGATCACCCGCTCCTCGTCCTCCAAGCGCCTGAACCGCGCCTCACGGGCATCGGCCTCGCTGATGGCCTCCGCGGCCGCCGATTCCGTTCCGCTCAGCTCCTCCCGGATCGAGAACAGCTCGGCCTCCAGATCGGTCCGGCGCTCGATGGTCGCCTGAAGCCTTCCCGAAGCCGCCCGACTCCGCTCATGCGCGACCGAAGCCATTCGCCGCAGGCGCTCGGCTGTGGTCTCGAGCAGGGCAGCCGCCCCGGTGTCACGTTCGAGCTCGCCTCCGAGATTCGAGGCCCGAGTGCTCAAACCGCTGACTCGGTCGCCGATTCCGGCTACGTCGCTTTCGTCTGCGGCGACCTCGGCGGTGAGCCTCCGGTGCTCCTCGCGAGCGCTGACCATCTCCTCGTCCAACTCGCGCAGGGTCAGACCCGACAGATAGAGCCGTAGCGCCCGGACCTCGTTCCGGAGCCCGTCATAGCTGGCAGCGGCGCGAGCCTGGCGGCGCAGCGGGCGCAATTGACGCTCGATCTCCCCGAGAAGGTCCTGGAGGCGAAGAACGTCTTCGTCGGTGCGTTCCAGCCTGCGCTCGGCCTTCTCCTTCCGT
Organism: uncultured Acidimicrobiaceae bacterium; assembly: GCA_964608055.1. Lineage (GTDB taxonomy): Bacteria > Actinomycetota > Acidimicrobiia > Spongiisociales > ZC4RG35 > JALYNX01. Next base: position 10,018 of record CAZSMJ010000059.1, on the reverse strand, counting down.
CTGCGATGTTTGAGGATCCCGGCGGCCTCCTCGATCACGGCCCGGTGGTCCTCAGGCGAGGCATTGAGAACCGAGTCGATCTGACCTTGACCGATGATCACATGCTGATGCCGTCCCACTCCTGAGTCGCTCAGAAGCTCCTGGATGTCCAACAGCCGGCAATTGACGCCATTGATCTCGTAGTCGCTCGATCCGTCCCGATAGAGACGTCGGGCAATTGCAACCTCATTGAGATCCAACGGGAGGCGGCGTTCGGCGTTGTCGATCACCAGGACCGCCTCGGCGCGGTTCAGGGCAGGCCGGGTGGTAGTGCCGGCAAAGACGACGTCTTCCATCTTCCCGGTCCGAAGAGTCTTGGTGGATTGGGTGCCGAGCACCCAGGAGAGCGCGTCGACCAGGTTCGACTTACCGGAGCCGTTCGGCCCGACGATCACCGTGACCCCGGGGCGGAACTCGAGCTGGGTCCGGTCGGCAAAGGACTTGAAACCGACGAGCTTGAGTGACTTCAAATACACAGTGATTTCCTGGCAAATGACACGACTGTGATTATCGGCTCAGGCTAACAGCGAAGGGCGGCTCAGCGGCTCTTACTCGGATCGGCGTGGATGAAGAAGTCCCTCAGCGTCTGATCTCCCGAAACCGGCTCGGACTCGACGCCGGTGACCCATGCCCCCGCCGGGCCGGTCCACAGCCAGCTCACCAGCCTGTCGAGTTGTTCGGATTCGCCCTGGGCCAGGACCTCGACCCGCCCATCGGCCAGATTCTGGACCCAGCCCACCAGACCGAGCGACCTCGCCATCTGTCGACAGCTCTGGCGAAACCCCACCTGCTGGACTCTGCCGCTGACCACGGCACGGACTGTCTTCTGGGTCATGGGGCGATCGGCTGGCAGGAAGGGCAGAAATGGCTCGACCGCCCCCGTATCACCAGGCGCTCGATCGGCGTGCCACAGCCGGCACAGGGCAGCTCGGTTCGGCCGTAGACCAGGAGACGGTCGAGATTCTCCCCCGCCCGTCCGTCCGGCAGGAGGTAGGCAAGGTCATCGAGACTTGTCCCGCCGTTCTCGATCGCGGTCGCCAGCACCTCGCCGACCGCCGCCCTGAGACGTTCCAATTCGGAAACCGACAGCGAATTGCCTGGCCGGAGCGGGTGGATCCCCGCGATATGGAGGGCTTCGTCGGCATAGATGTTGCCGAGACCCGAGATTGGGCCCTGGTCCAGCAGCAGCGCCTTGATCGGCGCGGTGCGACGGGCCAGGGAGGTGGCCAGCTGGGTCGTAGTCGGAAGGTCGAGCCAGGCATCGGGCCCAAGGCGGGCGACACCCGACTCCTCGAGCTCTTCGTCCGTGAACACGGCCACGAATCCGAAGGTACGCGGATCGACGAAGCGAATCTCGGTCCCATCATCGAGCAGCGCACGGAAATGGGTGTGCGCCGCCAAAGGGACATCCCCGGACTCGACGGCGAAACGCCCTGACATCCCGAGGTGTGCCACCAGGGTCTGCCCGTCATCGAGCGGAGCGACGAGAAATTTCCCTTTGCGTCCCACCGACTCGATCCGACGCCCGACCAGCCGGCGCTCCACCTCGATTGGCGCTCCGTTGTGACGGGAGGTGCGCACGTGGGTGATGCTCACCGATTCGAAGGCGCGCCCGGTCATGGCCTCGTCAAGATGACGACGTGTTATCTCGACTTCGGGCAGCTCGGGCACTCGTGTACTCCACAACCAGGGCGGGTTACCGTACCCCGCCCCATGTCGATAACACCACGTAGCTCCGGCGAGGTCCTGACAGCCGGCATCAGCATGCTGGCCAGGGTGTGGAAGAGCCTGGTGGCGCCATCGATCGGCGCCTTCATCCCCCTTGGAGCGCTGACCCTCCTCACCTTTCAGATGACCGGTGCCAACGAGTTCCTGAGTCTCACTTTCAACGATCCACAAGCACTGGAGGCGATGACCCCAGAAGAGTTCCTCGAGGTCGCGGCCCCATTCGTCAACGCCATCCTGGTGGCCCTTCTTCTCCAGATCGTCGCTTCGGCCTTCATCAGCCTCGCCACCAGCCGAGTTGTGGCGGCTGAGATCGACGGTGCACCGATCAGTGGAGGCCAGGCCAGCCGATTTGCCTTGAGCCGGATGTGGGTGATGGTCGCGTTCGGGATCATCGCTGCATTGGGCATTTCGCTCGGTGTGGTCCTCCTGGTGCTGCCCGGGATCTGGCTTGCCGTGTCGGTCTCGATGGCCCCCCACGTGGTGGCGCTGGAGAATCGCGGTGTCATCGCCTCTATGTCACGAAGCATCAACCTGGTCCGGGGGCGGTGGTGGCCCACCCTTGGCTACCTCCTCTTGGTCGGCCTCATGGGATCGCTCGCCGGTTCGCTCTTGCAGTTCGTGGCCGTTCCTCTGGTCGCTCTCGGCGACATCTCAACCGGTCTCGCCCTGGTGTTCGTGGCCGGGCTCATCTTCCAGGGCGTGGTGGTGGCGGCGATCGCGGTGATGACCACGATGTGGTACTTCGACCTGCGGGCTCGCCGCGACGGTGGGCTCAGCGAGGTCCTGAGCTGAGGACGTCGAGAGCTTCGCGCGCAGCCTCCTGCTCCGCTTCCTTCTTGGAGCGGCCGGCTCCCCGGCCCATCTCGGAACCGGAGACGGCCACCCATGCGGTGAACATCCGCTCATGGTCCGGGCCGGTGCCCTCGCTCCCATACTCAGGTCGCCGGCCGTCCTTGGCCAAGACTTCCTGCAGCCTGGTCTTGTAGTCTCTGACCCCAGGGGTTTTGGCCAGATCTGCGACCCGATCGCCCCAAAGTCGCTCGATCAGGGCAGCCACCTTGTCGACTCCCCCGTCCAGGTACACGGCTCCGATGACGGCCTCCATGGCATCGGCGAGGATCGAGTCCTTGTCCCGACCTCCCGAACGCTCCTCGGCCTGAGTCAATTCGATGTGGCGTCCGAGGTCGATCCTCCGTGCCACGTCGGCCAACGTCGGGCGGCTGACCAGGGCGGCGCGGATCTTTGCCATTTGACCTTCCGCGAGACCGGGGAAGTCGCGATAGAGACGGTCGGTCATCACCAGTTGAAGAACGGCATCACCGAGGAACTCGAGTCGTTCGTTGTCGTGGCGGGCGGGATCGTCGGCGCTTACCGAGCGATGGGTGAGTGACAACCGGTAAAGCTGGGGATCGACGAATACATAGCCCAGTTCGTCGTCGAGCGACGTCACAGGGCCAGCTCGACGGCGAGACGCCCGGGAAGGTCTCGTTCGGCGCTGTCCCTGGCCAAGACCAGGGCATTGGCTATCGCCACTCGGCTCGAGGCTCCATGGGCGATAACGACGACGCCCTTGATCCCGAGGAGTTGCGCTCCACCGTAGGTTTCCCAATTGAGACGCTCCCGCACCCGGAACAGGGCGGGCATGACCGCCTCCTGAACCGCCGGATCGAGCAGCGCCAACTCTTCGAGGAGATAGAGGGCGACGATCTGGATCGCCCCTTCACTGGTCTTGACCACGATGTTGCCGGTGAAACCGTCAGTGACCATCACATCGGCGCGGTCCGTGGCGAGATCGCGCCCCTCGACGTTCCCGATGAAATTGATCGATGCGCGCTCGAGAAGGTCATAGGCGGCGCGCTCCAGATCCCGCCCCTTTCCCTTCTCTTCTCCATTAGAGAGGAGACCCACTCTTGGCTCGTCGAGCCCCAGCATGACCTGGGCGGCCACCGAGCCCATGATCCCGAACTGGGCCAATTGGTCGGGCTTGACGTCGGGATTGGCGCCTGAGTCGAGCACCAGAGTTGGCGACCCAGGCGTGGGGAAGAGGGAGGCAATTGAGGGCCGGGAGACACCCTTGATCCTCCCGATGATGATCGCCGCCGCCGCCATCGCAGCGCCTGTTGATCCGGCCGACACCAGCCCGTCGGCCGAGCCCTCCGCGACCAGTTTGGCCGCCACGGTGATCGAAGCACCCGGCTTCTCCCGCAGCGAGCGCGCCGGATCGTCGGACATTCCGATTACTTCGGGGGCGTCGACGATGGGGAGCCGGGTTTGGTTCTTGGCCAGCTCAGCCTCCAACGTGACCTGCTCGCCCACCAGGACCACGTCGACACCGCGCCGTGAGGCTTCAACCGCGCCGGCGACAATCTCGGCTGGGGCGTTGTCGCCCCCCATCGCGTCGAGGGCGATGCGTGCCAAGCCTCAGTCTGCCTTTACAACCTCGCGGCCCTTGTAGGTGCCGCACTCACGACAGGCGCGATGGGGCAGCTTGGGCTTGCCGCAATGCTCACAGGCAACGGTGGTTGGCCGGGACACCTTCCACGCAGCCTTGCGTTGCCGGGTCCGCGAGCGCGACATCTTCTTCTTGGGCACCGCCATTTGCGGGCACTCCTTGGTAGGTCAGGAATCGAGCAGATCTTTCAGGACGGCGAAAGGCGAATCAGGATCCTCCCCGTGACCGTCGCAGGGTTCCGTATTCAAGTCGGTTCCACACGTTGGGCAAAGTCCCTTGCAGTCCGGCTTGCACAGCGGGACGATCGGCAGACTCAACGCCAACTCGTCCTGGGCCGGCCCCGAGATGTCGATATGCCCCTCGACGATCCCATACCCGTCTTCGTCCGGCACCCGCCGATAGACCTGATCGCCTTCGGCCGTCAGCGTCTCGTCCCACTCCGTGAGACAGCGGGTGCAGGTCAGGTGGGCATGTGCGGAAACCGTGAAATGGGCACTGACCGCATCGATGAGGCCCGCCACCACTCCACTGACACTCATCGGGCCTTCGACGACCGTGTCGCCCAGACGCAGCAGAACCGGCTTCTCGCCCGCGAACGGTCGTTGCTTGCCCGGGTTGCCGATCAGGTCGTGGACCGGGACCTGGAGATCGGACGTCATCTCAGATCGGGACGTCGGGCGGCTTGGGACGAGCCGTGTGGAGCTCGTCGCGAGCCGTCTGCACCTGGATGGTGATGTCGGCGAGAAGCCCCTCCACCCGTTGCAGCTTCTTCTCGATCTCGTCCTCGGTCTCGAGACGGAGACGACGAGCATCCCCCTCGGCCCGACGCACGAGGAGATTGGCCTCCTCGACCGCCTCGGCCACGATGGAGGAATCCGCCACCAGCTCGTCAGCCTCATTCCGAGCTCGATCCACGATCTCTCGCGCCTTCTCATTGGTCCGGGAGATGAACGCCTCGCGTTCACGAACCATCCACCGTGCTGCCCTCAACTCGTCCGGCAGCCCTGCCCTGATCCGTTCCAACAGACTGAGGAACTGCTCACGGTCGACCATGGCATTCCCGGAAAGAGGAACCGACTTCGCCTCGTGAAGAAAGACGATCAGATCATCGACCATGTCCTGGAGGTCGCCGAGCTCGGTCCGATTCTGCATCTCCACCGGGTCGGCCGACACGGTGTCGGTTGTGGTTGGTTCCTGAGTCATGACAGGCGCTCCTTGAGTGCTTTCTCGACAACGTCGGGCACCAGCCCGCTCACCGATCCTCCCAGACGCGCCACTTCTTTGACCAGCGACGAGGAGACAAAGCTCCAATCCTCCTTGGCGGCCATGAACATTGTCTCCATCCCCGTCAGGTTGCGGTTCATCTGTGCCATCTGAAGCTCGTACTCGTAGTCGCCTACGGTCCGCAGCCCCTTGATAACCACATCGGCGCCGGCGTCACGGGCGAAATCGACCAGGAGGCCGCTGAAGGTCTCGACTTTGGCCCGGTCACCGAAGAGATCGTTGAACATCGCGGCACGTTCGGCGGCGCTGAAGAGGGCGGCTTTGGCCGGGTTGTCCACGATCGCGATGACCACCTCCTCGAAGCTGGCGATCGCCCGCTCAATCACGTCCACATGGCCGTTGGTTGGGGGATCAAAGCTTCCTGGGCAAAGAGCTTTCGTCATCGGGTCTCTGGTTCCTTGGTGTACCTGAAGATTCTGGTATCTCCATAGCGTCTATCGGTGGCAACGCCCCAGGTTACGGGGATCGACGGCTCCTCGTCGGAGTGACGACGGGACACGATCACTTCCGCTCCCTCCGCGAGCAGTGGGTCGAGACGCCCGAGATCGGCCCCCATCACCTCTGTCGGCTGGGTCCACGGAGGATCCATGAACACCAGGTCGTAGCTGGCCGCCGCTCGGTTGAGGTAGTCCGAGACCGTGGAGCTCACCACCGTCCCCCCCAGGCCCACCGTTTCGATGTTGCGTCGCAGGGCAATCAGCGCCTTGGCCCCGTTCTCGACGAAAGTGGCAGCGCGGGCGCCCCTGGAGAGCGCCTCGAGCCCAAACGAGCCTGAGCCGGCATAGAGGTCGAGAACGTTGGCCTCCTCTGCCCAGGAGCCGATGATGGAGAAAACGGCCTCACGCACCCGGTCGGTCACCGGCCGGGTGCCCTTCGAATCCGGTGCGATGAGCCTCCGCCCCTTGGCGACGCCGGCGATGATCCGCATTGGCTGGACGCTAACCCTCAGCTGTGGAACAGCCACTCCACGGCGTCCCCGAGCATTGCTCTGACCTCCTGGGCCAGTTCGGGATGAGCACTCAGCTCGGGGTCGTGATCGACCAGCTCGAAGGCATCGTGGCGGGCTGCCACCAGCAAGTCGAAATCCCTGAGGACGTCGGCGAATCGGAGGTCGGGCATCCCCGACTGGCGGGCCCCGAACACCGTTCCTTGTCCCCTGATCCTGAGATCCTCCTCGGCGAGCACGAACCCGTCGGTGGTCGAGGCCATGGCGGCGAGCCGCTGCTCTCCCTCCTCGGTGGTCGGGTCGGCGAGCAGGATGCAGACTCCGGGGTGCAGACCGCGCCCCACCCGTCCTCGCAGCTGGTGCAGCTGGCTCAAACCGAAGCGGTCGGCGTCCTCGATCACCATCACCGTGGCATTCGGCACGTCGATCCCCACCTCGATCACCGTCGTGGCGACCAGGACGTCGATGTCGCCGGCGCGAAACTCCCCCATCACCTGGTCTTTCTCCGCTGATCGGAGCTGTCCATGGATGAGGCCCACCTTGAGCTCCGGCATCAGGGCCGACAACCGCTCGAACTCCGCGACCGCGGAGGCCGCCTCCACCTTTGGGCTGTCCTCGACCAGAGGGCAAACCACGAAAGCCTGGCGCCCCTCGGCCGCCGCGGCCCGGATCGACTCCCACGCCACGTTTTCCTGCAATGGGGAAATGACCTTGGTCTTGACGGGAGTGCGTCCGGGCGGCAGCTCTCGGATGATCGACATGTCGAGATCCCCGTAGATGGTCATCGAAAGGGTTCTCGGGATCGGGGTAGCGGTCATGATGAGGAGGTCGGGATCCACCGCATCGGCTTTCTCCTTGAGAAGCACCCGTTGCGCCACTCCGAAACGATGTTGTTCGTCGACCACGGCTACGCCCAGCTTGGCGAAATGGACACCTTCCTGGATCAAGGCGTGGGTGCCCACCAACACGTCGACTTGGCCGCTGGCGATGTCCTCGAGCAGACGATCGCGAGTGATGTCATCTCGATAGTTCGCCGCAGCAGTAGATCCGGTGAGCAGCGCCATGTGGACCGCCGGCCCATCGGAGGCGAACAGACTGGCCATTCCCAGATCCGACACCGACCCGAGCGGGTCCGGGGAGAGCCCGGCCTGGGCCAGCAATGCGGTGACCCCCTGATAGTGCTGGCCGGCGAGGACCTCGGTCGGCGCCATGATCGCGCCCTGCCATCCCCCTTCCACCCCCTCGAGAAGGGTGGCCACCGCGACCACGGTCTTCCCCGACCCGACCTCGCCTTGCAACAGCCGGTGCATCGGATAGCCGAGCCGGAGATCGATCGAGATCTCCTCGAGAACACTCTTCTGGGCTGCCGTGAGGGTGAACGGGAGACCCCGGAGAAATCGGTCGACCAGCTCCCCGGAAGGGTCATGGTTGATCCCGGTCGAGTCCATGAGCTGGCGTCTCTTGCGCAGGGCCAGTGCCAGCTCGAGTCGGAACAGCTCATCGAAGATCAGACGGCGCCGGGCGTGGTCGACCTGGTCCATCGATTCCGGGAAATGGATGTCGGAGAACGCCTGCTCGCGGCTGGCGAGCCCGTGTTTAGCCAGTATCACCTCCGGGATCGGGTCCGGAATCGGCTTCGACCGAGCAAGTGCGCTGTGGATGGCTCTTCGAAAGTGACCGGTTTTGACATCACCGACCTGGGAGTAGATCGGCACGATCCGACCGGTGACCAGGGACTCCTTCTCGTCGTTGAGCACGTCGACGGCCGGGTTGGTCATCTGCAAGCTGCCCCGAAACCGTTCGACCGTCCCCGACAACACGATCTGGGTCCCGGCAGGCAACTGTTTCTCGCGGTAGAGCTGGTTGAACCAGACCACCTTGATCGACGCGGACTCGTCCGCGACCTGAGCCTCGACCAGTGCCAGATTGCGACGGGGCCGTCTCGTCTTGACCGATTTCACCTCTCCGACGACGGTGACTTCCGAACCCAGGGGCACCTCTGCCAGCGATGCCATCGTCGATCGGTCGATGTAGGTCCGGGGGACGTGGTGGAGCAGATCGGCCACAGTCTTGATCCCGCCTTTCTCGAGGATCCGGGATCTTTCGCGACCGAGATTCCGAACCTCCGACGCCGGAAGGCCGGCCAGCCGGCTCAGAGTTGCCACGTCGCCACGCTACATCCGGAGTGGGACTTGGTCGGGATCGCCGCTATCCTGCCGCTCGGTCGCGACGGTTCAACCGAGCCGTCTGCCCTCCGACCCTTCCAGGAGTTTTCCAGTCATGTCTTATCGCTGCGAGGTCTGTGGCAAGGAGCCGAGCTACGGCAAAACCGTCAGCTTCTCCCACAAGCGCAACAATCGTCGTTGGCTTCCCAACATCCAGCGAGTGAGGATCCGCCACGGGTCGAACACCCGTCGCGCCCGGGTCTGCACGTCGTGCATCCGAGCCGGCAAGATAGAAAAGGCCTGACCATGCTTCAGGGTGTGGTCAAGACCTACGACCCTGTCACCGGTGCCGGGATCATCGTCCGCGACGACGATCGCTCCGAGGTCTACCTGCGGGCCGGCGCTCTCCAGGGATCCATCTTTCGCTTCCTGCGCCAGGGTCAACGACTCGTCTTCGACACGGTCGAAGAGGATGGGAACCAGTTCGCCATCTCGGTCAGGATCGGCCAAGAGGGGTATTAGTTCGGGCTCATAACCCGAAGGTCGCAACACTGACCCACTGCGCATCATCCATCTCTCCGGCTTCTCGAGCGGCTCGAACCCAAATTCTCGGTAAAACTCATGGGCGTCGGCGGTGGCCTGGACAAATCGCTTCATTTCGGCCATCCCGGGATGCCCCATCACGGCTTCCATGAGCCTCGTTCCCACTCCTCTGCCGCGGTGTGAATCGTCGACGAACACGTCGCACAGCCAGGCGAAAGTGACCCCATCCGTGACCACACGGGCACATCCGATCATCTCCCCTGACTCAGATACGCACCCAGAAGCAGGCTGGACTCACAGGCGGCATCGGTCGTCTCCCTGGCCCGTCCCCGGGCCCAATAGCTCAAATCCGGGATCCAACGGTGAAACACCTCGCGATCGAACCGATCCGGGTCCGACGAGATGTCGTAGGCATCTGCCAAGTCCATGGCCTCCTTTGTTCCCGCCCGGGAACGTGGTGCGGGGTCGCCACGACCGGGCACGACGCTGTTGTGTAGGCTCCGCGGCCCCGAGACCGTAGGAGGCTCAGTTGGTCCAGGCTTATGTCCTGATTCAGACCGAGGTCGGCAAGGCCGCCCTCGTGGCAGAGGAAGTGCGAACTATTCCCGGTGTCGACTCGGCGGACGACGTCACCGGTCCCTATGACGTGATCGTCAAGGCGGTCGCCGACGACGTCGACTCGCTCGGCAAACTCGTCGTCGCCAAGATCCAGGCGATCGAGGGCATCACCCGTACCCTCACCTGCCCCGTAGTACATCTCTGATCCAGGCCGGCACCGACTGAGACAGGACCGGCGCTCGCCGGTCCTTCTTGTAGGAGCCGCTAGCCGAGTTTCGAGGCGATAGTGCCCGCGCTGCGCAG
>CAZSMJ010000058.1:0-11899 GCA_964608055.1 uncultured Acidimicrobiaceae bacterium | reverse complement strand
GGTGTTGGTGGTGGTCGAGGCTGGCTGAGGGCCCGCGTCAGAGTTCGCCCCTAATGATCACCCTTCGAAACCCCTCATCACCTCTAGGACGAAGTCGACATCGGTTTCGGTGTGGTCGGCGTTGACCTGGAACCTGATCTCCTCGTCGCCTTTGGGGACCACGGGATAGTTGAGCCCGGTGGCCAGGATCCCGTTGTCGAACAGATGTCCAACCAACGCCGACGTGCGCTCGGTCTCCCTCACCATCAACGGCACCACCGGATGCGGACCCGGGATGGTCTCGAAGCCGAGCTCGACAAGACCCGATTCGAACTTGCTGGTCAACGCGGCGAGGTGTGCCAACATCCCCCTTCCTTCCTCGGAGTCGACTACATCGAGTGCTGCGATCGAGGCAGCGGCCTCCCCTACGGTGATCGGGTTGGAATAGATGTACATCGGAGCCTTCTCCCGCAAATAGGTGACCAGGCCTTCGCTTCCGACCACGTACCCCCCGTTGACCCCGAATCCCTTGCCCAGGGTCCCAATGAGCACATCGACTGGGCCCGACCCCGTGATCTCTTCGGTGCCCCGGCCGGTTGCGCCGTAGGCCCCGACCCCGTGAGAGTCGTCGACCACCACCACGACATTCTCGGGAAAAGCTGCGTCGTGAGATCGTGCCACCTCTTGGAGGGCGGCGAGGTCGGCATGATCACCACGCATCGAGAACACCCCGTCGGTGACCACGACGGCTCGTCGTGCCGAGTCACCCGCCTGGGCGAGGGCGCGATCCAATCCGTCGAAGTCGAGGTGGCCATAGACCTCCCGTGCAGCAGGGCGGGCCATTCGAAGGGCATTGATGATGCAGTTGTGGTTCAACTCGTCGGAGAGGACCAAGGTCCCGGGCGTGATCAGTGCGGTCAGGACCGAAACCACCGTGGCGTAGGCCGATGAGAAGATCATCGACCGCTCCCGGCCATGAAAGCGGGCAAGTCTCTCCTCCAGGTCGACATGGGGCTGATAGGTGCCCGAGATGAACCTCACCGCGCCCGGACCGGCGCCGAAGGCGCGGGTCGCCGCCTCCTCGGCAGCTATCACCAGCGGGTGACGGGCCAAACCCAGGTAGCCGTTTGAGTTCATGCGGAGAAACTCGGCATCCGAACCGGCGAGACGGATCCGGGTTCCCCGGCCGACCGCCGGCGGGATGATCCTGGTGATGACCGACTCCGAGCCTTTGGCGGTGCCCGAAGCGCGCAGGGACTCGACTTCTTCACTGAGGGTGGCGTCGAGACGATCGTGGGGCATGACCCCACGGGTTTAGCAGAGTCCTAGTGTCACCGGCCATGACACGTCTTGGGTTCGCCGGCCTCGGAATCATGGGTCATGGGATGGCGTCCAACCTGCTCTTTGCCGGGAACCCGGTCACGGTGTGGAACCGCACCCCGGAGAAGGCGGTCGACCTCGTATGCGACGTCGCTCTCAGCCCTCAGGACCTGGGAGAGCAGAGCGACATCGTGATGATCTCGGTCTCGAACACTCCCGATGTCGAAGAGGTCGTGTTCGGCGAATCGGGAGTGATCCACGGTCTCAACCCGGGAGCGATCATTGTCGACCACTCGACCATCTCACCATCCGCCACCAGAGAGTTCGCCGCGCGCGCTGCGGAGCTTGGAGTGTCCTGGCTGGATGCACCGGTGTCCGGCGGCTCGGAGGGAGCAGTCAATGGCACGCTCGCCGTCATGGTCGGCGGGCCGGCCGGGGCCCTGGAACAGGTGAAGCCGTTCCTCGAGGCCTACTCGAAGTCGATCGTGCACGTTGGCGAGGAGCCGGGGTCCGGACAGATAGTCAAACTGATGAACCAGGTGCTGGTGGTGGTGAACCAATTGGCCGTCTCGGAGGCGTTGCTCCTCGGCGAGGCAGCGGACATCGACCTGGCTCAGGCCATCAACGCGGTCGAGGGTGGCGCCGCCGGTTCATGGATGCTCTCCAATCGGGGCCCGCAGATGGTGGCCCGTGACTGGCGGCCGGGATTCACGATCGATCTCCAGCAGAAAGATCTCCGCCTGGTCCTCGAGGCCGCCGACGAGTTGGGGGTTCCGTTGCCGGGGGTGGCCCTCGTGTTCCAGCTCTACCGGGCGCTACAGACCCGGGGACTGGGACAAGAGGGCAATCACGCCCTGGTCAAGGCGTTGGAGGAGATGGCCGGGATCGAAATCGGAGAAGCCCGTCAGGTCAGCCCAGCAGGTCCTCTTTGACCCGGGCCACGTGGCCGGTCGCCTTGATGTTGCGGTAAGCCTTCTCGATTGCGCCGTCGGGGCCGAAGACAAAAGTGGAGCGGATCAAGCCCTCGCTGGTCTTGCCGTACATCTTCTTCTCGCCCCATGCCCCCAGCTCGTCGGCCAGGGAATGGTCCTCATCGGAGAGGAGGTCGAAGTTGAGGCCTTCTTTCTCCCGGAACTTGGCGTTACGCGAGGGCGAATCGGGGCTCACGCCGACGATGTCATATCCCGCGGCGGTGAACTCGCCGTAACTGTCCCGGAAGTCACACGACTCCAGGGTGCACCCGGGAGTCATCGCAGCTGGATAGAAGAACATGACGAGACGGCGACCGGCGAAATCGTCTGATGACACGGTCTCTCCGTCTTGATTGAGGAGCTTGAAAGTGACTTTGTCGGCCATGTGGCGAGGCTAACCGGTGGCTCAGGTTGATTCTGCGGCGGCCTCTTTGGCCTCGGGGGACTCGAGGAAAGTAGATCCTCCGGCGAGCAGGCTGAGCCCGGCCGGGAGCCAGTAGGACACGATGCGGAAGACGAGCACCGGCGCCAGAGTCGTCGCTGCCGGAAACCCGTAGGCGGTGAGTATGAACACGAGGCTGCCCTCGGTGACCAATAGGCCACCCGGAGTGCCGGGAAGCCCCCCGGCCAGAGAGCAGACTCCAAACGCCGCGGCGATCTGGAAGATACCCACGTCGATCCCGAAGGCATGCATCACCAACCCGAGTGCTGACGCCTCGAGCACGATGCGGGCCCAGATGTAGATCTGGGACTCGATGCCGGGGAGATGGTCGATCATCGAAGCGTCGAGGCGCTTGCGAATGGTTTGGGGCAAGAAGCGGGAGAGTGAGCCGAGCTTGCCGGAGCCGAACATGAGCAACAGACCGGCACCAAGCACGAATGGTGCCAGGACGACGAGGCTGACCGAAAGGACCTGTGCGCTCTCCCGAGGACGGGCGACCAGTAAGCCGACGCCTGTCATGATGAGAAGCGCGGCATAGTTGAGGAGCACAGTGCGGATCGCGGCTCCGGTTGCGACTTTCTCCTCGTCGCGGACCGTCCAGGCCATGGCGACGGGGGTAATCGCCCCACCCGCCGGGATGAGACGGGCCACACCTGCCCCGACCAGGGCTCCCTTGAAAGCACTGAACGCCCTCAGCGAGCCGCCGGCCTCTTCAACGGATTCCTTGAAGAGAAGGCCGAAGAACCACTTGGCGCTTATCTGGGTGACAACGGCCGCCCCGACCAGGGCCCAAGCCACCGGGCTCATCGGCGGCAGCTCGAAGTTGTCGAAGACAAAAACCGCAACGCCGATGTACACGACCGCCGAGATCCCGGCGATGATGGCTACCCGCTTCGGGCTCACGGAGTCAGCGGCTCGTCAACCGTGTGTGGAAAGTCGTGATCGCCGGGGTCAGAATCGAACACAGCCCGTCGCAGGGAGGGTCGCATGCCACGCTCACTCTCCGGGTTGCCCTGAATCCGCCTACCCATGAGCACCACGGAGAGCAGCAAGAGGAACAGGTACTCGGTCGGTGCGCGACCCATGGCGATGGCCACTATCGGCAGCATGCCCCATCCGAGAAACCCGGCAACCCCACCTCCGATCTTCCACCCGGCGACAGCCCATCCGGTGGTCCAGACGAGGAGAACCGGGTCGAGGGCCGCCATCACGCCAACCGAGGTGGCGAGGCCCCGCCCCGATCGTCCCTTGATGAGGATCGACCAGTTGTGCCCGATCACTGCAGCCAGACCGGCCAGGCCGGCGGCGCCCGGGCCAAGACCCATCTCTTTGGCGATTAGAACCGGGATGAGGCCCTTGAAGCCGTCGAGAAGGCCTGCGGACAGGCCCCAACCGACGCCCGCGGTCTTGGTGAGATTGCCGGCACCGACGTTGCCGGTTCCTGCCACCCGAAGATCTATCCCTTTGAGTCGACCCAGAACTTGGGCAAAGGGAATCGACCCCAAGAAGTAAGCCGCCACCACGAGGAGTGGCCAATAGACGAGCGAAATGGACCCAGGCATCCGGCGGGAGAGACTAGTGGGCCATTGCCCGTTTGATACCTCCGGTTGGACTCCCGTCGCCTACCGGGCTATCGAAATCAGGGATATCGGCCAGTCGCAATTCCAGGCGGAAAACCGTCTCACCCTGGTCGCGCCGGTAGGTAAGTGAGCCACCCATCAACTCGGCAAGCTGGCGGGCGACGGAGAGGCCCAGGCCCACAGAACCGGTGACACCGGTGTGGGCCGATGAGTAAGGCTGGAAGATCGTCTCGCTGTCCGCCGCCGGCACTCCGGCCCCGTCGTCCCGGACCTCGATCCAGGCGCGACTCCCATTCTCGCCACCGATGACCCGGCGTCTGGGTCCCCCGTAGCGATTGAGGTTCGTCAAGAGGTTGCGGAGAATCTGGCGAATCCGGGCTGGGTCGGCCATAACCGTCGGCAGGTGGGCGGGCAAGGGCTCCAGGCCCACATCGACTGTCCCCAGGGCTGCGTTCACCTCGGCGAGGAGGTCGACTCGAACCAACTCCACCGAGACAGTGCCGATCTCGGCACGGGCTGCAACCAACAGGTCCTCCACGATGAAAGTCATCTCTCTCGACTGGGCGAGGATGAGTTGCATCAGTTCAGCCTTCTCCGTCTGACTCATCTCGCCACCGGTCATCTCTGCGCTCAGCCCTACCACTGCGGTCAGCGGCGTCCGCAACTCGTGGCTGACGGAAGCGATGAACGCGTCCTTGGCCCTGATCAGGTCGGCGAGGGCCTCTTCACGGGCTCGGAGGTGGGAGATGTCGGCCAGGGCCACCATCACCGAGGCCGGGTTGGCCCCGGACGTGTTGTCCACGCATCGCGCCTGTAGCCAGACTGGCCGTCCTCGAAAGGTGTGGGTGAAGAACTCGTGCTCGAAGATCTCACGCCCCTGATATAGAGCGACCAGGGCGTCGACGAACGAGTCCATATTGCTCCGGTTGACCGACGAGGCTTCACGGCTTCCGAGGAGGTCCTCAGGCCCATTTGCCTCGAGAAGGTCGAGAGCCGCCTGATTAACCCGGACGATCTGGGCCCGGCCGACGGCGTTTCGCACCACTTCGGGGTAAGAGAGCAAGAACTGGCGGATGCGCTCGGGGCGCCCCGCGTACTCGGACCGAACGTATGCGGCAGCGTCGGACCAATCCTCCTCGAGGACCGCGGTAGGTGAGCGCTCGAAGAGGATCCTGAATCGCTCACTGTGCGCGGTCGCAGCGTTGCGAACCGTGGTGAACGCCACTGACGTCACCGCGAAGCTCAGCCCCATAACCAGGCCCAGGGCGAGCGCCGCTGTCAGATCGTCCAACCAGAGCTGAGGGGTGACGACCAGAAGCAGGGCAACTCCCAGCATCACTGGAAATTGATTGCGGGTAAGGAAGAGCATGCCGACCGAACTGATCGCAACCAGGGCGAGCGACGAGGGAAGGAGAGTCTCATCGATGCCAACGAGGGCATGGGTGGCCACCAGGACGACCGCCGAGGTGAGCATGGCCACCGACCCGTCCTCGCGATGGAACATGATCTGGGCCGTCATGAAACCGGCAGCAACCATCGGGCCGACCGACTGGATGAAGAGACCGTCGTTGCCTGTGGCGAACCCCGCCAACAGCAATACGGCCGCACTGAACCAGGCGGCCGCCGCACCCACCCGGACCACCCGACGGTGCACGCGGAGCACGTCGGTTTGGGCGGCACGCAGGGTGCCAGAGCTCACATTGACCATGAGAGGCTTTCGGCAAATGGTCGCCAATTGCACACCGGCCTAACGACCTATCAAGACTGGGGCGTCCCTCCCTATCGACGGTTGATATCGTCCGCCCAGCCAGATTCGAAGACGGAGGCCCGCATGACGCTCAAAATCACGTATGCGACGATGTCGGCCGATAACGAGGAGCTGAACGCCTCGTTCGATGAGGCAGTGGCCACCGCTCCCAATCGCCTTGGAGTCACCCACCCCTTGTTCGTCAACGGGGAACGACGGACCAAGGAGGCCACCACCGAGGAATTCTCCCCAATCGATTCCGACATCCTGATCGGGCGCTATTCGCTCGCCGACAACGCCGACATCGACGACGCCATGGCAGCCGCCAAGGCGTTCGCCCCCGAATGGGAGGCTTGGGGCTGGGAGAAGCGACGCGACCTCATGTTGAACGCAGCAGACATCATGGAGGCAAGGGCCTTCGAGATGGCTGCCGACATGGCTTATGAAATCGGCAAGACTCGTCTGGAGGCGCTGGGGGACATCGCCGAAACTGTCGAGTTCTTCCGCTATTACGGCCGCCAGATAACCGAACACAACGGCTTCGTGACCCCTTTGAGCTCGTTGAGCCCTCAGGAGACGAATACCTCGGTGCTCCGCCCCTGGGGGGTGTGGGTGGTGATCTCACCGTTCAACTTCCCCATGGCTCTGGCGGCGGGGCCCTCCATCGGGGCCCTGATCACCGGCAACACGGTCGTGGTCAAGCCTTCGAGACAGGGCGCCCTAATGGCGATCGAGTTCTATTCCGTGATGGAGGAGGCCGGTCTTCCCCCGGGTGCGTTGCACATCATCACCGGAGACTCCAAGGCCGGGGACTATCTGGCTCATCATCCCGACGTGGACGGGCTTACGTTCACCGGTTCCTATCCCGTGGGGATGCACCTCTATCGAACCGTCAACGAGAGCCGGCCCAAGCCGGTGATCTGTGAGATGGGTGGCAAGAACCCGGTGGTGATCACCCACACCGCAGATCTCGACAAAGCCGCCACCGGCGTCCTGCGCAGTGCGTTCGGGCTCAGTGGCCAGAAGTGCTCCGCTGCCTCCAGGGTCTACGTGGAGCGCGCGGTGTACGACGACTTCGTGGCCAAGTTGGTCGAAAAGACGGAGAACCTGAGCGTGGGCAACCCTTTGCAGCGTGAGGTCTACATGGGCCCGGTCATCGACCAGGGCGTGGTCGACAAGTTCCGCCGTGCGGTGGCTGAAGCCGAGTCTACAGGGGGCAAGATCCTCGCCGGTGGGGAGGTGATCCACGGCGACGATCTCGACAAAGGCAACTTCGTGCAGCCCACCGTCGCCACCGCCCCCTTCTCTTCGTGGATCTGGAAGGAAGAGCTGTTCATGCCATTCCTCGCTGTGGGCCCGGTTGACTCCCTGGAGGAGGGCCTGGAGCGGTCCAACGAGACCGAGTTCGGGCTCACTGCTGGCCTGTTCGCGACCGACGAGGACGAGATCGAGCGCTGGCTCCAAGGGATTCAGGCGGGCGTCACCTACGTCAACCGCGAAGCAGGAGCCACAACCGGTGCTTGGCCCGATATCCAGTCGTTCGGGGGCTGGAAGGGATCGGGGACGTCGGGGACCGGTGGCGGTGGCCCCTGGTATCTCCGCCAATACCTCCGGGAGCAGTCGCGGACCCGGATCAATCCCTAGCCGACCCCTCTGTTCACCTGGCCCGTTCGAATCTAATGATCCGGCCGTCGGGGTCGTCGAGCTCGATGTAGTCGTCGGTAGCCCGGAGATCGAGGCCAACGCTTTCGAGATGGTCTCCCCAGCGCGGGAGATCGTCGACGACGAAGGTGAGGAGCTTGGGATCGACCTCCCCACCCTCCACCAACTCCATATGTTGGCCGCGGGAAGGTTCGAGAATCGTCCCGGCCACCCCGGCGGGTGTCCGCTGATGTGCGAATCCCAGTTTTTCCTCGTAGAACGACAGTGATACCGCCAGGGATTTCACCCCGATCCGGACCCGTGTTGCCTCGATACCGCCGGGGGCCCGTAACGGGCCCACGCCCGCGATCACCGACTTGGCTTCCTCGAGGGTGAAACGGCCGACAGTCACCTCGCGGCCTACGACGACGCCGTCGAGGCGCCGGCCCGCAGCCTGGAGACGGACCAAGGTCCGCAGGTCCTCCAGATCCCGAACCCCGCCGGCAGCGATCACCGGCTGCTCCACGGTGGCGAGAGCCTCAGCCATGATCTGCAGGTTCGGAGGGTCCTCCAGGGCATCGCGACCGGCCTCGGACACCAGGAATGAAGCCACACCGGCCGACGACATCTCGATGAGCACTTCTTCGAGGTAGCGCCCACTGTTTTGGGTCCACCCCTTGGTGACTACCTCCTCGTCGCGGTGCACGTCGATGGAGACCGCGATCTTGCCCGGGTGCTCCCGGCACAGATCCCAGACCATGTTTTGGTTCTCGATCGCTGCCGTCCCCATCGCGATCCGCCAGGCGCCGTTCTCGATGAGCCGGGCCGCCTCGCCCTCGGATCTGACCCCTCCGGCGACCTGGACCGGAACAGTGGACTCCAGCATGAGCCGATCGATGAGATCCCGATTGCGATAGTCGCCGTAGGCGGCAGCATCGAGATCGACGATGTGAAGGATCTCGGCCCCTTGCGCCACCCAACTCTTGGCCCGCCCGATCGGGTCGTTATCCAGCGCGATCGCATCGTCGAGACGCCCTCGGGGCAGCCGCACCGACAACCCGCCCAAAATGTTGATACGGGCGTAGAGATCCATCCCGGAAAGCTAGCGATCAAAGATGTCCGGTGGGTTACCGCATACCTGAGGTACGTGGCGCCGTATATGGCGCTATCCACGCGCAGAAACGGGTCAAACCCCCTCGCGATCTGCGATTCCGAGCGCCTTTTCCGCCGAATCCAGCGTCTGGCCCCCGCCCACAACCGGGGCAAAGAGGTCGCCGTATCGCTGCAACCGGTCCCAGAGGTTGGCAATCGTGATGTCCCCATTCCTTACGGTGCCGACTTCGGCCCAGCCGAGAGGGGCCGCCACCGGGGCCCCGGGTCGAGGCCGCACCGAATAGACCGACGCCACCGTCTGACCGAAGGCATTGCGATTGTGATCGACGAACACCCGGCCCTTCCGTTTCGGCTTGTCCCACTCCATCGTGATGTCGTCGGGGTTGGCGGCAGCCAGATAGGCACCCACCTCCCCCACAAATCTGCGTACCCGGCTGTACTCGTGGATGGGCTCGAGCGGCACGTAGACGTGGAGCCCTCGTGATCCCGACAACTTGGGGTAGCCGACCAAACCGAGTTGGCCAAGAGCGATTTCGAGCAGCTTTGCCCCCGCTACCACCTGATCCCACTCCGAGCCTTCGGAGGGATCGAAATCGAAGATGGCGTAGTCGGGCAGATCGAGCCGGTCCCAGGTGGAGTGGAAGGGATGGACTTCGACACAACCCATATTGGCAAACCACATCAAAGCCTCCCGGGAATCGGCGAGAAGAAAGTCGATGATCCCGCCCTGGGAGTCGGATGGGACCGGGACCGTCCGCATCCAATCCGGCTGATGGCCGGGCGCTCTCTTCTCATAGAAGGAAGGTCCCTCGATTCCGTCGGGGTATCGACTCATCGAGATCGGGCGACCTGCGAGATGAGGGAGCAGGACCGGCGCCACCGAGGCGTAGTACTGGATGAGGTCTCCCTTGGTGTACCCATCGGCAGGGAAGAACGGCTTGTCGACATTGGACAGCCGCAAGCTTCGCTCAAGGCCGACTGGATGGAAATGCTGGCCTTTGATGCGCCCAAGGACCGGGTCGGGATATTCGATTCCGGAGAGGCTGACTGATCGGGCCCCTTCGATCGCCTGGGCACCCTTTTCGATGACCTGCTTCGCCTCTTTCCAGATCGCCTCGTGGCTCTCACTCTCCCTTGCCTCAGAGATGAGGTTCATCGAGACCCCGGTCTCGAGCGCTGCTTCCAGGAGCGGCGTAACCCGGAGCGAGCCAGTCCCATAGGGGATATGCCGAATCTCACCGCTCTTGCCGAACTCGTTGTCGGTGAACTGGGCGTGGAGCGGCTGGATCATCCACCCCGGGAACGAGCTCTTCAGAAAGTCGAACACGGAGAGGAAAGCCTCCTTGGAGACAAGACCACCGCCGGTGATCGCGTGCACATGAGCCCAGTCGATGACCGGCCTCACGAACGTGAACTCGCCGGCAAGCTGGGCGATATCCCCCAAGGAGCCGAACGAGCGCTCTGCCCCAGCCGTCTCCAGGCCGAGCCCCACCCCCAGCGACACCACTTTCGGCTCCACCGCGGTGATGCGAGCCCGGACCCGGTCCATGAGGACTGCCGGATCCTCACCGTGGGTGTTCCCGAGATGAGCCACGATGACCGGCGCGCCGAGCCATCGTCCCAACTTCATCGTGTGCTCCAGCGCGGCCAGACATTGGGCCCCCTTGTCTTCTTCTTGGACGGTGAGCACCGCGAAATAGGGAGCATGAACTGAAAGGCGGATATCGCGAGCGGCGGCGAGCTCCCCGAACGTTCGACATCGCTTCTCCTTCCAAGGGAACCCGGTGACGAAGGGCAGCTCCAGCGCGCGATGACCCTTCGCCACGAGATCGTCGAGGAAGGCGGCGTCATCCTCGTCAGGCGGGAGGACTGATACGCCGAATCGGATCGAAGTCACAACGAGAGGGTATGCCCCGTAATCTGAATTCATGCGTCGAACCCCGATCCGGGTTTCTGCTGTGGCAATCACACTCATCGTCGCCTGCTCACCGGGCACCGCTTCGACCACCAGCAGCGGAATAGCCACCACCACTACCCAACAGGCGACCACGACGACTATCCCGGAGCCAGCCACCTCGACGGTCACGGTCCCCGACGACCAAACCGTGCAGGTGTTGCTCCAGCCGTTCAGCGAGATGAGTGGAGCTTGGTCGGAGCTGTTTCTCCCGTACGGCGAGGCCGAGGATCAACTTGGGACCTCCCCAGGTGGTGACGGTCTCATGTTGGGCCCCGAATACGGCACCCAGACCCCTGACGGCAACTTCTGGATACTGGACGTGGCCAAACAACGAGCCGCGGTCTTCTCCCCGACTGGCGATTACCTGGAGCAGGTCGTCTTCCCCGAGGAGGTCCTGGTCGACGGTCAATACTTCCAGTACCAGATGCCCCAGGCCCTCGACGACGGTTCGATCGCGGTCGGAGGGTTGCGGGGCGAGAACACCAGCGCTCTGCTCAGCATCGTCGATGGGACGGTGACCAGCATCACCTTCGAGGGAGCGGTCTCTTGGGTCACAACCGACGGGACCGATCTGTACGGGCTGAGTCTCGAGGACGGTGCGCCTTATCGGCTCGATGTCGCCAATCCTCCCGGACGTCCAGTCGACCACTTGGTGACGCGCTGTGGCACCTTCTACAACATCGCGGTCGAAGGTGATGAGATCGTGATAGACAACTTTCCATACAACGGGACCAGCCGAACGCTCCAACTCCGGTACTCCGAGGACCCCGACGTGGTTGCCCACGCTGGGATCGAAGTGGAGACCGGCATCGACGGCAGTCTCTTCATCTTTCTGTCCGGCGCCCCGGAATCGGACGAGGGTATTGGCATCGGCGGATTCCTGAGTATCTCCCCGGAGGGGGTGGTGAGCGAGGTCGAGGCGATCCGGGAACCGTTCAGCCCCGCAGATCCGGGAAGCCCGGCCCATCTCGGAGTGACCCCGGGGACCTCGGACCCATGGCTGATGATGGTCGACGAGGACGGAGTCCGGATCTACACCCGCAGTTAGTGGCGGACTTTCTGCCGACGTGCCGCCGTTAGCCTTTGGTGCGCCAGGGTCTCTAGCTCAATTGGTAGAGCAGCGGGCTTTTAACCCGTTGGTTGTGGGTT
>CAZSMJ010000057.1:0-12082 GCA_964608055.1 uncultured Acidimicrobiaceae bacterium | reverse complement strand
GGAGGGTTTCTCGGGAACTTGATCGCCGACCAGGACTTCGATGTCAGCGCTGCCGGCCTGCTTGGCTCGGTAGTGGGAGCAATAATCGTGCTGCTGATCTTCCGCTCGATGCGCTCCAGGACTTAAACATCGGTGGCAGACGTCGTATAGAGGCTGTCAGACGTTGCTGCGGCCGACCACATAGCCGAGGAGGAGACCCCCCACGGCGGCCCATACCACCGAGAAATCGTCACCAACCGAGTAGATCCCGGGGGCTCCACCGATTCTCATAACCGTGGAGAACGAGATTCCCCCGATAATGCCCATCAGCAGGGTTCCGAAGAGGTTGTCGGCACTGGCGATCACTCCGCCGAGTAGCCCAGCGACTCCGCCGACCGCCCCGATGACCGCCAGGGCTTCCCATGTGGACGCGTCCAGGAACATGAGATCAGCCTAGACCGGCCTAAGGCGCGGGTCGATGAGCGTTTACGGCCGTCAGATCGAGATGACTTTCTCGTCCAACACCGCGGTCATGGGGAACTGCACCGAGCGCCCGGCCATGCTGAACGGCTCGGTCAGCAACAAGACAATGGTGGAAGGGCCGCGACAGACGACATGCCCCGTGTAGGTGTGGAATCCGCTCTGATCCTGGGTGATGAATGTGACGACCATTTTCAATGCTCTCTCTTATGACTTCGACTCTCTGAATCGGCATTTGGTTGCTAAATCCGTAGGGCCGTTGTCCCCTTTTGACCGCCCCTCAGACGGTGTTTATCCAATCCTTATCCGCCGGGCCATAGTTTCATTGGCAAGTGCGCCTTCTTGTGGTCGAGGATGAACCGGATTTGGCGAAAGCCATCGCGAGGGGTCTGCGTCGTGATGGACACGCAGTCGATATCGCCCTGTCAGCCGGAGACGCCGATTTCAAGGTGCGAACCGCGAGCTACGACCTGATCTGTCTCGACTGGAACCTCCCTGACGGCTCAGGGCTCGCGTTGTGCGCGGCATTGGTGGCGGGGGAGGTCCCAACCTTCGAGGGCGATCGGCCTCGCATCCTGATGCTCACCGCCCGTGACGCCGTGGAGGACCGTGTCGCCGGTCTCGACTCCGGCGCCGACGACTACCTGGTCAAGCCCTTTGCCTTCGCCGAGCTCTCCGCCCGGGTGCGTGCCCTGTTGCGTCGTGAGGACTCAGTGGACCCGGTGATCGAAGTCGGAAGTCTTCAGCTCGATCCGGCCAGATTCGAGTCGACCCGGGATGGTCGTCCTCTCGAGCTGACAGCCAAGGAGTTCTCGTTGCTTCACTATTTCATGGCGCACCCCGGCTCGGTACTCAGCCAGGAGCACCTCTTGGAGCACGTGTGGGACGAGATGGCCGATCCGCTCACCAACGTGGTTCGGGTGACCCTAAGCAACCTGCGCAAGAAGCTTGGAGCTCCGCCCCTCATCACCACCGTTCCCGGACGTGGCTATCGGCTGGAGGACTCGTGACTTTCTGGCGTTCGATCCGTTTCCGGCTGTCGGTTCAATACTCGGCTGTGGTCTTCGGGCTCGGCGGCGCGCTGCTCGGGCTGGTCTATCTCGCCATCCGCAGGATGCTCCAGGCCCAAACCATGACCCAGTTCGTGATTCGTGGCGAGCCGGTCTTCGTCGACGGTGTCCAAGTCGACGTGATGCCGAGGCTGGAAGCCTCGGAGTGGCGCACGCTCGAGTCACTCTTCAACGAATACGTGCTCAACCAGCTTGCCCGCTACATCATCCTGTCCCTCGTCGTTCTCTTCATGCTGAGCCTCATCGTGGGATGGGTGATGTCGGGGCATGTCCTCAAGCCGGTGCAGGAAATCACCGAGGTCGCCAGTGATATCCAGGCCACCGACCTGAGCCGTCGGATCGGGTTGCGCGGCCCCGACGACGAGCTGACGCGACTTGCCGCCACCTTCGACGGGATGTTGGAGAGACTCGATCAAGCCTTCTCGAGTCAGCGACGCTTCCTGGCGGACACCTCTCACGACCTGCGGACCCCGCTTGCCGTGATCAGAGCCAACGTCGAAGTCGTCGCCGATGACGACGACGCCAGCATCGACGACTGGAAGGAAGTGGGCGGTGTCATACGACGCAACGTGGAGAAGATGTCGGAGATGATCGAGGGGCTGCTCGCCACCGCCCGGCTCCAGACCGGTAAGGCGCAGGCGGTGACCCTCGACCTGGCGCAGCTGGTGACTGCCAAGGCGACCGAGTTCGGGAACGTCGCAGGAGAGGTCGGAGTCTCTATCGAGGCGATGGTCAGCCCGGCGGTGATCGAAGGGGTCGAGATTCCGCTAGATCGGGCCCTCTCCAATCTCCTCGACAACGCGCTCGGAGTGTCGAAGTCGGGGAATGTGATTCGGCTGGGGGCGGGGGTCGATTCGGAGTGGGCGTGGATGGCTGTCGGGGACCAGGGTCCGGGCCTTCCCGACAGTCCCGAAGGAGGCCGGATCGGCCTCGGGTTGTCCATCGTGACCCAGATTGCCGAGGCCCATGGGGGTCGGCTTTCCTCGTACCCGGGTCGAGACGGGGTGGGAACCACCATGGTCCTCTGGCTCCCCACGTCGAGCTCGGTCGAGCCCCCTCCCGACACCTCGCCTTTACCCAACCTTTAAAGCCTGTTTATTGGTCGTTTAGGGGGCAGCCAATAGCGTGACCTCACAGGAGGTCCGCACCGACATGATCGACCAGGAAGCAACTCAGGAAATCACCAACCCCACCCCGGCCTTGGAGCCGGCGGCCATCGCCCTGGAGCCGGCGGCGACAGATCGGGTGCCTACCCCAACCGCGCCACCCACCAAGTCGGCACGCCGCCACATCTGGCCCAATCTGGTCAGCGCCCTGCTGCTGGTCGTGGCATCGTCGGGGATCACCTACCTGGTCGTCACCGACTCCGAACCGGATACGGGTGTGGTAGCCGGGTCACAGTCTGACGCCGGCAACGACGCCCCCGCGGTGGTGGCGGACGAGCCGATCGCCAACGCGGCTGCGGTCATCCTCCCGTCGGTGGTGCAGATCCAATCCGGAGGCGGAGTCGGGTCCGGGGTCATCTACGACTCAAATGGCCTGATCCTGACCGCCGCCCATGTGGTTGCGGGTGCGGACACAGTGACCGTTCGGTTCAACGACGGAGAGGAGATCCAGGGCACGGTGCTCGGCGGGACTTCCGGCGCCGACGTCGCCGTGGTCCAGGTCGATCGCAGTGGTCTCGAGGCCGCGGACCTGGCGTTGGGAGAGGACCCGCTGGTGGGTCAGATGGCGATTGCCGTGGGGAGCCCGTGGGGTCTTCAGGGCACTGTCACCGCCGGGATCATCTCCGCGGTCGACCAGTCGATTCCTTCGGGCGGCTCGGCTCGGGCAGTTCTCCAGACCGACGCCGCAATCAACCCGGGCAACTCAGGTGGCCCGCTGGTCGATCGCGAAGGGAGAGTGCTCGGGATCAATGTCTCGATCTTCAGCCTCTCGGGCGCCAATGACGGCGTCGGCTTCGCGGTCCCGATCGACGTGGCCAGCGACATCGCGGAGCAGGTTGTTGCGGGTGATTCCATCGAGACCGCCTTCCTCGGAGTCAGCCTTGGAAACGTCGAGTCCGGTCAGGCGGGTGCCTTGATCGCCGAGGTCACCCCTGGCAGCGCCGCCGACGAGGCAGGCGTCCAAGTCGGTGACCTCATCCTCTCCATCGATGGGGTTCAGGTGCAAGGGGGACCCGACCTTGCGGCCCAGGTTCAGACCCATCGGCCGGGCACGACCGTTGAGGTCGTCTTGATGCGAGACGGGGAGCAGCTCACTTTCAACGTGACCCTCGACCAGCGCCCCAACGACCTCGGCTGAGTCCGATTCTCTGAGATGACGGCTGCGGGCCCGGCTATGATCGCCGGGCCCGCCTCTTTGGGGCGGGCGCCCTGAGGGCAGCGAAGCCGGTTTGATCCCGGTGCTGTCCCGCAACTGTGAAGCCCCTGCGAAGGGGATGAGCCAGGTCGCCTGACCTCGGGGCCACGTAGAAAGTCTCGGATGAAGACCTCGTGGGCTCAGGGAAGCCACCGGCCTCTTCATCCTCCGAATGGAGGATGTTTTTATGCGTAGGACTGCGCTGCTGATAGCGCTTGTGCTCGCCGCGGGGGCCTGCGGCCCCGCCGAGAGTGGTGATACCACCGCGAGCCAGGCATCGTCGACCACCGTGGTCGACACCACCACCACCTCATCGGAGACCACAACGACGGTCTCGGATGGGTTCCCGCTCTCGGTCACCGCCGCCAATGGCGAGGTGACGATCGAGGAGAGACCCGAGCGGATCGTCTCCCTCTCGGCCACCGCCACCGAGATCCTGTTTGCCATCGGCGCCGGGGACCAGGTTGTGGCGGTCGATGAGACCTCCGACTACCCAGAGGGGGCCCCGACCACCGATCTGTCGGGCTACGAGCCGAACATCGAGGCAATCGCTGGGTATGAGCCTGACCTGGTCGTGGTCTCCGACGACCTCGGGGGTGTGATCGCTGGGTTGGTCGCAATCGACGTCACCGTGATCCATCAGCCTGTGGCACAGACCCTGGACGACACCTATGCCCAGATCGAACAGTTGGGGGCGGCCACGGGGCACATCGCAGATGCGGCCGCGGTGCTCGGCGACATGCAGACCGGGATCGATGAGATCCTGGCCTCGATCGAGGCGCCCCCCGGGGCCACTTTCTATCACGAGCTCGACAACAGCCTTTTCTCAGTGACCTCCGGGACCTTCATCGGGCTGATCTACTCGATGGCCGGGCTAGTGAACATCGCAGACGAGGCAGAGGGCGCCGGGACCGGGTATCCCCAACTCTCGGCCGAGTACATAATCGACACCGATCCAGATCTGATCTTCCTGGCGGACACCAAATGCTGTGGTGAGTCTCCGGCGACCGTCGCCGCCCGCCCGGGATGGGATCAAATCACCGCGGTGTCCAACGACTCCGTGATCGCCCTCGACGACGACATCGCGTCGCGCTGGGGCCCGAGGGTGGTCGACTTCTTGGCGGTGATCGCCGACTCTGTCAACGCCCTCGAGACCAGCGGCTCCTGATGCTCGTAGATGCCGAGCATCCAGTCGGATCAGGCCCAACTCGGGTCGAGCCTGTGTGGGCTCTCGGTGCGGCCGTCATCCTCGTTGCGTGCTGCCTGCTCGGCATCCTGGTGGGTGCCATCGATCTCTCCCTGGGCTCAGTCCTCGCCGAGCTGGTCGACAAGATCCCGGGCGTCGATGTCTCCTCCGGGCTCACAGCCAGGGAGGCGGCGATTGTCTGGGAGATCCGCGTCCCGAGGGTGGTGCTCGCCGGATTGGTGGGTGGGATGCTCGCGATTGCCGGCGCTGGCTTCCAGGGGGTCTTTCGCAATCCGCTTGCTGATCCCTTTCTGCTGGGGGTGGCAGCAGGTGCGGGTCTCGGGGCGACTCTCGCCATCGCCTACTTCCCCGGAGAGACCTCGTGGCCGGTGAGTCCTTTGCCGCTCGCGGCTTTCGTCGGTGCCCTGATCGGGGTCATGGTCACCTACGTTTTGGGTCGGGCAGCGGCAACTACGTCCTCGACCGCCACACTGATCCTGGCCGGCGTTGCGGTGGCCGCATTCCTCACTGCCACACAGACGTTCATCCAGCAGCAGAACTCGGAGACCTTCCGGGAGGTGTATGCCTGGGTCCTCGGCGCCCTGGTCACAGTCGGATGGTCAGAAGTCATCCTGATCCTGCCCTACGTCGTTTTGAGCGGGGCGGCTCTGTATCTCTATCGCCGCCTTCTCGATGTCATGGGAGTGGGTGACGAAGAAGCCAACAGTGTGGGCGTTCACGCCACAAAGGTTCGACTGGTGGTGGTCATCGCGGCCACCCTCGGCACGGCGGCCGCGGTGGCCGTCAGCGGGCTGATCGGGTTCGTCGGGATCATCGTGCCCCACGCCGTCCGGCTCGTCTTTGGCTCCAGCTACCGGGTGATTGTCCCGCTTTCATTGTGCTTTGGCGCCGCCTTCCTGATCCTCGCCGACGTTGCCGCCCGGACGGTCCTCGCCCCGGCCGAGGTGCCGATTGGAGTTGTCACCGCTTTCTGTGGGGCTCCTTTCTTTCTCTTTGTGCTCTACCGGGCGCGGCGGTCGGTATGAGCGACGTCCGGATCGCGGAGGTCTCGGTCGCATACAACGGCACCAGGGTGGTCGATCGGGTGAGCGTTGATATTCCCGCTTGCTCTTGGGTCGGGCTCATTGGGCCGAACGGGGCGGGGAAGAGCACCCTGCTCCGCTCAGTGGCAGGTCTGGTCTCCTTTGAGGGCACGATCGTTATCGGCGGCCATACGTCTTCGTCGCTAAGCAGAAGGCGTCTCTCCCAGTTGGTGGCCTACCTCCCACAGCGGCCCACCATCCCGGATGGGGTGAGCGTGGTCGATTACGTCGGTATCGGGCGCACCCCCTACATCTCGTACCTCGGTTCCGAGTCGGCGTCGGATCGAGAGGTAGTGAATACCGTGTTGAGTCGGCTCGATCTCACCCAGATCGCACAGCGACCGGTGTTGTCGCTTTCCGGCGGTGAGGCACAACGGGTGGTCCTGGCGCGCGCCCTCGCCCAACAGTCCGAGATCGTCCTGCTCGACGAGCCCACCTCTTCCTTGGACGTAGGCCATCAACAACAGGTGTTGGAGTTGATCGATGAGCTACGTCTCGAACGGGGCTTGACCGTTGTCACCGCGCTCCATGATCTGACCCTGGCTGGGCAGTTCGCGGAGAGGCTCGTGCTGCTCGACCGGGGGACAGTGGTTGCGGAGGGCCCCGTCCGGACGGTGCTCACGGAAGAGCGCATCCAGCGCCACTATGAGGCGACGGTCCGGGTGGTGGAGCACGACGTCGCGGGCCTCACCGTCATCCCGGTCAGGGCACACCGTGAGCCTGAGCGGGGATGAGCGGGTTGGGAGGACTCGCGTGGTGTTGACACTGCTCGTCGGCGGCGCTCGCAGCGGCAAGTCGAGGATCGCAGAGCGCCTGATCACGACGTCGCCGGGTGAGGTCGCTTTGATCGCCACGGCCGAGGCCCGGGACGGGGAGATGGCAGAGCGAATCCACCGACATCGTGAGGCCCGCCCTGGAGACTGGCGGGTCATAGAGGAGCCGTTGGACCTCTCAGGAGCCATGGCGCAGTTGCCTGCCGGCACGCGCGTCGTGATCGACTGTCTCACTCTCTGGGTGTCCAACCTGATCGAGGCCGGGCTCGATGACGCAGCGGTGGAGGCCAGAGCGAGCGGGGCGCTGGCTGTCGTGCAGCGCCACGTCGCCGACACCGTCGTCGTGAGCAACGAGGTCGGATCCGGCATCGTGCCCGACAACGCCTTGGCTCGTCGCTATCGCGATTTGCTGGGCAGGGTCAATACGATCTGGGCGGAGGGCTCCGACCAAGTCCTGCTCTCGGTCGCCGGTGGCGTGGTGCGAGTCCGGCAGGTCGAATCACTTTGGGGGCTCTCCGATGGATGATGTCTATGCCGGTCTTTTCGCGGACCTGCCGGAGCCGAGTCGGGAGGCGATGGATCTCGTGCGGCGAAGGTCAAAACAAGTTCTCCGACCGATCGGGGCTCTGGAGCGGCTGGACGAGATCGCCGTTTGGCTCGCCGGATGGCAGCACACGAGCACACCATCGGTCGCGGCACCGGCGGCGCTCATATTCGTCGCCGATCACGGTGTGGCGACAGGAGGGGTCAGCGCCTATCCGTCATCCGTGACAGCCGACATGTTTCAGGCGTTGCAGCAGGGCGTGGCCACGGCCAGTGTCATGTCGGCAGCCTTGGGGGTCCGGCTGGTTGTCGTCGACGTCGGGGTGGGGAGGCCCACCGGCGACATCCGTGAGCAGCCTGCCCTGAGCACGAACCGGTTCGACGAATGCTGGAAGGCGGGTCGGACAGGGGTCTCGGACCTGGGAAACACCGACCTGCTCGTCCTTGGGGAAATGGGCATCGGCAACACCACGGCAGCGGCGGCGGTTTGCGCCACCCTGTTCGGCGGCGGCGCCGAGCTTTGGACCGGACGTGGCACCGGGGTCGACGATGCCACCCTCGCCCTCAAGGTCGCGGCGGTCGACGCCGCCACTCGAAGGGTGACGGTCGGAGGCCCATTGGAGACGTTGCGCCAGGTGGGCGGTGCCGAGCTGGTAGCCATCGCCGGTGCCGCCTACGAGGCTCGCCTTCGCTCGATACCGGTACTGCTCGACGGCTTCGTGGTCACAACGGCCTGCGCGGCTCTAGAGGCGGCCTCTCGGGGGGCGATTGCCCACATGCTCGCGGGCCACTGCTCGGCCGAGCCGGGGCATCGGCTACTGCTCGAGAAGCTCGGTTTGGAGCCGATTCTCGATCTTGGCCTTCGCCTCGGTGAGGGAAGCGGCGCCCTGGCTGCCCTGCCCCTGGTGGGCCTCGCCGCGCGTTGCGTCACCGAGGTCGCCACCTTCGAGGAATGGGGGATCACACGTTGAGTGGGCTGCGCGTTGCTCTCGCCCTGTTGACCCGGGTGCCGATGGGGCGGGTCGGGGATGCCGACCTCGCCAGGTCGGTCGTCTGGATTCCATTAGTCGGGAGTGTCATCGGGCTGGTGATCGCCTTGGCCTATATCCTGGCACTCAGGATCCTCCCCTCGTTACCGGCGGCCGGCGTGGGGGTCACGGTCGGCATCCTCCTCACCGGCGCGTTTCATGAGGATGGCCTGGCCGATGTCGCAGATGGCTTTGGCGGGGGCTCGGACCGGGAGGACGTCATCCGCATCATGCGCGATCCGGTGCATGGCACCTATGGAGTGGTGGCTTTGGTGGCGTCCTACGTGCTCAGGGTCGGAGCACTTGCGACACTCGGGGTCGGGGCGGCGCTGGTCGTCCTCCCTGTCGCCCACGCGCTGAGTCGCGGCGCCAGCGTCGCAGTGATGGCGAGCCTGCCGACAGCCTCGGATGCGGGTGTGGGAGCGGCCTATGCGGACATCGGAAACGGCCGTCGGGCCGCCCTAGGGATCCTGGTGGCTTTCGGGATCGGTCTGCTGATCCTCGGATGGTGGACGGCAGGCTTTGTTGCACTCGCCGCGATCGGAGCCGTGACCATGCGTCGGCTCGCCCGGGACCGGATCGGGGGATTTACCGGCGATGTCTTGGGTGCCGTGGAGCAGATTGACGAGGTCATTCTCCTCCTGATGGGCGCGGCTCTGGCATCGACAGGGGTCGTGACGGGGGTTTGGTGGGTCTGACGAAGACACTCGTCTTGGTCCGTCACGGGGCTACCGCTTCAAGTGAGAGCGGGCGTCTCTGCGGTTGGTCGGATGTGCCGTTGAGCGAGTTGGGCCGGGACCAGGCGCGCAGGCTCCGTGGAGCGATCGGGTCTCGGTGGTTCACCGGGGTCTGGACCTCGGACCTGAGCCGGGCTTCCGAGTTCGCGGGACTGGTGCGGGATGGGGCACAGACCGACCCGAGGCTGCGGGAGATCGACTTCGGCGAGATCGAGGGAAAGACATGGGGGGAATGTGATTCGACGATCCAGGCCGAGCTGGCTGCCTTCGACGAATTTGAGGCCCCCGATGGGGAGTCGGTAGCCCAATTCCGGTGTCGAGTCGTCGAGTTCGTCGAGGAATTGCCATCGGGGACCCATCTGGTGTTCACCCATGGTGGGGTCATCCGATTGCTCACCCGGATCGGCGGGGAGGAGCAGGCGCCGTCCCCCGGTGAGATGGTGTCAATAGGGTGGGGCGGGAGAAGATGACCGTGCAGCCGCCAACCGAGCCGCCAGCCAAAGCGACGTTGCGCGAGCCGTCGCTCCTCTTGGTCAACACCGGGGACGGCAAGGGAAAATCGACGGCCGCTTTTGGCACGGCGATCCGCGCCGTGGCTCGCGGCTGGAAGGTAGGCGTCGTCCAGTTTCTCAAGTCGGGGGAATGGCATGTTGGGGAGGAGGCGATCGGTAAGCAGTTGGGCATCGACTGGTGGGCGCTCGGCGACGGTTTCACCTGGGACTCCGAGGACATCGAGGAGTCCGAGGCGATCGCCCGCGAGGCTTGGGCTGTGGCAAAGGACAAGATCGGATCCGGCGAGTATGACCTCTTGATCCTCGATGAGATCACCTACCCGATCAACTGGGGATGGATCGCACTCGACAATGTCCTAGAGGCAATCGCGACACGTCCCGACAATGTGAATCTGATCCTCACCGGACGTGACGCGCCGGGTGGCCTGATCGAAGCCGCAGACACAGTGACCGAAATGGTCAATGTCAAGCATGCTTTTGACCGTGGGGTCATGGCGCGACGCGGTATCGACTACTAGGCCGAGCCATCCGGGTCGGTTGGGGGTAAGTACCAAGGCCTAAGGGCTTCTCAGCCGGGGTTTGCCAGTTGGACGTCGTGCCCCGCACCCGGTGCGGCCTGATCGAGAAGCGACAAAGCCTCTCGCGTCACGTCGTCCGCCGTTTTCCTCGAGAACCTGGCAAAAGGCGTCACAGTGATCTTGGTGGCCTGCTTGGAAGTCGAGATCTTCCAGCTGCCGCGGATGAAGCCATCGTGGAGCAGGTTTCCGGCCCAACCCGGCGGCACCGCTCCGGGCTCGATCACCCGGGACCGATCGGCATGTCCGAGGAGCACATTGTCGTATTCGGGGAGGAATCGGGTGGGCGCCGGAGTGTCGGGATCAGGTCGGGGAGCATCGGGGAGGTCGAAGAGATCGCGGCCCTGCTCGTCTGCGAACACCCGCAGCTGGGGCCGGAGTTTCTCGGCCACTGCAGCCAAGCCGGTCACGCCGGACCAAACCCGGATGTCACTCGCCGATGCCGGGCCAAATGCGGCCAGATATCTCAACACCAGGGACTCGACAGCAGGTTTCCTGGTCGGCTTTGACCCGAGCCAACTTTCCACCGTCGTCCAGGTTGCCTGGCCCTTCTGGTTCCAGAGCCCCCGTGGCGGGACCTGAACCAGGGGGAGGAGATACGAGACTGCGTACGCCATCGACTGGGGATCGCGGTCGGGCCATTTCTCGGCCAGCAATCGCCCGAGTTGGGCACGACCCATCGGTTCGTGCTCGAGTAGTTGGCGCCCGAGTGTGAGGAGCTGGTCGATATCCATCCCGGTCGTGTCCCGGGAGAACGACGTCGAGCCAAAGGTCCGTGCCGAAACCGGTCGTATCGTGGCATCCAGGGCGAGGCAGTCGGCGGCGGTCACCAGGTGAATCGTGGCTCGGAGAAAGGCGGTTCTGACTGCGAGTCGATCCTCGATCAGACCCGACAGGTCGATTGGATCGAACGGCTCGAGTCGTGCCCAGAGGCCGTAGTAGGGGTCGAGGGGGTTCTGGGCCTGCATCCCCACCAGATGCTCGATCGTGTCCGGCACGCTCTGCCGTCCGCGTGCCAGCAGGAACTGGCGATCCAGGGTTGCCCGATTGAGGGCACGGTTGGTGAGACGGTCTGTCAAAAGCTCGTCCGTGGTCAGGGGCTGGGGACGAGACCGATGTCCCCTGCGAGGAAAATCGCCAGTTCGCCGGGCTCGTCGTAGATCTTCCATTGCTCGAAGAACGCACTGGCTCCCTCGCGGCTTTCCCAGTTGGCGAGGGCGTAGAACGCCGTGTCATCTTCGGTGTGCCAGGCGCGGTGGAAACGACATCCGTGGTCGACTGCACTCGCCTTCATGGCCTCGGTGATGGCAACAACCCGCTTCTGGTAGAGGTCACGGGCGGTTAACCCGTCCGGGGTTGGACACGGGACGTAGAAGAGAACCCACACGCAATACTCCTCGAGTGGCTGTGGAGGCGAGGGTAACCCGGTTCCGAAACCGTGGATTAGGGCCTTGTCGATTGGCGGTTCACTATGGTGAGCTTGCGGTTGGGGAGCGACTGTTTGACCGCATCGCCGATACTCCGTATTCTACATATTGTATGACAACCGGGGTTTTGTCCCTTTCGAACAGTTGCCCGGATGTGGCGATGAGACAGGGAAACTAGGAGGAGAACCGCTGTGAACCCGAGATCCAGGTCGAACACGAAACCCCGAGAGGCAGCCAAGACAACACGTCGTGGGCTGTCGAAACTGATGGCGTTATTGGCGATTCTTGCTTTGGTGGCCGCTGCCTGC
>CAZSMJ010000056.1:9739-12116 GCA_964608055.1 uncultured Acidimicrobiaceae bacterium | reverse complement strand
CGGCAATTCACCAGTCTCGGGCAAACAGACGCCGGTCGGCCGGGGCTACCGCCTCGCCAGGAGGTCGCGAGGCACGCACCATGTCGGCCGCCATATTTCAGATCAAATACTGGTTGGTTCCCCGACGCAGATACTGGCCGTCCCCGGGGGCCCCGCGGTAGGTGTCAGCCTCGATGATCGTCTTGCCCCGGCTCAGCACCGTGTCCACCTTGCCGGTGATCTCAAGCCCCTCGTAGCAGGAGTAATCCACCCACATGTGATGGGTCTCGGCGCTGAGGGTATGACTCCTCTTCGGGTCAAAGACCACGATGTCGGCGTCTGACCCAACCGCAATCGTGCCCTTCTGAGGGTAGAGGCCGAACATCTTGGCCGGGGTGGTGGCAGTCACCTCCACGAAGCGATTGAGACCGAGCCGCTCCTCGTTGACCCCACCGTGATAGATCAGTTCCATTCGGTGCTCGACGCCCGGGAGACCATTGGGAATGGCAGCGAAGCTGTCCCTTCCCAACTGCTTCTGGGTGCCGAACTCTGGGTGGTCGCCCCAACAGAACGGGCAATGGTCGGTGGAGACGATCTGGAGGTCGTTGGTGGCCAGACCCCTCCACAGAGTCTCCTGGTGCTCCTCAGCTCGATCGCGCAGCGGTGGTGAGCAGACGTACTTGGCGCCTTCGAACCCGTTGCCCAGGTCGTCGAGGGACAGGAACAGGTACTGGGGACAGGTCTCGCCGAAGGCGTTCTGCCCGTCATCCCGGGCCAGGGTCAGCTCCAAGAGTGCCTCGGCCGCCGACATGTGAACCACGTACAGCGGGCACCCCGCCAGCTCGGCCAGCTTGATCGCCCGATGGGTTGCCTCACCCTCGAGAATTGGCGGCCTGGTCAGCCCGTGATAGAGCGGATCGGTGTGCCCTCTGGCCAGAGCCTGTTCGACCAGGACGTCGATGGCAATCCCGTTCTCGGCGTGCATCATGATCGTCGAGCCGTTCTCCGCCGCCTTCTGCATGGCCCGGAAGATCTCCCCGTCGGTCGAGTAGAAGACGCCGGGGTAGGCCATGAACATCTTGAACGAGGTCACGCCCTCGTCGAGAGCAGTGTCCATCTCCTTCAACGACTGCTCGGTGACGTCGCCGACGATGAGATGGAACCCGTAGTCGATGGCGCAGTTGCCGTCCGCCTTGCCCATCCAGGCCTCGAACCCATCCAT
Organism: uncultured Acidimicrobiaceae bacterium; assembly: GCA_964608055.1. Lineage (GTDB taxonomy): Bacteria > Actinomycetota > Acidimicrobiia > Spongiisociales > ZC4RG35 > JALYNX01. Next base: position 10,915 of record CAZSMJ010000056.1, on the reverse strand, counting down.
CAGATTCTGACCTTTGGTCTGGACCGCGAAATCGATGATCGTTGTGGTCCCACCCCAGGCGGCAGCCCGGGTCCCGGTCTCGAAGGTGTCCGCCGCTCTGGTGCCCCCAAACGGCAGCTCCATGTGGGTATGGACGTCGATGCCACCGGGAATCACATACTTCCCAGACGCATCGATCACCTTGTCGACACTGGCCTCCCAATCATGAGAGCCAGGCGATGCCAGGGCGACGACCTTTTCCCCATCGACCAGCACATCGGACAGTGTCGTCGAATTGGCGGTGACGACAGTGCCACCCTTGATGACGGTCCTTGCCATGACTCCTCCTTCAGGGTGCGACCAAGTCGCCATAGGCGTCGGGACGACGGTCCCGATAGAAAGCCCACTGCTGGCGGACCTCGTCGATCAGGTCCAGGTCGAGATCCCTGATCACCAGTTCCTCTTCGGTGTCGGACGCCGACTCGCCGATGATCTGGCCCCGGGGGTTGACGAAGTAAGACGACCCGTAGAAGTCGTTGTCCCCCAACGGCTCCTTGCCCACGCGGTTGATGGCCCCGATGAAGTACTCGTTGGCCACGGCCGAGGCGGGTTGCTCGAGGTTCCAGAGGTACATCGAAAGACCGCGGCTGGTCGCCGAAGGGTTGAACACGATCTTGGCGCCGTTGAGGCCGAGGGCTCGCCAACCCTCGGGGAAGTGCCGGTCGTAACAGATGTAGACCCCGACCTTGCCCACTGCGGTATCGAAGACCGGATAGCCCATGTTCCCGGGGCGGAAATAGAACTTCTCCCAGAATCCCTTCACGTGGGGGATGTGGTTCTTTCGGTATTTGCCGAGATAGGTCCCGTCGGCGTCTATGACCGCGGCGGTGTTGTAGTAGAAGCCCTCCTGCTCCTTCTCGAAGATCGGCACCACCAAGACCATTCCGGTCTCTTTGGCCAGATCCTGCATCAGCTTGGTTGTCGGCCCTTCGGGGATCGGCTCCGCGTATTCGAAGTGCTCGTTCTCCTGCACCTGGCAGAAATAGGGCCCGTAGAACAGCTCCTGGAAGCACATGACCTGGGCCCCCTGCTGCGCCGCCTCACGGGCGTAGTCGGCGCTCTTCTTGATCATCGAGTCCTTGTCCCCGGTCCATTCGGTTTGGACAATGGCGGCTCTGACGATGTTGGGCATTCAGG
>CAZSMJ010000056.1:0-9639 GCA_964608055.1 uncultured Acidimicrobiaceae bacterium | reverse complement strand
CCCTCGACGAGCACGATCTCGCGCCGCTCGTAGCCAGATCCACTCACGTCGGCATCGCCCAAGTTGGCGATAGCGGCTTCAGCGAGATCGGTTCGGTAGGCCTCAGAGGGGATCTCGACCCCTTGGAGCTCGGGGATCTGCTCGGTTGCCACCGCCACTGTCTGCGCCCACAGATCCTCGTTCATGACCCCGATGCCATTCGTAGCCGGGAAGATCAGGCCCAGGATCTCGTTGAGCTGCCATTCCTGATGGCTCTGGCCGAGGGTCGAACCATTGTCCAGGACGACCTGCACGCACTCGTCGAAGTTGTCGAGACAGTGAATCCAGCCCTGGAAAGAGGCAGTGAGGAATCGCGTCGCGATGTCCTCGTTTCCTTCCTCAGCAATCCACTCGGCGTTGACCCACACCGCGTCCTGGAGCATCGCAGTCCCAACTTCGTTGAAGTCGATGACGTTGAGGTCTTCAGGCTGATAGAGCTCACCGGTGTCGGGGTTGACCGCCTCCAGCACCTGGGCGTACTCGTTGTAGATCATCGCCTCGGCGGCGTCGATGTCCCCATTGAGGAGGGCGGTCATTGTGAAGTCCTGCCCAACCAACTCAACATCTTCCACACCGGCCTGGCTGATGGCCGCGGTCAATTCGAACTCGTTGCCAAAGCCCCAGTTGCCGACCTTCTTGCCTGCCCAGTCCTCAGGAGACTCAATGCCGGAGTCGGCAAAGGAGACCTCGAGGGTTCCCGAACGCTCGAAGACCTGGGCGATATTCACGATATCCGCCCCGCCCTCGCGTGACACCAGCGCCTTGGGCACCCAAGCGAGGCCGAACTCCGCCCCACCGGTGGCGAGCACCTGCTGCGGCACGATTTCGACGGCACCCTCGAGGATCGTCACGTCCAAACACTGGGCTTCGTAGAAACCGTTGTCCAAGGCGACGTAGTAACCCGCAAACTGTGATTGGGCGAACCACTGCAGTTGCAGTCGGACCGGATCAGGTTCGGTGCATTCCTCTGGCGCCCCTGTGCCAGCGGTGCCGCCGTCATCCCCACAGGCGACCGCGACCAATGCCAGCACACCGATCCACGCCAGGTGACGGCGCCATTTAGTAATTGCCAACTTTCTCCTCCTTATCCAAGATGCAATTTCACCCTATCCATGGCGACGGACGCTTGCCGGGGCGAAATCAACCTTTCACGGGACTGAAATCGGGTGTTCATTCACGGCGTCTCATCGACACATGCCATGGCATGAAGACTCGTTCAGCCACCAGAATCAATGCGTAAAACGCCACGCCGATCAATGACGCCACGAGGATCGCCGCCCATGCATCAGGGAATTGGAAAAGTTGGGCACGATTCACGATGTACTGCCCGAGCACATCTTGAGGGCCGCCGAAATACTCGGCGATGATCGCGGCGATCAGCGAGAGAGCTGTCGCAACCTTCATCGAGGCGAAGAAGTAGGGCAATGCGTTGGGAATCTGCGCCCGCCGCATGACCTCGATCGGCGAGGCAGCCACCGAACGCATCAACTCCAGTTCTGCGGGGTCGACCTCGAGAAGACCCCGAGTCGTGTTGATCATCACCGGGAAGTAAACGACGACGGCAACCACCCCCGTCTTGGAGAACGGGTTGGTCAAGCCGAACCAGTTGTTGAAGATGGGGGCAAGGGCAGCGATTGGCGTCGCATTGAGCGCGATGGCCATCGGGAGCATCCCCTCTCGGAACCCGACCCATCGGGCCGCCGCAAGCGAGGTGGCTATAGCGAGGATCGTCCCCAGCAGAAAGCCGCTGGCCGCCTCGATGAGAGTGTTGAGGCCGACGCCCCAGATCGTGGCGAATGTCTCGAAGAAACTGGTCATGATCTCGCTCGGCTTGGGGAGGATGAAGCTCTCGACGCTGAACAAGCGAGTCAGACCTTCCCAGATGAGGACTACGGCAAGGAACGCGACCACAGCCGGGGCATAGCGGCCAAAGAAGCGTCGTGTCGATGTTTCTCGAGCCCCGGCGGTGACGCTCTCTTCGAAAGCGGTTATGACCGACGTTTCGTCGCGTTCGGTCATGCAACACCCCGATCACCCTGTCGCAACGCTCCTCTGACCTCTGTGATCAGTTCGAAGTACCGGCTGGCCTCCCTGGTGTCCTCATCACGCCTGGTCGCCAGATCGATCGTGATCTCGTCGGTGATCCGGCCCGGTCTCGGCGACATGACCAGAACCCGTGTCGACAAGAAGACAGCCTCAGGGATGGAGTGGGTGACGAAGATCACGGTGGTGCCGGTCTCTTCCCAGATCCGGAGCACCTCTTGTTGCATCAACTCCCTGGTCATCTCGTCGAGAGCGCCGAAAGGCTCGTCCATGAGAAGGATGGAAGGGTTGAAGGCGAGAGCCCGGGCTATGGCGACCCTCTGCTGCATGCCACCGGACAACTGCCATGGGTAATGACCGGCGAATCTCTCGAGTTGAACGAGGGCCAGCATCTCCTGTGCCTTGGCGGCACGGGTTTCGCTTTCGAAACCCATGATTTCCAGCGGAAGCTCGACGTTCTTCTCAACCGTGCGCCAATCGAGGAGCGTTGCCGATTGGAAGACCATCCCGTAGTCCCGATCCAAGCGGGCCTGTTCGGGTGTCTTGCCGTTGACTGTGAGCTCGCCGACCGACGGGGATGCCAGGTCGCCGATCAGCCGCAAGAGGGTCGACTTGCCGCAACCTGAAGGACCGATCAACGAGGCGAAGTCCCCGGGCGAAAGCACGAGATGGATGTCACTCAGGGCCTCCACGGCCTCGGCGTCACGACCAAACACCTTTCCGACACCCCTGGCGTCGACTGCAGCCGTCATCAGGTCTGTCTCCTCGCCGCGGCAACGAGTCGGTGCTCGGCGAGAGTGACGACACCGACAAAGAGGATGCCGGCAAGACCTGCGATGATCACGGCAGCGAACAACTTTTGGGGGGCGGCCGTGAACTGCTGGGAGAACTGGAGCAGATCGCGGCCAAGGCCGCCCCGGAATCCCGCGGGAAGCTCACCCACGATGGCGCCGATCACACTGGCGGCAGCCGAAACTTTCAGTGCGGTGAAGATGTAGGGGAGCGCCGCGGGAACCTGCACCTTCCACAGGGTCTCACTCGGGGTGCTGGCGTACGACCGCATCAACTCCATCGATGTCGCCTCCGGTGACCGCAGACCCCTCACCGTGTTGATCACCACCGGGAAGAAGGTGAGGTAGGCGGCGATGATCGAGACCGTCAGCCATTGCGGCACTGCTAGCCGTCCGCCCCACACCACGACCATGGGAGCAATGGCGATGATCGGGACCGTCTGGGAGGCCACCACGTAAGGCATGAATGCCCGTTCCACGGTGGCCGACCTGACGAAGAGCACGCCCAACCCAAAGCCCACCGTGCCTCCGATCAGGAAGCCAACAAGGGCCTCACGGAGGGTGAGGAATGCAGCCTTGAGCTCTACCCAGAGCAGGGGAGGGCCGTTTCGCTGCGCAGGTTGGAACAAGGCACCGACGATGTCCCAGGTGTGGGGCATGGTTCGGTTGTCCGGCCGGACGGGCCAACTCCACTCCATACCGGTCCAGACCAGCTTGTAGCCCTCCCACAGGACGACGAAAACCACGATGATCCCAAGGATCGACAGGCCACTCCGGGTAACACGACTCATACCTCTGGTAGCCATCGGGGCGGGACTCTACCGGCGGGGTGTAACCGTGCAGGGCCCTCCAGGGTCTAGACACAATAACGGTCCCACCTTTGGGAAGCAGGCCCAAGGCGGTACCGTCACCGGCACACCCAGCGAGGCACCGAATGGCGAACAAAGAGAAATATGAACTGGTCGCGGCAATCGACACCGTGGTCGACCGACTCACCAAAGAGCACAAGGAGCGACGCAGCGATTGGTACTTCCATGAGTTCGTCCCTTGGGAGCGTGGCGAGAGCTTCCGCGACAAGCCATGGGACGTCTCACAGTGCACCATTTCCGAGGATGCACGCACCTCTCTGGTCCTGAACCTTCTCACCGAGGACAACCTTCCCTACTACCACGCCCTCATCGAGAAATACATGCCGGCGACGTCGGCTTTCAGCACGTGGAATCATCTCTGGACCGCCGAAGAGGCTCAGCACGCCATCGCCATCCGCAGTTATCTGCTCACCTCCCGCAACTGCGATCCCTATGAGCTCGAAAACGATCGCAAGGCCACCATGATCAATGGGTACCAACCGACCTTCGACGATCCCACAGAGATCTTCGCCTACACCGCGGCCCAGGAGCTGGCCACCCGGGTCAGCCATCGCAATGCGGGCAAGATCACCGACGACCCGGCCGCCTTCGAGTTGATGCGTCTCATCGCCTCCGACGAGAACCACCACTTCATCTTCTACAAGTCGGTGATGCAGGCCATGCTCGATACCTCGCCGTCATTGGTGTTGAACGGGATCTTCAAGGTGTTCGATAATTTCCAGATGCCGGGTGCAGCGATGCCCCGCTTCCTGCGCCGGTCGATCGATGTGGCCAGGGCCGGGGTCTACAACCTCCGTATCCACCACGACCGGGTTGTGGTCCCGTTGTTGAAGGACTGGTCCATCGGCGACCTCACCGGCCTGACCTCCGCGGCGGCCGAGGTCCAGGAAAAGATCATGGCCCTCCCGGCACAGATCATGGAGAAGGCCGAGCGGTTCGAGAGACGGGTCGGGATCGTTCCGGTCTGAGACTTGATCTTGATTGGCCCATAGTGCCTGGGCGTCGATGAGGACCGTGACCGTGGACGAGCGTCGGGCCCGACTCGGCATCCGCCATCATCTGGCGCAACCCGCGAACACCGCCGTGAGCGTGGCTTCCGACATGGTCGGGCTCCACTCTTCAGACCCGGCAACCGTGTACCTCTCCGCCCGGGCCAGAGTGACCTCGTTTCAGGTGACAGACCTCGAAACCGCCCTCTACGAGGAGCGGAGCCTGGTCCGAGTGCTCGGAATGAGGCGAACACTGTGGGTGGTGCCTACCGAGACCGTCGCTCAGATCCACAACTCCTCGACGATCAAGATCGCCGTCCCCGAGCTGAAACGGCTGGCACGGATGGTCGAGGCTGCCGGAGTCTCCGAGGACGGCGACGACTGGTACCGCCAGGTTTCGGCCAAGACCTTGGAGGCGATCCGTGCCCGGGGAGAAGCCGTCGCCGCGGTGGAACTGACCAAGGTGGTACCGGAACTCCGAGAGCAGTTCACCTTCTACAAGAGCGACGGGTCGATCATGGGCCGCGCCGGGGCATCGACGCGGGTTCTTTTCGCGCTTGCCAGCGAAGGACGGGTGATCCGAGGTCGACCGCGCGGCAGCTGGATTTCCGGTCAGTATCGGTGGGCGACCAGCGAGAGCTGGCTGGGCTCCGTGATCCCATTTCTCCCTCGGGAACTCGCCCAGGCGGAGCTGTTGCGTCGGTGGCTCTACGGATTCGGGCCGGCCACGGAAACTGACATCGCCTGGTGGACGGGTTGGACCAAAACCGACGTCAGAGCTGCGCTGGCAACGGTCGAGGCTGTCCAGGTCGAGACCGAAACCGGCACCGCATATCTCCTCGCCGATGACCTCGACGCGGTCTCTCCGCCGGCTCCCTGGATCGCTCTCCTCCCCTCACTGGACCCGACCACGATGGGTTGGAAAGAGCGAGGCTGGTACCTGGGCCAACATGGCCCCCAGGTGTTCGACAGAAACGGCAACGCAGGGGCCACTATCTGGTCGGACGGACGGGTCGTCGGCGGTTGGTCACAGCGGCCCGGAGGAGAGGTGGCCTACCGACTTCTCGAGGATGTGGGCTCGGACGCCACGGCCGCAGTCGAAAAGGAGATGGAGGCCCTCCAGAAGTGGTTTAGCGGGACAACCGTAACCGCGAGATTTCCGGCGCTACTCGACAAGCTCTTGGCAGGCTCCGCGGCGAAATAGGTCGTAATGTCCTGCTGAACAAGGAAGGAAAGATTGCGCAAACTGACTCCCGCATTACTTGCTCTGGCCGTTCTCATCGCCGCCTGTGGCGGTGGAGACTCGGGCGAAACCACTACCACTGCGGGCACCGGTACCACCGCGCCTGCGGACCAGGTGTTGATCACCGTGGACAGTCTTTCGTTCCCTGCCGAGACGACGGTCCCGGCGGGCAAATCGGTCGCCTGGAAGAACGAGATGCTGGTCACTCACCAGATCGTCTTCGACACCCACGACGGACAGGCAGCGGGCATCGACCCTCTGCCCCTCAACGGCGGAGCCACGGCGGAGATCACACTCGAGCCGGGCACCTGGGCCTATTTCTGTGGGTTTCACGCCCAGATGACGGGGACGCTGATCGTCGAAGGATGAGCTGCCCCCGCCCCCGCTAGGGATGTCGTTGCAGCAATCGGACCGTGGTGGTCTGTTCGACGGTGATGAACGCGTCCGGATTCTCGGTCTCGATCATGTGGACGACCTCGGAAACCCGGCGTCGGGGCACGACGCAGAAGGTGATTCGCACCTCGCCGTCCCTGCCATCACCGTTGACCACGGTCGCCCCGTGACCACTGGCGCGTAGCAACTCGACCACGCTCGGGGTGTCGTACGGCGCAATGATTCGCAACAGTGACTGACCGATCGCCAGCCATTCCTCGACAAGGGCTCCCCCATAGGTACCGGCGGCAAACCCGGCAGCAAAGGAGAGAACCCGGGCCGGGTCGTCGAGACCGCTCAGAACCCGGGCGATCGCCAACACCCAGACCAACGACTCGAAGAAGCCCAGCAGGGCTGCCGATCCCTTCCGGCCCCGGCTGAGGAGCACGATGCGAACCGTGGCCATGCCCACGTCCAGGACCCTGAGGACAAAGATGATCAGGAGATCGAGAAACAGCTCCATGGGCGTCGATCACGGTAGAAGCGACCCGATCCCGGCCCGGGGATCTCGGGGCGACCCCCGCGTGCAAACCCGCTCGCCTTCGCTGCGCTCAGGCGGTCCCCCTTACGGAAAGGGGGACAACGCCTCCTCGTTTCATGCCCCCCTGCGAAGCGCGGCCGAGGGGCGCCTAACCTCCGACCTGGTAGGCGATCAGCTCGATGCGATCGTCACCGCCCCTGACTGCGACCTCGAGGATCAAACCGACTCCCGCGGCGTAATACTTCTCCTCGACCACGTCTGGGAGAAACGGATTCCATTCCTTGATCACAGTCACGTCGTCATAGGATCCGAAGGCCACCGTCTCGGCAACGGCGACGCGCACCACTTCCGCCACGTCCTCGGCCTCACCGCGATAAAACTCCTGTCGATAGGCATCGCCAACCTCGGGATCGGCCTCCATGACGATTCCCGGCATCGCGCCGTCGATGCCGGCCTCCCATGCGCCGGCGGTGGAGGTCACGACCCCGCCCTCGTACTCCTTGGTGTCTTCTCCCAGGTACCAGACATTGCCGACGTCGTCCTGGGCATACCAGTCGTAGGTGTCTTCGACGACCTCGCCGTCCACGGTGACGGTGTCTCGCACCACCGTCGCCTGAATGCCCATCACGATCCTGGTCTCATCCAGGACGATCACTTCGATCCTCTCCACCTCGTCGGTGCCGGTGGACTGATAGGTCCATGTGCTGCCCGGGATCAGCGGAAAGAGCGGGTTGTCGATTACGTCTGCGAACGAGGCAGCGTCGAGCGTGACCGCGTATTCGCCGCCGTCACCAGGGTCGATTTCAGGAGACACACCAGCGCCACACGCGGTGAGCGTGAGGGCAAGAGCGGCCATGATTCTGCGGGACATAATCCAACCTCCACGGTTGCCAGCGTCGGCTCAGATACCTAAGCTATGTACACACACGATATATCGTAACATGATATAGTTCAAGCGATGGCCCTACCCAACTCCCACCTTCACATCCTCCTCACCCTGGCTTCGGAAGACCGCCACGGTTACTCGATCATGCGCGAAACCGAGGAACTCACCGACGGGCAGGTCAAGCTCGGCCCGGGCGCCCTCTACGCGGCTCTGGGCAAACTGGTCGACGGTGGGCTGGTGGTGGAGACCGAGGAGCGACCAGCGCCCGAGTTCGATGATGCTCGACGCCGTTACTACCGGATCACCGACGCCGGCCGGGCTGCGCTCGGCCTGGAACTGCAACGGCTGGCCAAAGTCATGACCTATGCCCGGAACAGGGACCTGGGTTGGAGCCCGACGTGACCGATCACTCGATACATCGTCATGTCTACTGGTACCGCCGTTTGGTGGCACTCACCCCTGCGACGCATCGCAACCGCTTCGGGGACGCTCAGGTGACGCTTTTCGGAGACCTTCTCCAGTCCGGCGAGCCCGCTTCCCGACTCTGGGCCCGCTCGATCCTCGATTTGTTCGCGGTATTCGGTCAAAACAAGGAGGCCATGGTGAACCACTCGGCTCGAATCTCGTTGGCGGTCGTCTCGATGGCCCCGCTCCTGCTGGCGGCGATGCTGCTGTGGTTGATGATCGAAGAGTTCGGCGACGTGCCTCGTTGGCTGGGACTGATAGCCCTCGGGCTGATCATTCAGGGTGGATACACACTCATCTGGCTGAGCGGACGTCTCCAACGATGGCAGCGTTGGGCAAGTGGCTTGTTTGCGGCCGGGGAAACCACCGCCCTCGTGGCAGGCGTCTTTGCCACATTCGGCGTCGTGAGCGCCTTCGACGACTCCGACCCCGAGTATGCCCCGCTCATGATCGCGGTGGTCGTGGCCGTCCACGGTCTCGTCGGCTTACTGGCGCTGTTCACTTCCAATGAGGAGACACCGACGCCGGCGTAGCGTGCCCGCCTCGGTTTCAGCGAGGATCCGGCGTACTTCGGCGGAGCAGCTGGGTTCTCCGATGATCCATCCCCGACACGACCGACCATGCGATGACCAGGGCGAGCAGCACCATCCAGGCCCAGCTCGCCTCGATGATCTCGACCGCCATGCTGAACCGAGCTTGAAAATCGACACCGGTGATCGGTGAGATGGCGCTCACCTCACCGAAAAGTCCACCGTCGAAGTTGGCCTGGAGACCGCGGGCCGTTTGCCGGATGCCACTTCCCTCGGGACCGTCAGATCCCGGTGGAAGCTCGTCATCAACGCCAGCCGAGATGAGTGTCGAGTCGGTGGAGTCGTCCCGAGAAGTGGTGCTGGTGCTGCCAGCCAGAGTCGTCGTGGTCGACGAGTTCCCGTCGGAGCCGCTGGTAGTGGTTGTCGGGCGGGTGGTGGTGGTGGTGGGACGGGTGGTGGTCGTCGTGGGAGGGGTGGTGGTGGTCGTGGGAGTGGTCGTGGTGGTCGTGGGAGGGGTGGTCGTGGTGGTAGTGGTTTCTTCGATCATCTGACCGGTGATCTCGACTTTGTCGATGAACACCTCACTCGTGCTGAGCAGGCCAACCACCAGGAACCGAACCTCGAAATTCTCGGATCTGAAGTCTGTGAGGTCGAACGTGGGGTTGACCTCGAACCCGCTACCGAGGTCGTACTCCCCGCCGTCAAGAGTCGACCATCCGCCTCCGGCGTTCACCTCAACCCGAAGTTTGGTTCCAGGCAGACTGAAAGCATCGGGAATGTTGATCAGCTCGAAGCGGAGCTCGGGATCCTCGAGGACACTGGTGTCGGCACCTCGCCTTGCCCCGATGTCGGTCAAGAGGAGCGTCGCACT
>CAZSMJ010000055.1:0-13042 GCA_964608055.1 uncultured Acidimicrobiaceae bacterium | reverse complement strand
AGATGGTCCTGCCAGGTGTGCTCGGGCACGAAACCCAAGAGATGGCGAGCCCGTTCGATGGAGAGCAGAGTCTCCCGCCCTTCGATGGGCCGGCGCAACGGCACCTCGGGGTAGACCTCGGACATCAAGGTCGCGGACGGGGTAGGCATCACTGTGTCCGCCGCGGCGACGATCGCGATCTCGGCGCCTTTGAGTTCCGCTGCGAGCCCGAGACGCACAGCAAGAGCGACGTCGCGGACGTCCACATATCCCCACAGGTTCCACTTGCGGAGATTGGGGTCTTCCCAGAAGCCGGGGAACGCCTGATAGTCGTCCGGTTCCATGATGTTGGAGATTCGCAGCCCGAGAAACGGGATCCCGCTGCGGCGAGAAAACTGGGCCGCCATCTCTTCACCGAGAAGCTTGGAGAGGGCGTATGAGCTCTCTGGCCGGGGTTCGATCGTCTCGTCGATCGGGGCGAAGAGTGGTGGGGTGTCAAAGGGAAGGCCGAGAACGGTCTCGCTCGAAGCCCACACCACTCGTTCCGCTTTGGTCGCCACCGCGGCGGCAAAGACGTTGTAGGTGGAAGAAACGTTGATCCGAAAGGTCTCCGCCTCGGATCTGATGCCCGGCGCCGGGATCGCCGCCAGATGAACGACGGCGTCGCAGTCGGTGATCAGTTCCAGGGCCTGACCCTGGTCGGTGAGGTCGGCGATCGCAGACATGCCATGGGGGGTGCCGTCGTGTGCGGTGTCTATGTTGAGGACCTGATGACCTTGGTCCCGCAGATCAGCAACCACCCAACGGCCGGCCTTGCCGCTGCCCCCGGTCACGACGATCCTCATCTGGGCTCGATTTCGGTCATGAATTCGTATGCTACATTCGATTTTTGGTCCAGGAACCGACGAAGAAGAGGGCGGAGGACATGTCTCAGTTGAAGTTGGGGGCGGTCCTTTGGAGCCAGGCCACCGACTGGGATGGTTTCGCGAAGGCTGCCCAGCGCGCCGACGACCTGGGATACGACTCGATCTGGACCTGGGATCACCTCTACGCAATCTTCGGGGATCCGGACCAGCCGGTGGTCGAGGGTTATGCCGCGCTTGCCGGTCTCGCCATCGCCACACAGCGAGCCCAGCTCGGCCTTTTGGTCGGCGCCAACACCTTCCGCAATCCTGGGGTCATCGCCAAGTCGGTGGTCACCATCGATCACATGAGCAAAGGTCGGACAATTCTGGGGTTGGGAGGCGCATGGTTCGGACTCGAGCACACGGCCTTTGGGATCGACTTCGGGACCGGCTTCGGCCAGCGACTCGACTGGATGGACGAGGCCACCGCGGCGATTCGTGCACTCCTCGACGGGGAGACGGTCACCAGCCACGGTGACGGGAGGTATCGATTCACCGATCTCCGGCTCAACCCGCCACCGGTTCAGAGTCACCTTCCGATCATGATCGGAGGCTCGGGAGAGAAGAAGACACTCCGCACCGTCGCCAAATACGCCGATCAGTGGAACGCATTCGGCAGCCCGGAGGAACTGGCTCGCAAGGATGAGATACTCCGGGGTCATTGCGAGGAGGTCGGACGCAATCATGAGGAGATCGAGCGAACTGTCGGGGCCAAGATCGTGATCCGCAACACCGAGGCAGCGGCCAGGGCTGTCCTCGAGGATCTCATGGAACACAACCGAACCCCGATGTCCGACATCTCCGACGACCACACTTTCTGGGTGGGCACGGCCGACGAGATGACCGAGAAGATGCTCTCCTATCAGGCAGTCGGGTTCAACACCGTCCTGGTCGAGCTGCCGGCACCCTACGACCGGGAGACCATGGAGACCCTGATCGAAGTGGTCAAACCTGCTGTGGAGCGGGGGTCGCCCTGATCATCCGAGCGACGTCGCAATGACACCAGGGTGACCGTCGAGCACGCACCAGCGGTCCGACTCGTCGGCATTGGTCGGCTGGAGCAGTCCGAGGCCCCGGTGCGAGTGCCCGGGGCCGGCGAGGTGCTGATAAGGGTTCTCAGCGTTGGACTGTGTGGATCCGATGCCCATTGGTTCCAGGAAGGTGGGATTGGCGACGCAACCATTCCGGCTGACGGCGTGGTCCCAGGTCATGAGTTCTGTGGGGTGATCGAATCGGGGCCGCGCACTGGCGAACGGGTGGCGATCGACCCTGCGATTCCCTGCCTCCATTGCGAGCAGTGCCTTCGAGGCCGACTCAATCTTTGCCTCGAGATGAGATTCGCCGGCCATGGCTCTACCGACGGTGGGCTGCAGCAATTCGTAGTCTGGCCCGAGCGGTGCCTGGTCTCGATGCCCGACAACGTCAGCAACGAACACGGCGCACTGCTCGAGCCCTTAGGGATCGCGATTCATGCCCTGGATCTCGGCGAGCTGAAGACAGGAGAGTCAGTGGGTGTCATCGGATGCGGCCCGGTCGGGCTGCTGGTGATCAAAGCCCTCGCCGCGAGGGGCGTCGAGATCGCCGCCAGCGACCCTCTCGAGCATCGAATGACCGCAGCCCTGGACTTCGGAGCGGTCGCCTGGCCGGAGCAAGGCGCCGGTCGGCTCGATGTGGTCTTCGACTGTGCCGGCAGCGATGAGTCGCTCCACGAGTCATTGGTAGCAGTCGCCCCCGGCGGCCGGGTGGTGTTCGTCGGGATTCCCGAGCACGACCGAAGCTCCTTCCAGGCGTCACTTGCCCGGCGCAAGGAGATATCCGTTCGCTTGTCTCGCCGCATGATTCCCCACGACCTGGTCCATGCTGCTGAAATGGCGGGGTCCGGGGAGGTGAGCCTCGACGGTTTGGTAACCCATCGTTTCCAAATGGCGGCCGCAACAGAGGCTTTTCAGACCCTGGTCGCCCGTACCGGGATCAAGGTCGTACTGGAGCCGTGACCCCAGAAGTAAGGTCGAAGCCGGTTGCAGATCCTGCTCGCAAACCTATGCAGGCAAGGCTATGCTGCCAATCGTATCCACGAAGGTCCGAAGCAATGCCCGCCCGATCCAACGAGGATCGGCACCATGGCGTAATGATGTGGACTGATGCGGCACAGCAAACCATGAAATCCGTATGCCTGGCTAACTTGACCACAGTATGCGGCACCCGGCTCAGCACTCCGATCGGGGGCAATAAGTGAGGACCACCGAGGGTCGATCCAGTTCGGCAGGGGCCCGGCCCCGGCCGGTCACCATGCAGGACATCGCCCGCGAAGCCAGGGTCTCGCAATCCACTGTGTCCCGTGTCCTCAACGACACCCCGACTTCGGTTCCGATTGCCCCCGACACCAGGGAGCGGGTGCAGGAAGTCGCACAACGTCTTGGATACCGCCCCAACCCACTGGCCCGGGGTTTACGCGGCGCTCGCACCATGTTGCTCGGGGTGATCGTTCGTGAGATCACCGATCCCTTCTTTGCGATGGCAATCGAATCGCTCTCCACCGAGGCCCTGGCCCGGGGTTACAACGTGGTCCTGGGGAGCGCTCACAGCAAGGCCGACGAGGCAATTGCCCTCAGGGCGGTTCTCGAGACTCGGCACTGCGATGCGATCATCCTTCTGGGAGACATGAGGGACGAGCCGAAGTTCCTCGAAGACCTGAGGGCGTCGCAGACCCCGATGGTTGCGCTTTGGCACGGCACCGAACTCGAGGGTGTCCCAACGGTGAACATCGACAACCGCGCCGGAGTAGTGGTGGCACTGGATCATCTGCTCGGCTTGGGGCACACCAGGATCGCTTTCATCGGTGGCCGACCCCTCGGCGATATCAGGGAGCGTCGCACCGCGTTTCTCGAGCACCTGAAAGCCAGGGGACACCCTGCTCCCGACGACCACGTCCAGAACGTGACCAACGACCCGGCCGGTGGCGCCGCGGCGCTTCGGGCGCTGCTCGCTCTCGACACCCCTCCCACCGCGGTGATCTGTTCGACAGATCACCTCGCGATCGGGGTGCTCCACGCAGCCGCCCAGCTCGGGCTCCATGTGCCGGACGACCTTTCGGTGGTCGGATTCGACGACATCCCGATTGCCTCTTTCCTGGTGCCACCCCTGACCACCGTCCACATGCCGATAGCGGAGATGATTGCGGTGGCGGCGCGCCTCGCCATGGACGAGATCGCGCCCGAGCCGGAAGCTGAAGTCAGCACATTCGTTGCGGAGCCGAGTCTGGTCGTGCGTAAGTCGACTGGAGAGGCACCAGGGGGATGACCGCCGAGTTCGTCGAGCTTCGGCAGGTGGTTGCCGACGCGAACCATGGTGTCGCGGCCGCCGACCTGGTTGTGCAGGCGTTCGGCAACGCCAGTGAGGTGGACCGGGCCGGAGGCGTTTTTGCGATCAAGCCGAGTGGCATCGCATGCGAGTCGGTCACCAGCAACGACATTGTGGTGGTGTCGCTGGCGAGCGGTGAGGTGGTCTGGGGTGACAACCGACCCTCGTCAGACACCGCGACGCACCGGGAGATCTATATCGGCCTCGAGTCGGCTGGTGGCATCGTTCACACCCATTCGAAGTACGCGACCGCATGGGCACAGGCGCGCCGACCAATCCCATGCCTCGGGACCACCCATGCTGACCATTTCCACGGCCCAATTCCGGTCACCCGTCCCCTGGCGGCCGAGGAGATCGAGTCGGACTACGAAGAAAACACCGGCCGGGTGATCGTCGAGATGTACGGCCCGGGAGGCATGAGCCCCGAGGATGCGCCGGGGGCCTTGGTGGCATCGCACGGGCCTTTCGTGTGGGGAATCGACTCCCGAGCAGCCGTCGAGATGGCCGCGGCGGTGGAGTTGATCGCCGAGCTCGCCATCCACACCCTGGCCCTCAGCCCCAACCAGCCTGCACTCGAGGCCCCGCTGCTCGATCGGCACTTCAGCCGTAAGCACGGGCCCATGGCCTACTACGGGCAGCCATGAGCGGGGGCAAGGCGACGGTCGGGGTGGACTTCGGGACCGAATCAGCCCGTGCAGTCCTGGTCGATGTGGCATCCGGTCGCGAACTGGCAAGCGCCGTGCACCGGTATCCCTCGGGCGTGATCGACCAACAGCTCCCGGATGGGGGCCCCGCCTTGCCACCGGACTGGGCGCTGCAGGACCCCGATGACTACCTCGAGGCGCTGGGGGCGACGGTCCGGGCCGTGCTCGCCGAGAGTCGGATCGACGTGGCCCAGGTGATCGGGATCGGCATCGATTTCACTGCCTGCACCATGCTTCCGGTTACGGCGGATGGCACCCCGTTGAGTCGGGATTCGGATCTCCACCAGAACCCGCATGCATGGGTGAAGCTCTGGAAGCATCATGCCGCGCAGCCTGAAGCGGACCTGATCAACGAGATGGCGGCGAAGTTGGGTGAGCCGTGGCTCGATCGGTACGGGCGTCGCACTTCGTCAGAGTGGTTCTATGCCAAGTCGCTGCAGATCCTCGACGAGGCGCCCGAGGTCTATGAACGCGCAGACCGACTGATCGAGGCCGCGGATTGGGTCGTTTGGCAGCTGACCGGTGTCGAGACCCGCAACTCGTGCACCGCTGGCTACAAAGCGCTTTGGTCGAAGCAGGACGGTTTCCCCGATCGTGAGTTCTTTGCGTCTCTCGCCCCGGGCTTTGCCGATGTGGTCGACGACAAGATGTCGCGTGATGTGTCGAGCGTGGGCGAGAGGGCGGGTGTCATCACCTCATCAGCATCTGTTCTCACCGGGCTGGCGCCGGGGACACCCGTCGCGGTCGCCAACGTCGATGCCCATGTGTCGGTCCCGGCGGCAACCGTGGTCGGGCCCGGCCGATTGGTGGCGGTGATGGGCACCAGCACCTGTCATCTCGCGTTGGCCGAAGTCGATCTGGTGGTGCCCGGCTTCTGTGGAGTCGTCGAGGATGGAGTGATCCCTGGAATGTATGGCTACGAGGCCGGACAGGCAGCAGTGGGAGACATGTTTGCCTGGTTCACCAGCCTGCTCGGCGGCGAAGCCGGGTCCGCCGAAAGCCAGCATCGGGCTCTCGAAGGACGAGCTGCCGCCCTGGCCCCGGGGGAGTCGGGCCTCATCGCCCTCGATTGGTGGAACGGAAACCGATCGATACTCGTGGATGCCGACCTCACCGGCCTCATTATGGGGCTCACCCTCGCTACCGGCCCCGGCGAGATTTATCGAGCGCTCCTCGAGGCGACTGTGTTTGGGACCAGGGTCATCGTCGAGTCGTTGGAGAACGTCGGGATACCGGTCGAGGAGATCGTCGCCTGCGGCGGTCTTCCGTTCCAGAACAGGCTGCTGATGCAACTCACGGCAGACATCACGGGCAGGCCGGTTCGGGTGGCCGCCTCCCGCCAGGCGCCAGCCTTGGGATCGGCCATGTTCGCGGCAGTCGCCGCCGGATCTGCACTCGGGGGGTATGACACGATCGTCGATGCGTCCGAAGCCATGGCCCGGCTCGGTGATGACGAGTATCTGCCCGACGTCGCGAGTCAGCCTGTCTATGACGAGCTGTTCGGGATCTACCGCCATCTCCACGACTCCCTTTCCTCGGATGCATCCGAGATGAAAAGGCTGCGCTCGGTCCAGGACCGGGCCCGCCATCGACCGGCGGTGTCGGCTTGAAGCCGCTCGATGGCTTCGAGGTTTGGTTCCTCACTGGCAGCCAGGGCCTCTACGGGGAGGATGTCCTGCGCCAGGTCGCGGAGAATTCGCGACAGATCGCCTCGGGCCTCGACGCCGCTGATTCGGTGCCGGTCCGGATCGTCGCCAAGCCGGTGGTCACCAGCCCGCAGGGGATCGAGGAGGTCTGCCGCCTGGCCAACACCGCGCCCGAATGCGTCGGTGTGATCGCTTGGATGCACACCTTCTCGCCGGCCAAGATGTGGATCCCCGGCTTAATGGCCCTCGACAAGCCGCTGCTCCATCTGCATACGCAGTTCAACCGCGACCTGCCCTGGGATGAGATCGACATGGATTTCATGAACCTCAACCAGGCCGCGCATGGGGACCGTGAGTTCGCATTCATCCTGACCCGGTTGAGAGTCTCGAGGAAGATCGTGGTCGGGCATTGGCAGGATCCGACTGTCGCCGAGCAGATTGGAAACTGGGCTCGGGCGGCATGTGGCCGACACGAGTCACGGAATCTCAAGGTCGCCCGTTTCGGGAGCAACATGCGCCGGGTTGCGGTCACCGATGGGGACCGGCTCGAAGCACAAGTCAGGCTCGGCGTGGCCGTCGACGGGTTCGGCGTCGCCGATCTGGAACAGGCGATGGGCCAGGTGGAGCCTGCCGCCGTCGACAAGCTGATCGACGAGTACGGCGATCTGTACGAGATAGCCCCCGAGCTCCAAAAAGGCGGTGATCGCCATCAGTCACTGCAGGAGGCGGCCCGAATCGAGCAAGGGTTGCGCGACTTCCTCCAAGCCGGTGGATTCAAGGCGTTCACAGACACCTTCGAAGACCTTGCCGGCCTGCCGCAACTCCCTGGGATCGCCGTTCAACGACTGATGGCCGACGGTTACGGGTTCGGCGCGGAGGGCGATTGGAAGAGCGCGGTGTTGGTGAGGGTGATGAAGGTGATGGGTGCCGGGAGGGGAGGAGGGGCCTCCTTCATGGAGGACTACACCTATCACTTCGGCGACACTGGGCCCAAGGTCCTGGGGGCCCACATGCTCGAAGTGTGTCCTTCGATCACCGGCGAACGACCATCGTGCGAGATCCACCCCCTCTCGATCGGAGGCAAGCCCGACCCGGTGCGCTTGGTGTTCACCGCTCGGACTGGCCCTGCTGTGGTAGCCGGCCTGATCGACCTTGGTAACAGGTTCCGCATCGTGGCCAACGAGGTCGAGTTGGTCGAGCCCGACGCGCCAATGCCACGCCTGCCGGTGGCCCGCGCCGTCTGGCGCCCGGTTCCTGATTTCTCGACTGCGACTTCCGCCTGGCTACTTGCGGGAGGGTCGCACCACACATGTCTCAGCCTCGATGTCGATCTGGGCGTCGTCGCCGACTTCGCCGCGATGAGTGGGATCGAGATCGCGGCGATCGGGGCCGACACCACGTTTGCCGGATTCGAGAAGGAATTGCGCTGGAACCAGGCCTATCACCATCTGGTGACCGGTCCCTGAGCATCCTCTTCCTGACATCTGAAGGTCCGCCAACCCCAGGTTGACTACGTTTGACAGCAATGCGTTGTATGCATAGGATTTCAGGGCAGAAAATCACCGAACATCAAGCTTTCGGTGCGTAGGCAATCGAATCATCACCGAGCTGAAACCTGAGGAGGAATCTGGTGAAGAAAAGAATGCATGGCCGCGAGCGTGGCGGGACGTCGGGCCTGTTACTGATCCTGGCCCTGGTCATGGGGATGGTCGTCGCAGCCTGTGCCGACAGCGGTGCGGATCCGACCACGACAGCTGGGGGCGAGCCGACGACGACCGCAGCCGGCGAGCCCACGACCACGGCAGCAGGTGAGACCACCACCACGGCGGCCTCCGAGCTCGTAGTCGCCTGCGACACCACGGAGCGATCCGATGTCGAAGGTGCGATGACGATGTGGGAACGGACCGGAGGCAACGCCCAGATGGTGGACGCCTTGGTCTGTGCATGGAACGGGCGCAACCCGGACCGCTTCATCAATCTGGAATACATCGAGCACACCGCGATGGTGGATCGACTGGCACGCGGCCTCGCCACTGGTGACGTGCCCGACCTCATGGGTCTCGACCTGATCTACGGCCCGCAATTCAGCAGCGCTGGCCAGCTCCAAGCCGTGACCGGCCTGATTGACGAGGCCTCGTTGGCGACTGCCAGCCAGGGGCACATCGACGTTGCCACATGGGAGGGCGAGCTCTACGGCGTTCCTCTCTACGCCGACGTTTCAGCGCTGTTCTGGAACAAGGACCTGTTCGAGGCAGCAGGACTCGACCCGGAGGTACCCCCGACCAACCTGACCGAGTTGCATGACATGGCGGCGGCGATCACCGAGCTGGGCGATGGCAACTACGGCTACTACCTGGCGGGCAACTGTGCCGGCTGCAACATCTTCACCTTTGGCCCGATGATCTGGGCCAACGGAGGAAAGATCGAGCCTGCCGCACCGGGCGACGAGGCAATGGTCACGCCTGAGCAGATCAAGCCGGTCCTGGAGTGGGCCCGGATGATGCACCAGGAGGGTCTCATCGACCCCGCCGCTCAGTCAGAGGACGGTGCCACATTTGCCCAGGTGTTCGGCTCGGGCAAGGTCGGGATCATGGGGACCGGCAACTTCAACATCACTTTGGTCACCGGAGCCGAGGGCATCGAGGGCCAGAACCCGGACATGAACTTCGGGATCACTGTGATCCCGGGTCTCAACACCGGCGACGCCTCGTCGTTTGCCGGTGGTGACATCGTTGTTGTCCCCGAAGGCAGTGATCGCCTCGAAGACGCCGTCGACTTCATGAATTTCATCCTCTCCGATGAAGTTCAGGTTGAGGCATACGCCAAGTTGCTCAACATGACGACCCGGTCAGACATGGCAGAGAACGAGTTCTTCGCGGCGAACCAGCACGTCCAGGACGTGGCCCAGGCGATCGAGATCGCACAGACCCCGTTCACGTTGAAGTTCTTCGAGCTGATCAACTCCCCACAGGGACCGTGGCTGCAGATGCTGCAGCGGGTGTATTACAGCGACGACGACCTGGACACCGTGATCGCAGACGCCAAGGCGGAGATGGAGAGCATCATCAACGAGTGAAACCGACTCGTATCTAGAAGGACCGCGGCGTTGACCTCCGGGCGTCGCGGTCCTTTGCCAACAGGGTCAGCCCGCGGCCTCGAAATAGCATTGATCTCGACCTGGTCGTGAGAGGAATACAGGCGATGCACACCACCACTCACAGCAAGCTGACCGGGCTGTGGTACGTGATGCCGGCACTTCTCTTCGTGGTCGCGTTCACCGCATGGCCCTTCATCCAGATGCTCTGGATCTCCCTCAACGAGTGGTCGCTGATAACCCCGCCCAGCTACGTCGGGCTGCAGAACTACATCAATGCCTTCACAGACTCCCAGTTCTGGGTGTCACTCCGGTTCACTTTGAAATACACCCTCCTGATAACCCCGATCCTCATGATTGGTGGCTACCTCATCGCATTGCTGGTCACTCCCAACGGCAGGCTGAGCCGCCTCACCCGCACCGTCGTCTTTACGCCGGTGGTGATCGGGCTCGGCGCCTCGAGCCTCCTCTGGTACTGGCTCTTCAGCCCCAACTACGGGCTGATCAACAAGGCCCTGATGGATCTCGGCCTCATCGACACTCCAACCTTGTGGCTCGGGGTTGACGCCGACCTCTCCAATTGGGCGGTGAT
This sequence comes from uncultured Acidimicrobiaceae bacterium, assembly GCA_964608055.1. Taxonomy (GTDB): domain Bacteria; phylum Actinomycetota; class Acidimicrobiia; order Spongiisociales; family ZC4RG35; genus JALYNX01. The sequence goes on along the minus strand of CAZSMJ010000055.1, from coordinate 2,762 downwards.
CATCTCGATCACCTGGAAGGTGCTCGGTTTCGGCATGATCCTGTTCGTGGCTGCGATTCAGGCCATTCCGCCCGAGATCAACGAGGCCGCCATGGTGGATGGCGCCGGGTTCTGGCAGAGAGTGCGCAAGGTGATCCTCCCCTTGACTCGAAGGACGATCCTCCTGGTGACTCTGGTCAGCATCATCGGGTCGCTGCTCGCCTTCGACCAGTTCTACATCATGACTGCCGGCCAGCCTCGGAATCTCACGGCGACATCAGTGTTCTACGTCTTTCTCAACTCGTTTCCGTACCTCAAGTTGGGATACGGAGCCGCCCTCTCCCTGATCCTGGCGGTGATCATCCTCGGCTTCACCATTGTGCAGATGATCCTCACCAGGCGGAGCGAAACGTGACTCTGGGTGTGTCGGATCTGATAGAGACGGGAGTCCCCGAGCCCGGGCTCGGGCGCGGTCCCGCGGAGGGCGCACACGGCCGATTCTGGCAGGGTCGCAGCAAGTACTTGTTGGGTGCCGTTTGCATCGTCCTCTGCCTGGTGATGCTCACTCCGATTGTGCTCTCGGTCTCGGCCTCGCTCAAGACAACGTCAGAGGCGGCGGCGGTGCCACCCACCTATTTCCCCCATGGCTTGAGCCTGGAGAACTACGACAAGCTGTGGAACTACGGGTCGGGGTTGCCCAACTACCTGGGGAACAGCCTCATGACGGCCTTCCTGACCATCGTCATGACTCTGATTCTCGCCGTGCCGGCCGGATATGGGCTCGCCCGCTTTCCCATCCCGGGCAAGGAGGCGATCTTCGTCTTCCTCCTCCTCGCCCTGATCATCCCGTACCAGGCCCTGCTCACCCCGGTCTTTCTCATGTTCTCTACCTTGGGGTTGACCAACAATCTGATCGGCCTGGCCATCGTCCATACAACGATCCAGCTTCCGTTCAGTCTCTACATCATGCGCAACGCATTCGAGGCAGTTCCCCGCGAGCTCGAAGAGGCGGCATTGGTCGACGGCGCCAACTCGTGGCAGGTCCTGCGCCGAGTCTTCCTACCGACGATGGTTCCGGCCGTTATCACCGTCACCCTGTTCGCCTTCGTCACGTCATGGAACGAATTCCTGGGCGCTCTGGTGATGATGACCAACGACAGCGGCCTCACCCTTCCGCTCGTCCTGGCCGCGGCGCGAAGCGTGACCAGTCTCGGAAGCACGGACTGGGGGATGCTCCAAGCAGGCGTGACCGTCGCGGTCATCCCGTGTGTCGTGGTCTTTCTGCTTCTCCAGCGGTACTACGTCGCCGGGCTGTACAGCGGAGCCGTGAAATAGCTGTCGGAACTCCTCACCCTCATAGCGCCGGGGGCCACACCACGAGTCAAGATATGGTCCGGCGACAGCTCTCACCACTAGACCATGAGCACCTCAAGCGACGATCAGGACCGGGCCAACGAAGCCAGTAGAGACCTGCCCTTGACCGACGTCGACCCGTTGACGGCACCGGTCGGCAAGCAGTTCGTCATCCAGCAGCATCACGCCACCGCTCTCCATCACGATTTCCGGCTGGAGATGATGAACGGGGACACTCCGGTGTTGGTCTCATGGGCGGTCCCCAAAGGTCTGCCCCGGCGCCGGGGAGTGCGGGCTCTGGCGATCCGGACCCCGGATCATTCCATGGAACATGCCACCTTCTCGGGATCCATCCCTGAGGACGAGTACGGGGGTGGGGAGGTGCGGATCTTCGACCACGGCGAGTACGAGCTGGTCGATCGGAACGAAGAGCGTCTCACCTTCCGGCTGGAGGGTGAGCGTCTCGCCGGCATCTGGCATCTGGTGTACACCGGGCCCAAAGCCGGCAAGGAGCAGTGGCTGGCCCTCATGTCGAAGGACCTGCGCCCGCCTCCCGACGAGCGACCTGCGCTAGATCCCATGTTGGCAACCCTCACCCCCGAGGCCTTTGACGACCCGGATTGGGGTTTCGAGCCGAAATGGGACGGGATCCGCGCCATCGCCATTTGCGAGGAGGAGACCCGGCTCATCTCACGCAACGACCACGACATCACCGTGGCCTATCCCGAGCTCCACCGACTGCATGATCAGGTGGTGGCTCTGGAGGCAGTCCTCGACGGCGAGATCGTGGCCTTCGATGATGGGGTCCCCTCGTTTCAACGTCTCCAGCAGCGGATGCATCTCAGAGACCAGCGACAGATCGAACAGGCGGCACGCACGATCCCGGTGGCATACATCGTCTTCGACCTGCTTTACATCGACGGCAAGGACCTGACCGGCTTGTCGCTGGAGGAGCGTCGCCGGATACTCGAAGAGACGATGGTCGCCACGGATCGGATCCAGCTCTCGCCGATCACCGAAGGGGCCGGCAAGGCGCTGTTTCAGGCGGCTGCCGAGAGAGGGCTGGAGGGGATCATGGCCAAGCGTCTCTCCTCTCAGTACTTGCCGGGGGCACGGTCCCGTGACTGGCTCAAGGTCAAGGTCACCTTCGATGCGGACGTGGTCATCGTGGGATGGACCGAAGGGGAGGGGCGACGGGCCGGGAGTCTGGGCTCGCTGGTGATGGCGGTCTACGACGACGGGAAGTTGCGCTATGTCGGCAACGTCGGCACCGGCTTCGACCGCCACACGCTGCAGGAGGCACTCGACCGGTTGAAGGCGCTCGAGGAGTCAGAGCGGCCGTTTCCCGCTGAGGTGATGCGATCCAACCCCGCGCTGCGCCGGGCACATTGGGTCAAACCGTCATTGGTGGCGAGAGTCGAGCACCGCCA
>CAZSMJ010000054.1:1723-13483 GCA_964608055.1 uncultured Acidimicrobiaceae bacterium | reverse complement strand
TTCTCTTCTTCATGATCACCGATCCCAAGACGATCCCAGCCAGGCCAACCGGGAGGATTGCCTTCGCCATCTGCCTCGCCCTGGTTTGCACCCTCTTGATGGCACCCCAAGTCACCGAGTTCGGCACCAAGGTCGGGTTGCTGGCCGGTTTGGTGGTGATGAGCCCACTCCGGCTCGCCTTCGACAAGGTGTTTCAGGAGGAGGGCCGGAGCCAGAGAGTCCGAACGTTGGGTCTCGTGAACCGCCTAACCACCGCCAATGGTGTGGAGGTTGCGCCGAGGCTCGTGTTTCTCCGGGGAGCGACCGTGGGTGTAGCGACAGTCATTCTCGCTGTCGGCATCGTGGCTGCTGGAGCCCCGGCCCGTGAGGCGGCATTGGCCGCCTCCTCATCAGTGGAGAACCCGGGAGTCAACGTCGAGGTCGACGCGGCATCGATCCCGTCGGTGACCGAGGAGCCCGATGTCGCCGCCCTCAAAACCGACATCAGCACCCAGGAGATGGCGGTGGTCCTCGCCGAGAACCTCCGGATCGAAGGACAGGCCATGCTCAACCGTGATTCCAGTCTCCTTCCGTTGGCAGACGGTGGTGATCGGCTCGCCGCCATGGTGGAGCGGGTCGACGATGCGGTGGCAACCGGAGTGATACTCGTCTCGGACTACGAATTCGATTCCCTCCATGTCTACGTCGCCCCCACCAAAGGGGGACAGGGTGCGAGTCTCGGGTTCGAGGCGAAAGGGTCCGTCGATCAGGTCACTTACGATGGCCTCGGAGTCGAGCAGACACGGGTCACTTCGCCATTTGACACGATCTTCGTGTTGAGCCAGGTTGCCGGCGATCGTTGGCTCATCCTCGAAGAGCTGCCGCCTTCCTGAACCAAGTGGGGGAAATGGACCAGAATCCTGTGATCGAGATGATGGGACGCCGGCTTCGGCTAGCCGTGATCGGTGGGGGCCCGGGGAGCTTTATCGGCGCCATGCACCGCACCGCAGCCACCCTCGACGATCGATTTGAGGTGGTGGCGGGGGCCATCTCATCGGACCCCGACCGCTCTCGCGCCTCGGGAGTGGCCATCGGCCTCGCCGAGGACCGGTCGTATGGCGATGGGCTCGAGTTGCTTAGGACCGAAGCGGACCGCGACGACGGGGCTGACGTCGTGGCAATCATGACCCCCAACGACACCCACCATCTCTTCAGCGCCGCCGCCCTCGACCTGGGTTTCGACGTGATCTGCGACAAGCCGATCACCAACACCCTCGACGAGGCGCTAGACCTTGTGGGGAGGGTGCGACAAACCGGGCTGATCTTCTGCCTCACTCACAACTACACCGGCTACCCGATGGTTCGTCAGGCCCGGTCGATGGTCGAAGATGGCCAGCTTGGGGAGATCCGCCTGGTGCAGGTCGAGTACGTGCAAGGTGGCAAAGCCGACGAGAACGACCCCGACCCTTCAGGCGGGTTGCCCTGGCGCTATGACCCGGTGCGGGGTGGGCCGTCGCTGGTGATGGGCGATATCGGGAGTCACGCCCACAACCTGGTCCGTTTCGTGGCAGGGATCGAGGTGGCGGAAGTCTCCGCGGAGATCGGGGCGATTGTCCCGGACCGACTCGTCGATGACTACGGAGCCGCGATGCTCCGTTTCGACAACGGCGCCCGCGGCTCCTTCTGGGTGACCCAGGCGGCGGCGGGCGTTGAGAATTGCCTGAGGATCCGGGTATCCGGAACCCGGGGCAGCCTCGAATGGGAACAGGAGAAACCCACGGTCCTGATCTTCAAGCCGCTCAGCGGCCCGGCCCAGACCAGGACTCCCAATGGGCCGGGCACGTTGCCGCTGTCGGCCCGGGCAACCCGAATCGTGTCCGGCCACCCGGAGGGCTTTCACGAGGCGTTCGCCAACCTCTACTCGGACGCAGCGGTAGTGATTGCCGCCCGACGCACCGGCCGTGAGCCCGACCCGCTCGCTCTCCAATTCCCGAATGAGGTGGACGGTGCGCTCGGGGTCAAGTTCGTCGACGCCGCCATGGCTTCCAACGCCAACGGCGGGGTGTGGACCAACGCCTTGCTCGACGTCTAGTTGGAGATCGTCATCACCCGGTCGGGCCGGAGCAGGAACGGCGCCAGATATGCCGGGATGTTGGAGAAGGGCAGGACATCGGGATGCAAGTCGATTCCGAGGTCGTTGGCCATGAAGTCACGTCTCGCCTGAATCCTCGCCCACGCCGCGGGGTAATCCGCGGCGAAGGCCGCACGTAACGACTGGTCGGCGAGTGCTATGCCGTCTTCGATGTTGGTGGTGAAGTAGTCGGTGCCGGTCGCCGGGATGACGTCGACCTGGAATGCCATCCCCGAACGGAGCTCGATGTTCGACCCGGGAGCGACCGGTGAGTTGACCCACTCGTCGAGGTGGATCTGGTGACCGGGATTTAGAAAGATCCCGAAGAATGGATCGCCGAGGTGACGGTCGATGATCTCCTGCAGCACACCGCCGGTTTGGCCGATCCGAAGTGCGCCATACCATTCGGCCACCGCCTCGTAGTAGGGGCCAACCAACCGCTCGACGTAGTCGTTGATCTCGTCTGGCAGTTCGCCAGCGTCTTCCACAACGAAACCCGCCCTGCAATTGAGGGCACCCCAAATTCCAAAGGCGACGGTGAATCTGTCTCCCCGCTCAATGGGGCGGTCGCCGGGGCTGAGCAATCCCAGAGACGCCCGGGGCCCGGCGGTCAGCATCAGATGACACGAAAGCGGCATCCCGTTCCACTGCAGGAGGCGAACCGCCTCCTGCTCGGTCATCCCGGGCTCCAGCCCCGAGAGCAGCAGTCGAACTCCGTTGGAGGTATGACAGGCGGCGTACTCGAAGGACGCGAGTTGCTCGACTTCGTTGACGACGCGGAGCCCGTCAGCGGCGGCGATCAACAGGTCGTTGGCGTTCTCCACGGTGCCGGTCGGTCCGGTGAGACGACGCAATAGGTCGACGATGAAAGCCGGGACTTCCATGAGCTCTCGGTCGGAGTATTCCTTCCATCCGATGACCCCGACATGACTCCCACGGTGGATGTTCTCGTAGGCCAGGATCTCCGGCAATGATCGGGAGCGATCCCTCGGCTGGCCGGGAAGACTCAGATCCTGGAAGAGATGCCGACGCATGGTCAACGGTGCGGCCCCGGCCATCCCGTAACACTCGTTACCTACCAGGATCGCCGGCTCGTCGGTCGGCCCGACGATCAGGATCGCCTCTTCGAATCGAGGGTCGAAGCCCGTTAGATAGGAGAGGTTGGCGCTGTGCTCTCGATCGGCGTAGACCACAAGGAAGTCGTAGCCCCGCTCGACGGCCCTCTGGCGGAGCCGGTTGACACGATCCAGGTACACCGCCGCCGGGATCTGGGGCATTGCCTCCGGCATCCCGAAGTCGGGGAGGGTCACCTCTACAAGGTGTGCGCCGCTCACCGAGCGGTCAGCTCCCTTGGGGATGCCATGGCTGCGCCTCGGAGTCTCCGCGTTCGAGTATCACGAACTGATTCGCCTCGATTGTCATCCACGGTCCTTTCTCTCCGTCGGGCCATTGCACGCGAACTTCGGCTTCGGGTTGCGTTCCCAGGCCAAAGTGGATCCAGCCGAGTTGCCCTCCGGCGTGGCCGCCACCGACGGTCAGTTCCCGTTCCATCCTCTGACCCCCGGCCTTCACTTCGATCCACGACCCGATGCCGTCGCGATTCGGGCCGGCCTGCTCGAGTTGGAGTGCGATCCACCCGCCCATCGGTGCCGGCTGATCCGGTTCACCTGATCCGACGTTACGCCACAGGGAGATGTTTTCCCGTCGGTTGACCTGGACCAGGTCGAGCAGGCCGTCGAGGTTGAAGTCGGCCAATGCGGCGCCCCTGGCCTTGTGGAAGTCGACAACTCCCGCCGCCTCTGCTCCTTCGGTGAAGGTTCCGGCCGACCCTCCCAACATGAGGTTGCTCGGGTCGTCAGCGGCAAACTCGGGCATGGCCTCGACATTGCCCTTGGCGACGAACAGGTCGATGTAGGTGTCGTTGTTCACGTCCTGAAACTCGGCGTGCCAGGCGGTCGAGGGGAGCAACATGTCCCCGCCGGTGAAGGGCCGATGCGCGTTGGCGCCGCGATCGAGTGCGATGTCGGTGTAGGTCGGCCCGGTTGCCCCGTCGGCGAGGGTCTGCAGCTTGTTGTCACCCTGGCTGGTGAGGAAGACCTCGGGGAGACCATCGCCGGTGAGGTCGTGGCTGGCTATGCCCATCCCCCATATGCTCATCTTCTGCCATCCCTCCGCCTCGGTGTAGAGACGTGGAGCCTCGCCTTCGGCGACTCTCCACAACTGTTCTCCACCGTCGCGGTAGTAGTGGCGGTCGTTGGTCATCCTCAGGTCTCGGCGCCCTGACCGGTCCCAATCACTGAACAGGACCGACAGGGTGCACCATCCCGGGGTGAGTGCGATTGGCTGGGCATATGCTCCTGTCTTCTCCGGCCTGATCATCACGCTGTCCGAGCAGCCCTCACGCTCCCCGGTGTCGGAAAGGGCGACGTAATTGCCGAAGGCGAGGGTCGGCAACGCAGCCGCACCCTCCCATTGGGCGCTGAAGGCGGCGGTCCACTCGTTGCCGCCCTCGACGCCCCATGTCTCGTTGGCGCGCTCGAAGCGACAGTCACCGAGCCCGCGGAGCATCACATTCTCACCCTGTCTCAGGACAGCGAGGTCGATGATGTCGTCGCTGTCCACGTCGAGGGGGTAGGCCCCGGTGACATCAGTCATGTCTGTCTCCGGCGCAGTTACTTGTTCGAAATGCAGCGCTCCAGCCACCGGGCTCTGGTTGCTGTACAGGGCAGCGGGGTTGACCCCCCCGGCGAAGTACAGGTCGGGGAGTTGGTCTTCATTGCAGTCGAACACGGCAACGCCGCCTCCCACGAAGAAAGCGAACTCGCCGTCGTACCGGTGGTCGATCCCGGCCGCGACTGCTTGCTCGACGAACGAAGGCGCGCCGCTCGCCTCAGGGGGGCGTCCTGAGTCGATGACCATCCTGACGAGAGCGAAAACGCCGATGGCGATCACGGATCCGGCAAGGATTCCCGCCACCAACCAGAGTGTGGGTGGGACTCGAGTGCTCGGTTCGATGCTGGATCCGTGTTTCAGGTTCGTCATGGATTTGGTGGGTCGAGTCGGGCGGGTGTGGCTACAGTACGCCGGTCCCGCCTTGGGACATTCACTGGAGGAAGGAACCCAATGAAACTATTGAATCGCCGATTTTTGGCGCTTCTGGCTGTGTTGGTGATGGTGGTCGCCGCTTGTGGCGGAGACGAGGGAACCAGCTCAACGACCGCGGCTGGCGATGACGTAACCACCACGGCAGGCACTGGCACTACCGCCGGCGGAGGATCGAGCACCACTGCGGCACCAGCCGGGGATTGCGTCGTAGGCATGTCGTGGAACAACTACAACGAAGAGAGATGGGCCAAGCACGATGAGCCCGCAATCATGGCCGCCCTCGAGGCCGGTGGTTGCGACTACATCCAGGCAGATGCCGGGTCATCCGAGGAGCAGCAGATCACTGACGTGGAGAACCTGATCGCCGATGGCGCGAACGTCGTCATCATCCTGGCTCAGAACACGCAAGCGATCCTCCCCGCGGTTCAGGCCGCCACCGACCAGGGAATCCCGGTCATTGCCTACGACCGCCTCATCGAGGATGCGAACACCTTCTACGTCAGCTTCGACAACGTCTTGGTTGGACAGCTGATGGCCGAGGTCGTCTTCGATCTGGTGCCGACCGGGAACTACTTCGTCGTCAAGGGCAACGGCTCCGACGCCAACTCCGACTTCCTTCGCGAGGGGATCGGGTCTGTCATCGATGCCGCGGCCGAAGCCGGCGACATCACCATCCTCGAAGAGGACTACACCGACAACTGGGATCCTGGGCTCGCTCAGACCACGGTGGAGCAGTGGTTGACCCAGCACGACAACGACGTGCAGGCCATAGTCTCCGAGAACGACGGAATGGCCACCGGGGCAGCCGCCGCCCTCGAGGCCCAGGGCCTTCTGGGCACGGTGGTGTTGTCGGGCCAGGACGCCGACGTCGCCGCCCTCCAGCGGGTGGCAGCCGGGACTCAGGCAGTGTCGGTGTGGAAGGACGCCCGTGCGCTGGGCACGGCTGCCGGTGAGGCTGCAGTGGCTTTGGCTGGGGGCGCCTCGCTTGCCGATGTCGAGGGAACGGCTCAGTTCACCTACACCAACAAGGAGAGCGGCGTGGAAACGATCCTGACCAGCATCCTTCTGGTCCCGATCGCGATCACCCAAGACAACCTCAACGAGGTGGTCGACGCGAACTGGATCACGGCCGAGGACCTCTGCTCAACCGGGGGGACTGTCGGTCCCTGCGCCGGCTGACCAATCACTGAGGCGAAATCGATGATGCATTGCGCCCCCGGTCATCGGGGGCGCAATGCAATCTCTAGTGTGGTGAACCCATGAGCGTGGTAGAGGCGCCCCCGACGCAGCCGGACACTTCTGAACAGAGTCCACGCAGGTCATTTGGATCCTTCATGCGGGACAACGAAATCGACACCCGCATGGTGGGAATGATCGGTGTCCTCCTCGCGATCTGGGTCATCTTTCACATCATCTCGGGTGGAACGTTCATCACACCCCGGAATCTGTGGAACCTCTCGGTGCAGACTTCCTCGGTGGGGATCATGGCCACCGGGATGGTGCTCGTGATCGTTTCCCGGAACATCGATCTCTCGGTTGGTTCGATGGTGGGCGTCGTCGGCATGGTCATGGCCATGCTGCAGACAGAGTGGCTCCCACCCTTGATGGGCCTCGGTAACCAGTGGATCTGGATCATCACTCTCGGGGTCGGATTGGTTCTCGGGGCGCTGATCGGCGCCTTCCAGGGTTCAATAGTCGCCTATGTCGGGGTTCCGTCTTTTGTCGTCACCCTTGGCGGATTGCTGGTGTGGCGCGGATTTGCCTGGCTCACCGCCAGCGGCCGCACCATTGCTCCCATGGACGGCACATTCCAACTAATCGGGGGTGGATCCAGGGGTTCACTCGGAGAGGCCGGGAGCTGGGTCGTCGGTGCTGTGGCCTGTGTCGGGATCATTGCTCTTCTGGTATTCGGCCGCCGTCGTAGTCGGAAGTTCGGTTTCCGGCTCCGTCCGGTGTGGCTCGACTCGCTTCTTGGCGTGCTCGCTTGCGCCGTGGTGCTCGCCGCGGTGTGGGTAACCAACAGCTATTACCTGCCCGAGAACCTGGCTCGCCAGATCGCAGAAGAAAGAGGCATCCCCTGGCCCGAAGGCGGTCTGCAGATCCCTCTCGGGATCCCCTATCCGGTCCTGATCCTCGTCGGAGTAACACTGGTCATGGGTTTCGTCGCCAACCGACTCCGCTTCGGTCGCTATGTCTTCTCGATTGGTGGCAATCCCGAGGCAGCAAACCTGGCCGGCATCAAGACCAAGCGCACCATCGTCAAGACCTTCATGACCATGGGGATCCTGGTCGGGATCTCCGCTGCGTTATCCATCGCTCGCCTCAACGCCGCGGTCAGCGGTCTGGGCACGTTGAACGAGCTATCTGTGATTGCCGCCGCGGTCATCGGCGGCACGTCGCTCGCAGGAGGGATCGGGACCATCCCCGGTGCCATCTTGGGAGCCCTCGTTATGCAGTCACTCCAGTCCGGCATGGTCCTGGTCGGTGTCGGTGCTCCCGTGCAGGACGTGGTACTCGGGGTTGTCCTGGTGGTTGCGGTCGCGATCGACACCACGTACCGGAGGAGGGCGGCTAGGCGATGACAAGTCCGTCAACCGCCAAAGCGCCACTGGTCGAGATGAGGAACATGAGTGTCTCGTTCGGTGGGGTGCATGCGGTGAAAGATGTGACTATCACGCTCCGAGAAGGCGAGATCCTGGGAGTGGTTGGGGGCAACGGCGCAGGCAAGTCAACCCTCATCAAGATCCTGGCCGGGGCCCAGAAGGCCGATTCCGGCCAGATCTTCATCGACGGCGAGCAGGTCGTGATCAACAGCCCGCGGGATGCCAAGAACCTTGGCATCGAGACCATTTATCAGACTCTGGCCCTGGCCGACAACATCGATGCCCCGGGCAACATGTTCCTCGGAAGGGAATTGACGACCCAATGGAACACCCTCGACGACTCGTCGATGGAGGCCGCCACCCGGGAGGTAATGGGGCGGCTGAATCCCAAGTTCCAGAACTTCAAGGCACCGGTGAGCTCGCTGTCTGGTGGCCAGCGCCAGTCGGTCGCCATCGCCCGGGCGGTCCATTTCAATGCTCGGATCCTGATCATGGATGAGCCGACCGCCGCTCTTGGCCCCGCCGAGACCGAGCAGGTGCGAGAGCTGATCCGACAGCTGAAGAAGGAGGGGATCGGAATCATCATGATCAGCCACGACATCCACGATGTGTTCGACCTATCCGACCGGATCAGTGTCATGCTCCAAGGCAAGTTGGTGGGAACGATGAATCGGGGGGAGTGCACCATGGACGAGATCCTGGCGATGATCATCATCGGGAAGCTGCCCGATGAGGTCACCACCAAAGAGCTGGAACAGCTCCACGGCTAAACCGAGATCTGGGAGGCATTCGATTGAGCAATCTCGACGGAAGAGTCGCGCTGGTCACCGGCGCCAGCCGTGGCATCGGGGCCGCAGTGGCTCATGGATTGGCGGCTGAGGGAGCCAAAGTCGCTCTCGCATCGCGGAGCGGAGACGACCTTGGCATCGAAGGCGCCCTGGCCCAGCCCTGCGATGTGCGTGACCCTGCTGATCTCGAATCCCTGGTATCCGCGGCCGTGGATCGATTCGGGGGGATCGATGTTCTGGTCGCCAACGCCGGTGTCGGTGCCTATGGGTCGTTTCTGGATCTACCTCCCGAGCAGTTGGAGGAGATGATCGACATCAATGTCAAGGGCACCCTGTACGCGGTGCGAGCTGCCCTGCCCTATCTCTTGAAGAGTGACGCTGCCGACATCGTCACCCTGGCCAGTGAGGCCGGCAGGCGCGGGCTTCCCTACGAAGCGGTTTACTGCGCCTCCAAATTCGCCCAGGTCGGTTTCACCCGGGCTCTCGACCACGAGCTGAGGGAGCAGGGGGTGCGCTGCACCAATGTCTGCCCGGGCGGAGTGGCGACCGACTTCGCCATGGGACGAGGCCGGACCCCGGAGATGCCGGAGTTGGAGGGAATGATGACGGCGGAAGATGTCGCCGAGGTGGTCCTCTTCGTGCTTACCCGTCCTCGCAACCACCGTATCCTCGAGGTCGCGTTGCGCCCGGTGACCGAAACCTCCTGGGGGTAGGTCGACTCAGGAGGGGCGCGTGTCCCAGATCCGCTGATTCACTTGGTTTTCAAGGAGCTCCTGCCGACCGGACCTTGGCTTGGGGTCGATCTCTCCTGATACAACTCTCTCCTCCAAGGCTTCCAAGGTGACCTCACCGGAAAGGATCGACGCTCCGATTCCATTGGCCCAACCCGCATAACGCTCCTCGCGCGGGCCTTGCAGGGTCTTGTTCTCGATCATGTCGGCGGCGACCAGGAGGGCGCGGGCCAGGGTGTCGATCCCGCCGATGTGCCCGTGGAAAAGATCCGTCCGATCGAGGCTCTGTCGGCGCAGCTTGGAATCGAAGTTGAACCCACCTGTTGTGAACCCACCGCTGTTGACGATCTCGTAGAGGGCAAGGGAAAGCTCGTCGACCGAATTGGGGAACTGGTCGGTGTCCCACCCGTTCTGGTAGTCGCCGCGGTTGGCATCGATGCTGCCAAAAATCCCATTGGCGGTGGCGTAGGCGACCTCGTGATGGAAGCTGTGGCCGGCCAAAGTGGCGTGATTGGCTTCGATGTTGACCCGGTATTCGCCGTCTAGCCCGTGACGGGCCAGGAACCCGTGGACGGTTGCACAGTCGTAGTCATACTGGTGCTTGGTCGGCTCCTGGGGCTTGGGTTCGATGAGGAGGGTTCCTTCGAACCCGATCCGGTGCTTGTGCTCCGCGACCATTTCCAAGAACCTGGCGAACTGGCGCTCCTCCCGCGCGAGGTCGGTGTTGAGAAGGGTTTCGTAGCCCTCACGGCCGCCCCAGAGAACGTAATTCTCGCCACCCAGCCGATGAGTGGCCTCCAGCATCAGCTTCACCTGGGCAGCGGCGTAAGCGAACACGTCCGGGTCGGGGTTGGTTGCCGCCCCGGACGCATAACGGGGGTGGCTGAAGAGATTGGCGGTCCCCCAGAGAAGCTTGAGACCGGTCCGCGCCATGTGCCCCTCGATCTGGTCGATCACCGACTCGAGATTCGACTTCGTCTCCTTGAAAGATGCACCCTCGGGGGCGACGTCGCGATCGTGGAAGCAGAAGTAGGGGATCCCGAGCTTGGACAGGAACTCAAACGCGGCTTCGACCTTGTCGGCAGCCCCCGCCATTGGGTCGACGTCCTGACCGAGCCAGGGACGGTCGAAGGTCCCCATGCCGAAAACATCAGAGCCGGGCCAGTTGAAGGAGTGCCAGAAGCAGACGGCGATCCGTAGGTGGTCCTCCATCCTCTTGCCGAGAATCATCCGGTCCGGCTCGTAGACCTTGAACGAGAGTGGGTCGCTGGATTCGAGCCCGCCGAATGTGATCGGCGCGGTTACATCGGTGAAAAAGTCATTGGCCACACCAAACCTCGTGATCTAGATGGAAGGGGCGGCGAGCCTATCACGCAGTCGTCTGGGTCAACCGATGGGGCGCCGGCGTTTGGAGGTGATGACACCGGTGTCGAAGCCTCCGAGATGGAGACCGCCGGCGAAGCGGGCGTGCTCGATCTTCAGACACCGGTCCTGGACCACCTTCAGCCCGGCGTCCACGGCCTTGCGGGCCGCCTCCTCATGACGCAGGCCAAGCTGGAACCAGACGACTTTGGCTCCGACTTCGATTGCCTCGTCGACGACCCCCGGGATCTCACTGTGCTTGCGGAACACATCAACGATGTCCGGGACCTCGGGTAGGTCCCGGAGCGACGGATAGGACTTGAGCCCCAGCACCTCGTCGTACATCGGGTTTACGGGGTAGGTGACGAAGTCGGTGCGCACCAGATAGCTGGCAACGAAGTTCGACGACCGAATCGGGTTGGCCGAAACCCCGACGAGGGCCACGGAGCGGGCCCCGAGAATGATGCGAAGTCGGTCTCTGGCCTCGAGGTCGGCGACGGTCATGACGCGGCCACCAGTGCCCGATCCAGGTCCCAGAGGATGTCCTCGATGTCTTCGATGCCCACCGAGATCCGGATCATGTCGTCACCGACTCCCGAGCGTTCCCGTTCGGCGACTGGGACCTGTTGATGAGTCGTCGACGCGGGGTGGATCACCAGGGTCTTGGCGTCGCCGACGTTGGCGAGGTGAGAAGCCAGTTCGACGGTCTCGATGAAACGAACGCCGGCAGCCAGCCCGCCCCGCAGCCCGAAGGTGAAAACAGCTCCTGGCCCCTTCGGGAGATAGCGCTTGGCGAGCGTGGTCCAGGGATTGTCGTCGAAAATCGGGAAGTTGACCCAGGCCACCTCCTCGCGGCTGCGAAGGAACTCGGCGACAGAGCGGGCGTTGTCGACGTGGCGCTGCATGCGGAGGGAGAGTGTTTCGACCCCCAAGAGCAGGATGAAGGCATTGAACGGGGACAGTGAGGCGCCGATGTCGCGTAGCAATTCGACACGGGCTCGGGTGAGATAAGCGTACTCGCGGAAGTTCTCCCAAAAACGCAGATCGTGATAGGCGGGCGA
>CAZSMJ010000054.1:0-1623 GCA_964608055.1 uncultured Acidimicrobiaceae bacterium | reverse complement strand
GCGAGGATGGAGATCAGCTGTGCCGCCTGCCCCGATGCGGTGGCGACCGCGCCGAGACCCCCCTCGAGAGAGGCCATCCTCTCCTCGAATGCCGCAGTCGTAGGGTTGCCGATCCGGGTGTAGATGTTCCCGTAGTTCTGAAGGGCGAAGAGGTCCGCGGCGTGTTGCACGTCGTCGAAGACGAACGACGTCGTCGCGTAGATCGGCATCGCCCGGGCGCCGGTTTCCGGGTCGGGACGTTGACCGGCGTGGACGGACCTGGTGGAGAAACCGAATTCGTGGTCCTTCATCGGCTGCAGTTTGGCACTGGCTGAGAGTGTCTTAGTCGCCCACCCTCGGGTTCGAGCTCTTGTCCGCCGAGTATTCCTCGTCGGTGACGGCCCGGGACTCCCAAACGGTTGCCCCCCCAGTCGTGAGTGAGAGGTGACTCATGGGGGAGTCGGGCCCGGCGCCGTGCCAGTGGAGCTCTCCCGGGTCCGCATAGACCACGTCGCCTGGGGAGAGTTGAACCATGGATCGCCCCTCCGTGCCGGCACGCCCGGTACCTGAGGTCACATAGAGGACCTGTCCTTGGGGGTGGGAGTGCCAGTGGGTTCGGGCTCCGGGCTCAAACACGACACTGATCGCGTTGAGGACCCGGTCGTCGGCCCGGGACAGCACGCCCATCCACGCCTTACCGGTGAAGTTCTCTTCCGGTTGAGGGCTCCATTCCACATTCTGGGACGGGGTGTGCTCCATCGCGCTCCTTGGCAAGCCCGGCGAGACTATCCGGCGCGGTCAGCCCATCCGTAATTGGGATAGCCAGGGGTCATATGTGGACCCCCTCGCTCCCAATTACGGGAGGGGTCGGTCGCGGCGCACCCGTGGTCTTGGTCCGAACCCGGTACAACGAACTGGAGGCAGTGATGAAGAGGTCGGCGCCGTCCGGGCCACCAAACACACAGTTGCTGGTCACCTCGGGGATCGGGATCTTCCCGATGCGACGGCCATCTGGGGTCAACACCTGGATCCCATCTGCGGCGCTGGTGAAGATGTGGCCGGTTCGATCCACCCGAAACCCGTCTGCCAATCCTGGCGTGATCTCGGCAAAGACCCTCGGGTTGCGAAGGGTCGAGCCGTCTGCGACGTCGAAGGCCATGATGTGGTGGTTCCCGGCGGGATCTCCCCCTCCGGACGTGTCGGACACGTACAAGATCGACTCGTCCACCGAGAAGGCCAATCCGTTGGGGTGGACGAGGAGGTCGGTGACGATCGTGAGCGCCCCGGACTCCGGATCGAGCCGGAACACGTAACAGCCTGGCAGCTCCGGTGCGGCAGCATGCCCTTCCCGGTCGGAGAGAATTCCGTACGGTGGATCGGTGAACCAGATGCTCCCATCCGACTTCACCACCACATCGTTGGGGGAGTTGAGCCTGCCCCCCTCGTAGTTCGCCGCCAGGGCGGTGACGGTGCCGTCGTGTTCTATGCGCTCGATGCGGCGATGGCCGTGGGAACACACCACCAGCCGGCCTTCGAGATCCAGTGTCCTGCCGTTTGTGAACTCGACGTCGGTGCGATCGATCTCCACACCCTTCTCCTCGGTCCAACGCATGATCCGGTTGTTGGGGATGTCGCTCCAGATCA
>CAZSMJ010000053.1:0-13788 GCA_964608055.1 uncultured Acidimicrobiaceae bacterium | reverse complement strand
GACGATCCTCTGCCTCCAGGTAATTCCGAACCGAGACCTCGGTGATCCCGAGTTCGGGATGGGCGTCGTCGAAATGGCCGTGCACCGGCGCCAGCAGACTCTCGAGGTCAACAGCTGAGATCTCGACCCCGCACGAACATGCAAACGCCCGGCTCATCAGCTACCCGCAGGCCGGCGTCTAGACCTCGATCGGTACCGGCAACTGGGAGCCGATCCGGAGCCCGCTCTTCGGGTCGAAGAAATGGAGCTTGGCGCTATCGACGATCAGATCCATGGCATCGCCACGCTTCACCTGCGCATCGGGGCTGACCCGAGCGATGAAGTTGGTGGTGTCACCGAGAGTCGACGGGTCCTGACCGGTGTCGGCGAGGAGCTCTTCGATGTCCGGGGTCATCACCGGGGGTTTGTTCACCGTGAAATGCACGAAGGTCTCGGCGCCGAGCATCTCAGTCACTTCGACTTGGGCGCGGATGGTCCGGTCGGGGTCCGCGCCGGAGACCGATGCGGCTTCCAGCGAGTTGGGACGAATTCCGACGACCAGTTCCTCATTCATGTGCTTCTCGAGCCCGGAGTGGCTGTCGATCGACCGTTTGTCGACCTTCACGCGGTAGTCGGCGGCCTTGACCCAGATTTGATCACCCTCCGCCTCGAGGTGCCCATAGGCGAGGTTCATAGCGGGGCTGCCGATGAATCCGGCGACGAAGAGATTGTCGGGTCGGTCGAACAACTCGGTGGGTGGGCCGACCTGTTGGAGGTTGAACGGACGGGCCGCCGATACCGGTCGCAACACAGCTACCCGGTCACCAAGAGTCATTGCTTCGGTCTGATCATGGGTGACATAGACCGTGGTCGTGCTCAGGCTGGTGTGGAGCCGCTCCAATTCCGCCCTCATTTGCACCCGGAGTTTGGCGTCGAGGTTGGACAGCGGCTCGTCCATGAGGAAGGCAGCCGGTTCGCGGACGATGGCACGGCCCATGGCCACCCGTTGACGTTGGCCGCCGGAGAGTGCCTTGGGCTTGCGCTGGAGGTATTCACCGATCTCGAGGATGTCGGCTGCCTCCTGCACGCGGCGCTGGATCTCCTCTTTCTTGAACTTCCTCAGCTTGAGCCCGAAGGCCATGTTGTCGAAGACAGTCATATGGGGGTAGAGCGCGTAGTTCTGGAAGACCATTGCGATGTCACGGTCCTTGGGAGCGACCTCGTTGACGACCTTGTCCCCGATGGTGATGGTTCCTTCGGTGATCTCCTCCAAACCGGCGATCATCCGCAGGGCGGTTGTCTTCCCACAACCGGAAGGCCCGACCAGGACGAGGAACTCCCCGTCGTTGATAGTGAGGTCCAAGTCTCCGACGGCTCGGGTGCCATCCGGGTAGACCTTTCCGACTCCGTCGAGCGTGATCTCAGCCAATTCATCTCCTCCAGGACAGTGTTGATCGCGAAGATAGCCTCCTCAAGGCGGTCACGGCACCGAAACCTCGATGATCACGCCTTCCCTACGGGCCAATACCAGACCCTCGCTGCCAATGTCACGTCCCTGCGCGTTGTGAGTCGAGACCACGACCGAGCCGCCCGGCAAGTCCAACAATTGCAGCTGATCGCTCAGGTTGAGCGCAACGATGATGCGCGCATCGTCGGTGAACCGCTCGAACACGAATACATCACCATTGGATGCGGGGTGAGACAGATACGCACCCTCCTTGAGCAGCACAGATGACCGGCGATATGCGAGCAGACGCTGATAGAGCGCGAGCATCGAGCCGGGATCTTCGGCTTCGGTGACGACGTTCAGATTCACGTGGTCAGGTCCCACGGGGAGCCACGTTCCGTTGGCACTGAATCCCGCCGTTGCAGTTCCGTCCCATTGCATTGGGGTTCGACAGCCATCTCGACTCAGATAGGAGATGTTCTCTCCCCAAGGGTCACGGCCCTCGCCGGGCGCGATCTCCGCCTGCGGCATCCCCAATTCGTCGCCGTAATAGAGAAACGGGGTGCCGCGGAGGGTGAGGAGCAGCACCGCGGCGAGACGAGCGTCCAACGCGCCGAGACGGGTCTTGATCCGGATCTCGTCGTGATTGCCCAGCAACCAGTTGGCCCATCCACCAAGAGGAACGTGCCAGAGCACGGTCTCGATGACTGCCCGGATGCTGGCCGCTTCCCAGGGGGCAACCATCAGATGGAAGTTGAATGGCATATGGATCTGATCGAGATTCTCGCCGTAGTAAGCCGCCCACTCCGGAAGGTCGAAGATGTGGATCTCCCCCACCGAGACCGGGTCGTGGGCATAGGAGTCGAGGACCGCCCGAAACTCTCGGTGCGCCTGATGGACGTCAGGATGGGCGAAGTCGTAGAGGTGGATGTAGCGGTCGTAGTCCCCCATGTCCTTCCATGGCCTGGTGTGGTCCTCGGGCGCCGGCGGATTGTCCCGCTCCCGGGGATCCTTCATCATCTGATGGGCGGCGTCGACACGGAACCCGTCCACGCCCAGGTCGAGCCAGAACCGGGCGACGTCGTACATCGCCTCCCTGACCTCGGGATTCCTCCAATTGAGGTCGGGCTGATGGGGAAGGAAAGTGTGGCGGTAATACTGACCCGTCGCCTCCTCGTAAGTCCAAGCTGGGCCGCCGAAGACGCTCAACCAGTTCGTAGGCTCAGATCCGTCCGGCCTTGGGTCGCGCCACACGTACCAATCCCGCTTCGGATTTTCGAGGGAGGATCTCGACTCGCTGAACCATTGGTGCTCGATGGAGGTGTGATTCATCAGATAGTCGACGATCACATGCATCCCTCGGTTGTGAATCTCGTCGATCATTCGCTTTGCGGTCTCCAGGTCACCGAACAATGGGTCGACGTCGCTGTGATCCGAGACGTCGTAGCCCCAGTCGGCCATCGGGCTCTTGAAGAATGGTGAGAGCCAGATCGCATCGACGCCGAGGGTGTCGGTCAGATAGTCCAAATGCGAGATGATCCCCTCCAGGTCACCGAAACCGTCACCGTCGGAATCGGCGAAGCTCAGCGGGTAGATCTGATAGAAGACCGCGTCCTGCCACCATTTCCTCGTCTGGGATCGACTCATGTCGAGCGAGAAGTTAGCCACTCGGTGCCCATATCCCCGTGTAGCAAGAGTGGGCGCTCTGTAGTTCAATCGATTCGAGCATGACTGAGACCCGAACCATTGCCGATCCACATTTGATGCTGGCCTTCGAAGGGACCGGGGTGCCGCCATGGCTGAGCGAGCGTCTGGCGGAGGCGCCACCGGCGGGTGTGACGCTGTTCCGGGAATGGAACATGAGCACACCCGGGCAGACGGCTGAGCTCACTGCTCAGCTTCAGGAAGGGAACTCCTCTGAGCATCCCCTCTTCATTGCCGCCGACCAGGAGGGCGGCCAGCTTCTCGGAATCACCGGATCCACCGCGTTCGCGGGCAACATGGCTCTCGGGGCTACCGGGGATCACGACCTCGTGTTCCGGGTCACCCAGGCAATGGGCCGCGAGATGCGGGCCGTCGGGATCAACGTCAATTACGCACCGGTGGCTGATGTCGCTACCCAGGCAGAAAACCCTTCTTTGGGTATTCGAAGCTTCGGCGACGACCCCACCACCGTCGCCACCATGACCGCCGCCTCGGTCGAGGGCTTCATCTCGGCCGGAGTCCTGCCCACGGTCAAGCATTTCCCGGGCAAGGGGGAAGCCATGGTGGACCCGCACTATCACCTTCCGATATTGGACCTCGACCGCGAGCGGCTCGACAATGTCGAATTGGTCCCCTTCAAAGCGGCTTTCCGGGCCGGGGCCCAACTCGTGATGATCGGCCACTATGTGGTGCCAGCCATAACTGGAAGCAGGGAACTTCCGATAGCCGCCACCGAGAAGGGAATGGATGGGTTTCTCCGGGCCGAGCTCGGCTACGAAGGTGTGATCATCACCGACGCCCTCGACATGGGCGCCCTCGACCAGGGCCCGGCGCAGGTCGTTGAGATCATCGCGATGATGCGGGCAGGCGTCGACCTCCTCCTCTGCATGCCTGACCCAGACCTCCAAGAGCGGGTTCGAACCGCCCTCGAACGCGGCTTCTCGCGGGGACTCATTCCTGAGGACACCCTTCGCCGCTCCAGGGGACGGATAGAGCGCATCAGGTCCTCACTCGGCGCAGACGACCGGAACCCCGACCTGGTGGGCTCGGCAGAGCATCAACGGCTGGCCTCTGAGCTCGCCCTGCGATCCATCACCCTGGTTCGCAACGATGCCGGTCTTCTCCCCCTGAATCTCTCATCGGGGGACAAGGTCCTTGCCCTCGAGCCGATGCCCTCGAACGTGACACCCGCGGACACCACCGTGCTCTATCAACCATTCCTTGCATCTGCGATTCGCTCCCATCACCAGCCCGCAACCGAGCTCGTCTACCCCCACGATCCCGACCAAAACGACATCGCCGGGGCTGTGGAGGCGGCCAAGACCCACGACTTGGTCGTGGTGGGAACGGTGACCGCGACCGCCGGGCAAGTCGCCCTCGTCGAGGCGTTGTTGACGACCGGCAAGCCACTGGTGACCGTTGCGCTTCGCACCCCCTTCGACCTGGCGCATTACCCCGCCGCCCAGACCCATGTCTGTGCCTACAGCTCCCACCAACCATCGATGAACGCCCTGGCCTCTGCTCTCTTTGGGCAATCCGGCTTCCCGGGTCGGCTGCCTGCGGCGATCCCCGATCTTTATCCGACCGGCCACGGGCTGATCCCGTGATAACACTGCGCGGGGGCAAGGCTCTCACCCCCGATGGCCTCGTTCAGACCGATGTGTCCGCAGCCGAAGGCCGCCTGGTTCTGGGAGCCGTCGACGGAAGCAAGGTCTTCGACGTGACCGGCACAACCATCATCCCCGGGCTCATCGACATCCAGACCAACGGAGGGTGGGGCCACGACTTCACCGGTGACCCCGAGTCGATCTGGGAAGTGGGCCGAAAACTGCCCGAAACGGGCGTGACATCCTTTGTGCCCACATTTGTCACCAGTCCACCTGATATGACCGATTGGGCAATCGAAGTGCTCAAGGCCGGCCCACCGCCGGGGTATGTCGGCGCCGAAGTCTTAGGAGCTCACATCGAAGGGCCCTGGATCTCATCGGAATGGCGCGGGGCGCACAACCCCGAGTACCTGAGCCTCCCTGACATGGTGCGCGCCGAGCAGTGGGCCGAGTCCGGGGTGGTTCGCATGGTGACGATCGCCCCCGAGCTCGAGGGCGCCGAGGAAACTGCCGCCAAGCTCGACGCTGCCGGGGTGGTAGTGGCTGCCGGCCATAGCGGGGCCAGCTACGAGATCGCGCGCACGGCGTTACAGGGCTCATGGTCCGCGGTCACTCATCTGTTCAATCAAATGAGCCAATTCCGACACCGTGAGCCAGGCATGGTGGGAGCCGCGTTGACCTCGGCCAGGTCTTGCGGGGTAATCGTGGACGGGCTGCATTGCCACCCAGGCGCCCTGCAACTCGCATGGCGCCTGTTGGGCCCAGATCGGATGATGCTCGTCACCGACGCAATGCAGGCGACCGGCCTCGGCCCAGGAACCTATCTGCTCGGCGACCGCGAAGTGACCGTGGGCGACAGCGGGCCGAGGACAGTCGAGGGCAAGCTGGCGGGAAGCACCCTCACCATGGAACGGGCCGTCGCCAATCTCACAGCATGGACCGACGCGACATTCGCCCAGGCGGTCCGCTGTGCGAGTCTGACCCCGGCGACCCTCTTGAAGGTGACCGACCGTGGAACCATCAGGACCGGGAGGCGAGCCGACATGACCGTCCTCGACCAGGATCTGGGGGTGGTGATGACCATCGCCGCCGGGATGCTGGCCTATGAGCGAGCACCCTGATCATGGGGTTGATCGAAGAGATCCGCGAACAGCCTTCGGTCATCGCGAGGGCACTCGAAGCGAACCAGGACATCGCTCGCAGAGTTGCCGACCTCGCCAGCCAGTCCACCCATGCCGTGATCGCCGCCAGGGGTACATCTGATAACGCGGGACGGTATGCACAGTATGTCTGGGGCACTCGCAATGGGCTCTCGGTTGGTCTGACCACGCCGTCTCTGTTCTCGGTCTACGACCGGCCCCCGAGGCTGACCGACGCGCTGGTCGTCGGGATCTCCCAGAGCGGGCAGTCGCCCGACATCGTCGCCGTACTGGCGGAAGGGCGAAGACAGCGCCGGCCCACGGTCGCCCTCACCAATGACCCAGGCTCGCCGCTGGCCGAAGAGGCCGATGTCGTCGTCGACCTCGTCGCGGGTGAAGAAAGATCGGTGGCCGCCACCAAGACCTACACCTCGACGCTCGCGATGATCGCTCTGATCTCCGAAGCCATCAGCATTGACGGCACTGCATTGAACGAGGTTTCACGGTCCGTCGCCGGGGTGCTCGGAGTCGAAGCGGAGATCGAGGCGACGGCCCGGTCATTTGCCGGTATCGAGCATTGCGCCGTGCTCGGGCGGGGCTTCAATCACGCCACCGCCTTCGAGTGGGCCCTCAAACTCCAGGAACTGGCGCAGGTGGTGGCCCAGCCGTTCTCGACCGCCGATTTCCTCCATGGCCCGGTGGCGGTAGTCGAGTCCGGCTATCCGATCCTCGCCGTCACGGTCCGCGGCCCGGCCCATGAAGAGGTGTGCGACGTCCTGACCGGAGCGGCAGCGGCAGGGGCCCGTCTCCTCACCATCAGCGACGACCCGGCGCTGACCGCGCTTGCCGGGGAACACATAACGATCCCGGGAACTCTCGAGGAATGGCTTACCCCGATTTCGGCGATCGTCGCCGGTCAATTGTTCACCTACCACCTGACGCTCGCCAATGGCCTCGACCCCGAGAGCCCGCGTGGCCTGAAGAAAGTGACCAGAACCACCTGATCGGTCACACCGGGAACCCGGGGAAGCCGGCCTCCGTCCACAATCGGAACGCCTCGTCGTTGGGCACGTCGGACCCGCGCTCGGTGGCCACTGAGAGCCGGAACAGGAGCAGGTCGCAGAAACCCTGGACCGGATCGCCCTCCCACACCTCTGCGATCTGAGCCACCAGGGGCGCGAAGGCGGTGGTGATCCACGACATCACTGCGACCGTCTTGCCGGTCGAAGACTTGCTGCCTGACTTGGCGATGAAGTAGTTCAGGTCACTCAGAATCTGACGCGATTGGTTTTCCGACGCCTCGATGCCGGTCAACTCGCGCAGTCGCTGACTGTGAAACGTGCGGCCACCCACCCTGACCCGCATCCTCACCCGGTCATCTTGACCAACCGGCGACAAGTCGACGTCTCCCACCGAGAACCCCAATTCGTTGAGACGTGCGATCCGCTTGCGGATGAGGTAACGCTCGCTTGACGAGATCACGAGGTCTTCGTTCAACTCTCCCCAGAGCGAGTCATATTTCTCCTGAACCCCGTCACCCAATTCCAGATCTGCAGCGTCGAGCTCCATTTCCTGCTCCGCGGCTATGTCGGCCATCTCACCGGCCAGGTTCTCCTTCATGATCTCGAGGTCGTGAAGACGCTGGCCGTCGGAGAGCCCGGGATGCAGCTCCGAGGTCTCGGCGTCGATCATGATGGCCTCGATTGCTCCGGCGTCATATCGATAGAGGACGTTGGAAAGCGAGCAATCACCCCAGAAGCAGCCGGCCAGATGGAGATCGACGAGCAGCCCGGCGATGGCATCGAGCATTTGGCCCCGGCGCCGCCCGAATCCGGGGCCGGTCACCAGATGCCGGTAGGGGAAGGAATGCTCCACATAACGGGTGATCACCGCCCCTCCCTGTTCGGCCCCGGATTCCAACCAGTCCCGTGAGACGAGACCGGCGGGAGTCGCGGCGAGGCCTGAGCTCTCCTCCAGCGAGCGCAACACCGAGAATTCGGCCGCGGCGAGACGGCGGGGCAACTCCTTGATGGCGTAGACACCCTCGTCGTAGGCGACGAACACCACGGGATGACGGTGGATCCCGGCTGGCATCTCGACCAGCCGCTCAGACACCCACTCCCCGATCGGATCGGCCCAAGGCAGGTCGAGAAAGTCGGGGTTGCCGGGTCGGATCTGAAGGTGCGGCGTTCCCATTGCTCAGCCCGCCGCATTCTCGGCGACGACCAACGCACCGGTGAGACCGGACAGATCTCCCAACCCGGGAGCCACAAGGAACCCGTCACCGTGCTCCTCGTGGCCCGGGTATCCGCCCAACTGGTATCCGAGATGAGCCTCGATCGATGCGAAGAAGCCCGGCAACTTCGACACTCCCCCGCCGATCACTATCCGTTCGGGGCTGAGGATGTAAACGATGTCGCGGATTCCCTGCGCCAGATAGAACCCGACGAGGTCGACCGCTCGGCCTGCCTCTGCCCCCAAGCTGTCGGCGGGAACACCAAACCTCGCCTCCAGGGCCGGCCCGCTCGCCATGCCCTCGAGGCACGAGCTGTGGTAGGGACAAACACCGCCGAACCCATCTCCTGGGTGCGGCCTCACGACGACATGGCCCATCTCGGGATGCACCAGCCCGCCTACGAGACGGCCACGAGACACCGCGCCACCGCCGATACCGGTGCCGACGGTCAGGTACGTGAAGTTCTCCAAGCCGAGGGCCGCCCCCCACCTTCCCTCACCCAATGCAGCGCCGTTGACATCGGTCTCGAGACCCACCGCCAAATCGAATGCTTCTTGGAATGGGGCGAGAACCGAGGTGTTGGACCATCCCGGTTTGGTGGTGTTGGTGATCTGCCCGAAGCTCGCGTGGCCTGCCCGCAGCTCCAGGGGCCCGAACGACACGATTCCGAGTCCGGTTAGTTCTTCTTCCCGATTCTGAAGATGACCCACGAGCAGCCTCAGGGTCTCCTCGGGCTCGGTGGTCGGGACTCGCAAGACGTCGCTGATGTCGTCGGCTGTGGTGCCGAAACCGACCAAGCTCTTGGTGCCCCCGAGCTCGACGATTCCGTACATCGGCTCATTCAACCTCAAGCCAGCCTCACCTGGGACCGATTGGAGTTGGGAGATCTTGACATCTCGCTGACCAGGGTGTTTACTCTTAGGGCACATGAAGACCAACCCGACCGTCGCCGTACTCCTGCTTATCGAGTAGCGCGCGCCGGCATCTGCGTGCGCTCGACCCTCCCGCCCGGAGGGTTTTTTGTTGAAAGATCATGACTGAAAAACCGTTCACCGGATCCAACTCATTGATGCGAAGCCTCGAACACGAGGGGGTTGACCTCGTCTTCGGGGTCCCTGGCGGCGCGATCCTCCCCGCTTATGACCCATTGGTTGACAGCCCGATCCGTCATGTCCTGGCGAGGCACGAGCAGGGAGCCGGGCACATGGCAGAAGGCTTCGCCCAGGCCAGCGGCCGGGTCGGTGTGGTCATGGCCACTTCGGGTCCAGGCGCGACCAACCTGATCACACCCCTCCAGAACGCGCTGATGGACTCGACTCCGCTGGTGGCCATAACCGGTCAGGTGCCAACCTCCGCCATCGGCAGCGACGCCTTCCAGGAGGCGTACACGACCGGTCTGGCAATGCACTGCACCAAGCACTCCTATCTGGTGACAGATGCAGATGAGATCCCCGACATCGTGCATCAGGCCTTCCACATCGCATCGACCGGCAGGCCCGGGCCTGTCCTCGTCGATCTCCCCAAGGACATCCTGAATCAGCGGACGGCCTGGCACGAGCCGGTGAACATGAAGCTGCCTGGCTACAAACCCACTACCAAGGGACACCCGGTCCAGATCAAGGCAGCCATCGACCTCATCGAAGCCGCCGAGCGACCCGTCCTCTATGTGGGCGGTGGTGTCATCAAGGCGGGTGGGGCACCCGAGCTGTTGGCATTCGCCGAGGCCGCCAACGTTCCGGTGGTGACCACCCTCATGGCCCGTGGCGCCTTCCCCGACGACCACCCCCTCGCCCTGGGCATGCCCGGGATGCATGGTCTGTACACGGCCACCACCGCGATTCAGAAGTCGGACGTGCTGGTCAGTCTCGGCGCACGGTTCGACGACAGAGTCACCGGTGACCCCTCGGCGTTCGCCCCCAACGCCAAAGTGATCCACGTCGACGTCGATCCTGCGGAGATCGGCAAGGTGCGCAAGGCTGATGTGCCGATCGTTGGTGATGCCCGCTCGGTCCTCGAGGCTTTCCTCGACGAACTGACCGCCCGGCGTGACCCGAGCCAGGCCCCTCCTCGCAATGAGTGGCTGGTCCAAATCGGCGCCTGGCAACAGAGTCATCCTCTCGCTTATGACCAGCAGCCCGATGGGCCGATCAAGGTCCAGCATTTCATCGAGCGGCTCCATGCCGCAGTTGGGGGCGAAGCAGTCATCGCCGCCGGGGTTGGTCAGCATCAAATGTGGGCTTCGCAGTTTTGGGGGTTCACCAAGCCCCGATCCTGGGTCAACTCCGGAGGATTGGGGACGATGGGATTCGCCGTCCCCGCCGCCATAGGGGCCAAAGCCGCCCGGCCTGATGATCTGGTCTATGCCCTCGACGGTGACGGGTGCTTCCAGATGACATGCCAGGAATTGATCACTGCCTCGACCGAGAACATCCCGGTCAAGGTCGCGGTGTTCAACAACGGCGGTTACGGGATGGTCAAGCAGTGGCAGAACTTGTTCTACGGCGGCCGGCTGTCCGCAGTCGATCTCACCACCCACACCCCGGATTACCCGATGCTGGCCGAGGCCATGGGTTGTGTGGGGCTGCGGGTCGACCACCCCTCCGAGATCGACCCCGCCATCGAGAAGTCCCTGTCGGTGAACGACAAACCCGTCGTCCTGGAGGTCGTCGTCGACACCGAGGAGATGTGCTTCCCGATGGTTCCTGCAGGCGGGTCGAACGACAGGGTCGTCATGAGTCGCGAGGATCTGTGATGCAACACACGCTCACCGTCCTCGTCGAGAACAAGCCAGGAGTCCTGGCCAGGGTGTCGGCGATGTTCTCCAATCGCGGGTTCAACATCCACTCGCTGGCGGTGGGGCCGACCCATCAGGAAGGCCGATCGCGAATCACGTTGGTTGTCGACGCCCCCGAGCTGGAACAACTGACCAAACAACTCAACAAGCTGGTCAACGTGATCAAAGTCCAAGAACTCGAGGCCGACGTTGCCCTGGAGCGAGAGCTGATGATCGCCCGCATCGCATGCGACCCGGTGAACCGGGGCGAAGTGCGTGACACCGCGTCTCTCTTCGATGCCAAGGTGATCGACCTGGGCACCGGCTCGCTCACGTTCGAGGTCTCCGGGAGCCCGGCGCATCTGGGGGCCTTCCTGGATCACATGTCCGGATACGGCGTCATCGACCTGGTCAAGTCGGGCCGAATCGCCATGCGCCGCGAGTCCGAGCTCAGCCCGATCACCGCCACACCGAGCCTCTCCTAGTGAAAGATCGACGGGCCGATCTAAGGCAGTGGCTGTCCCACCTCAGCATTGACCTCGGTGAAACCGCATTCGAGAAGGCATTAGCCCGCATGACCGAGACCGCCGATCGCTCGGGCGCCGTCTCCGACGAGCAGCTTCACTCAATCGTCGATGAGGTTCTATCCGGGATGGAAGTCCTCGACGAGGTGGCGGCTTCGTACCAATGACGGCTCATCGTGTTGCCGTCGTGCCCGGTGACGGCACGGGCCCGGAGGTGGTTGCCGAAGCGATCAAGGTCGTGGACGCAGCAGCCCAGGTATTCGGTTTCGACGTCGACTATTCACATCACGACGTCGGGGGCGAGCGTTACCTGAGAACCGGGGAGACTCTGACTGGAGCCGATCTGGAAAGGCTGTCCAGCGTCGATGCAGTCCTGTTCGGCGCCGTCGGGCACCCCCAGGTCGCGCCAGGGATCCTCGAACAGGAGATCATCCTCAGGCTCCGTCGTGAGCTCGACCTCTACATCAACCTGCGGCCCATCAAGCTCCACCCAGGTGTGGTCGGCCCGCTCCGCGACGTCGAGCCCTCCGAGATAGACATGATCGTGGTGCGGGAGAACAGTGAGGGCCTCTATGTCGGGGCCGGGGAGTTCACCGCCAAAGGGTCCCCGTTCGAGGTGGCGGTCCAGCAGTCGGTCAACAGCCGCTTCGCCGTGGAACGCTGCATCCGATATGCGTTCGAGCTGGCGCGCTCCCGGCCCCGTCGTCATCTGACGATGTGCGGGAAGACCAACGTCCTCACTTATGCCTGGGATCTCTGGGCCAGAGTGTTCAACACGGTCGCCGAGGACTACCCCGACGTGACGACCGCCTATGCCCATGTAGATGCTGCCTGTCTGTGGATGGTCGAAGACCCAGGGCGATTCGACGTGATCGTCACCGACAACATGTTCGGGGACATCATCACTGATCTGGGCGCCGCCATTCAGGGAGGTATGGGCATCGCCTCCGGAGCAAATCTCAATCCCAATGGTGTCTCGATGTTCGAGCCGATCGGGGGAACCGCCCCCGGTTTCGAAGGGACCGGTCAGATCAACCCGCTCGCGGCGATAGGCGCCGCGGGGATGATGCTCACCCACCTCGGGGAAGTGGCCGCTGGAGCCGCAGTCGACCAAGCGGTTGGCACGGTGGCCGGGACCCTCCCCTCGCTTCGAGCCGGGAAGATGGGCGCCACCACGTCTGAGGTGGGCGACCGGGTTTGCGAACTCGTATCCGCAGGGATCTCGGCGGAGATCGGATCATGACCCCACCACGCACCCTCTTCGAGAAGGTCTGGGATACCCACGTGGTCGCTTCCGGCGATCCGACTCTTCTCTACGCCGACCTGCACCTGGTCCATGAGGTCACCTCGCCCCAGGCCTTCGCTTCCCTCGAGCAGTCCGGGAGAAAGGTCCGTCGGCCGGACCTCACGTTTGCCACTGTCGATCACGGGATACCCACCACCGGTCGGAGCCTGGGCATCCTCGACCCACTGTCGAAACGTCAGGTCGAGGCGTTGCGTGACAACTGCGCCCGGCATGGGATCGTGATGTACGGGATCGACGACCCCCGTCAAGGGATCGTCCATGTCGTCGGGCCGGAGCAGGGTCTCACGCAGCCGGGCATGGTGATCGTCTGCGGCGACAGTCACACCTCGACCCACGGGGCTTTCGGGGCCCTTGCCTTCGGCATCGGCACTTCTGAAGTCGAGCATGTCCTCGCCACTCAGACCATCTGGCAGTCCCCGCCCAAGTCGATGGCCGTCGAGGTCAGCGGCCATCTCCCTTGGGGTGTCGCCGCCAAGGATCTGATCTTGGGGATCATCACCCAGATCGGGGTAGCCGGGGGCACCCGTCACGTCATCGAGTACCGCGGGCAGCAGATTCGCGAGCTCTCGATGGAGCAACGGATGACGATCTGCAACATGTCGATCGAGGGTGGGGCCCGGGCCGGGATGATCGCCCCCGACGAGACCACCATCTCCTTCATCGAGGGCCGGCCCTTCGCCCCGAAGGGTGCGGACTGGGAGGCCGCCGTTTCGGTCTGGGAGTCGCTGGTCACCGACGAGGGCGCGGTCTTCGACAAGACGGTGACGATCGACGCCTCGTCCCTCATCCCCCATGTCACCTGGGGCGTGAACCCGGCTCAAACCGTCCGCGTCGACGACTTTGTGCCCTCACCCGACAGCTTCGACAACCCACAGCAGCGCGACGCCACAATCCGGGCCCTCGACTACATGGGCTTGGAGGCGGGCACCGCCATTTTCGACATCAGGATCGACCATGTCTTCCTCGGCTCCTGCACCAATGGCCGGATCGAAGACCTGCGAGCGGCAGCCCGGGTGATCGAAGGGCGCAAGGTCGACCCCAGGGTGAGCGCGGTAGTGGTCCCGGGATCGATG
>CAZSMJ010000052.1:0-14060 GCA_964608055.1 uncultured Acidimicrobiaceae bacterium | reverse complement strand
CCTGAGGGCATGGAGGGGCGTCTCGACGAGATCTGCGACGAGGCGGCTCAGGCGGTCAAGCTCGGGGCGACGATTCTCGTGCTCTCCGACCGCGAGACGGATGCCAAGCGGGCCCCGATTCCCATGCTCCTCGCCCTCGGTGCCGTCCACCATCATTTGATCGACCAGGGGGTCCGCGGGTCTGTTTCGCTGGTCGTGGTGTCCGGTGAGCCCCGAGACCCCCATGACCTCGCCTGTCTGGTCGGATTCGGTGCGTCCGCGGTCAACCCCTACCTGGCGATCGAACATGCCCGCGACCTGGCCGCCTCGGGGGCGATCGATGTCGATCCCGTCCCGGCGCAGGAGAACTACCGCCTCGCAATGGAAGGCGGATTGCTCAAGATCATGTCCAAGATGGGGATCTGCACCCTCTCGGCCTATCGCGGCTCGGAGTTGTTCGAAGTGATCGGCCTTTCCGAAGGGGTCTGTCGCAAGGCATTCCGCAACGCACCCCGCCGGCTGCGTGGGATCGGGCTCCGGGAGTTGGCGCGTCAGGCATTGCAGCGTCATGAGGCGTATGCCGAGGGCTCGACCGAGTCGGGTGGGTTCTACAAGCACCGTCGTGGCGCTGACACTCATGTCACGAGCCCGATGGTTGTTCTGGCGGTTCAGAAGGCCGTGCGCTCCGGCGACCCCGAGGACTGGGATCGCTACATCGAGATGATCTCGGACCGCGAGCCGGCCCTGGTGCGTGACCTCCTGACGTTCGTGCAGCGCCAACCGGTGCCCCTCGACGAGGTGGAGCCGGTGGAGCAGATCATGCGTCGTTTCACCACCGCGGCGATGTCTCTTGGCGCTCTGTCATCCGAGGCACATGTTGCCTTGGCTGAAGCCATGAACTTGATCGGCGGGCATTCCAACTCCGGCGAGGGCGGCGAGGATCCGACTCGCTTCGGCACTCCGATGAACTCGGCGATCAAGCAAGTGGCGTCGGGCCGGTTTGGAGTGACCCCGGCCTACCTGGACTCGGCCGACGAGCTTCAGATCAAGATGGCTCAGGGCTCCAAACCGGGTGAAGGCGGGCAGCTTCCGGGGCACAAGGTCTCAGCCGAGATTGCGCGTCTTCGATACACCGAGCCTGGGGTGACTCTGATCTCCCCGCCGCCACATCACGACATCTATTCGATCGAGGACCTGGCACAGCTGATCTATGACCTCAAGGCCTTCAAGCCGACCGCCCGGGTGTCAGTCAAGCTGGTCAGTGAGCCGGGTGTTGGCACCATCGCCGTCGGTGTGGCCAAGGCCGACGCGGATGTCATCACGATCTCAGGTTCCGAGGGGGGAACCGGCGCCTCGCCACTGGTCTCGATCAAGCATGCCGGATCACCTTGGGAGCTCGGGTTGTCGGAGGCCCATCAAGTTTTGACCGCCAACGGCCAGAGATCCAGGGTGCTGTTGGAGACCGACGGCGGGCTCCGCACCGGCCGTGACATCGTGGTGGCGGCTTTGCTCGGAGCGGAGCGATTCGGGTTCGGGACCCTTCCGCTGCTCGCCCTCGGTTGCAAGATGGTCCGCCAGTGTCACCTCAACACTTGCCCGGTGGGCATCGCCACTCAGAACGAGGATCTCCGGGCCAAGTTCACGGGTTCGGCCGATCAAGTCGTTCTCCTCTTCCGTCGCCTTGCCGAAGAGGCTCGTCGCCACATCGCGGCGCTCGGAGCCCGATCGATCGCAGAGTTGGTGGGCC
This sequence comes from uncultured Acidimicrobiaceae bacterium, assembly GCA_964608055.1. GTDB lineage: Bacteria > Actinomycetota > Acidimicrobiia > Spongiisociales > ZC4RG35 > JALYNX01. The sequence goes on along the minus strand of CAZSMJ010000052.1, from coordinate 12,334 downwards.
GAGCCGATCTGTTGCGACCAATCGATCCCGAGCATCCTCTCTCCGCCGACCTTTCGGCGATGCTGGTCGCATCCAAGGGAGGCAAGAAACACGATGGATATCGCAAAGTGGGCTTGTCCGAACTCTCTGTGAGGTTGGTGGCCGACTGCCGCGATGCCATCGCGGACGCGACGCCGGTGGAACTTGCCTACGCGATCCGAAACGTCGACCGGGCTATCGGGGCTCGGCTCTCGGGTGAGATCACCGCCCGGCACGGGGCGGAGGGCCTCCCTGATGGCACTGTCGTCGTCAAGCTCACCGGGACTGCTGGACAGAGCTTCGGTGCATGGCTGTGCCGCGGGGTCGACATGCATCTGGAAGGCACCGCCAACGACTACCTGGGCAAGGGCTTGGGCGGCGGTCAGATCTCGGTCTCTCCTCGCCGGCCAGGGGAAGCGGTGCCCCACGCCGCAGGCAACGCGGTGCTGTACGGCGCCACCGGCGGTCGGGTCTTCTTGGCGGGAAGGGTCGGCCAGCGGTTCGCGGTTCGCAACTCAGGAGCCACAGCCGTGATCGAGGGGTGCTCCGATCATGGGTGCGAGTACATGACCGGGGGCCGGGTCCTCGTGATCGGAGAGGTGGGCCGCAACTTCGCCGCCGGGATGACCGGGGGAATCGCCTACGTTTGGGACCCCGCGCTCAGTCTCAAGGCCATGCTCGCCGACACCGCCCCGTCGGCCCGACGTCCCTCCGATTCCCACTCGGAGGAAATCCGCGCCCTCATCGAGTCCCATCGGGACAACACGGGGAGCCCTCTCGCTGCTCGAATCCTCGAGAACTGGTCGCAGGAGCAGGGCTCATTCTGGGTCATCTCGGCGAGCGGGGACAGCAGGGCGATCCCGGTCATCGAGCAGGTCGAGGTCCCGGTCTCGCCCTGACCTTCCGTCCGCCGAAGCCCGCACCTCCCCGACATGTCCGGGAATCGTCCTGATTCCCCGCCATAATCCTGATCGGTGCAACGGCTATTCCACAGCGCTCCCGGTGCCAACGACTTGAGTGAGCGTTCAGCTGACGAGTTGGACGCCTGCTTGCGGGAAGGTGGGTGGATTTGGCTGGATGTCATGGGGGCGACCGAAGCCGAAGTCGTCGCGATCGGTGCGCGGTTCGGGTTTGACCATCTCAGCCTGCAAGACGTGCTCGACGTCTCACATCTTCCGAAGCTCGATGAGTTCGACGACTACCTGTTCGTCGTCCTGCACGGAGTGGTCACTGGTGAGCAGCGCCGCCTGGAGACATCCGAGCTCGACCTGTTCATCGGCGCCGACTACCTCGTCACCTTTCACCCCATGCCTTTGACCAGCGTCGATTGGGTGGCTGAGAAGGCCGGGATCTTCAACCACCTCGTGATCCGATCCCCAGCGCTCACCGCGGCCGCCATCGCCGAAGCCGGAAGCCGGCGTTATCTCCCGCTGCTCGACGCCCTCGACGACGGGATCGAGGAGCTCGAAGACCTGTCGTTCGTCGGCGACCCCAGCACCCTCACCCTGACCCATGCGTTGCGGCGGGACGTGATCGTGCTCCGCCGGATCGTTGGCCCCCAGAGTGAGGTTCTTCATCAGCTGAGCCAGACACCTACCGCGCTTCTCAACGACGAGGCGCGACGGGCATTCCGAGATGTCTATGACAATCTGTTCCGCGTCGTCAGGTGGCTCGACGCCTCGAGAGCGCTATTGAGCGGCGTGGGGGAGACCTACCGGGGTGTGGTCGCCGAGCGGACCAACGAGGTGATGAAGATACTGACTGTCTTCTCCGCGATCCTTCTCCCTCTGGCATTGGTCACCGGAATCTGGGGCATGAACTTCTTCAACCTGCCCTGGGCCGACGAGACCTGGGGATTCCTCGCCGTGATCGGCTTCATGGCTGTCGTGGCTGTGGGGCTCTGGCTCTACTTCGCCCGGCTCGGATTCGTCGGTGGCCCCAAACTCCGGGACCTCCCGCGTTCCATCGGGCTCGGTTTGGTGCAGATCGGGACCGCTCCGGTGCGAGCCGTCGCTGATGCCCTGATCGGTGTCGATCGCAACGCTCCACAACAGTCCTCAGACCCGGATTTCCCAACCCCGCGGGAAGACTGATACGGCGCACCGCGCCGATACAGTGACCCGTTACGCCTATGACATCGGCAACCGACCGGTCCCGGTCACCCCGTTACCTTCTCGTTCTCTCCCTGGGCGCTCTCGGGGTGGTCTACGGAGATATCGGAACCAGCCCCCTGTATGCGATGCGGGAGGCTTTCCACGCCGCCAGCGACCTCGCGGTGACGAGAGCCAATGTTCTCGGCGTCCTCTCGCTGATGTTTTGGGCGCTGGTGATCATTGTCTCGATCAAGTACCTGGTCTTTGTCTTGCGGGCCGACAACTCCGGCGAGGGTGGGATCATGGCCCTGACTGCTCTCATCCTGCCTCCCAACCGGCGGATCAAGGTCCGTGGCTTGCATCGGGCGCTCATTCTTCTTGGCCTTTTCGGAACCGCCCTCCTCTATGGCGACGGCATGATCACGCCGGCGATCTCGGTGCTGTCCGCAGTCGAAGGTTTCGAGATCGTGGCTCCGGCACTGGAAGCGTGGGTGGTCCCGGCCTCGATCGTCATCCTGGTCGGGCTGTTCGCCATCCAGAAAACAGGCACCGGGACTGTCGGTGCAGTGTTCGGCCCGGTGATGATCGTGTGGTTTGCCACGATTGGGCTTCTGGGTGCAGTCCAGATCTTCTCTGACCCTGGGGTATTGGCCGCACTAAATCCCTCATACGGCGCCCGGTTCGTCGCTAGTCAGCCCAAGCTGGCGTTTCTGGCCCTGGGCGCCATCTTCCTGGTGGCCACCGGTAGCGAGGCCCTCTATGCCGACATGGGCCATTTCGGGAGACGCCCGATTCGGCTCGGTTGGATCTTCGTCGTGTTTCCGGCCTTGATCTTGAACTATTTCGGGCAAGGAGCGTTGATCCTGGCCAACCCCGATGCGATCGACAACCCCTTCTATCGGCTGGCACCGGGATGGGCTCTGCTTCCACTTGTCCTGCTCGCAACTGCGGCCACTGTGATTGCCTCCCAGGCGTTGATCTCGGGTGCCTACTCCCTGACCATGCAGGCAGTTCAGCTCGGCTTCCTCCCTCGTGTCGACATCGATCACACCTCGCCACGGGAGGTGGGCCAGGTCTACGTCGCCTCCATCAACTGGGCCCTGATGGTGGCGTGTATCGGATTGGTTTTGGCATTTCGAAGCTCGAGCAACTTGGCCGCGGCCTATGGGGTGGCTGTCACCTCGACGATGGTCATCACCACCCTGGTGCTCTACCGGGTCGCCCGCGAACGTTGGGGTTGGAGTCGTTTCAAAGCCACCTCGATCATGTCGGTTTTCCTTGTTGTCGATCTGGCCTTCTTCGCCGCCAACATCATCAAGGTCCCGGCCGGTGGCTGGTTCCCCTTGGTCGTGGGGGCAATCATCTTCGTGATCATGACCACATGGCGTCGGGGACGCCGTGACTTGTCGCTGGAGATGAGACAGGGCCAGGTTTCGATCGAGCGCTTCATCGCTTCCATCGCCCTACATCCTCAACGCAGGGTTCCCGGCACCGCGGTCTATCTGATCCGAGAACCGGGGTTTGTCCCGCCGGCGATGCTCGCCAACCTCAGACACAACGAGATCCTCCACGAGACCATCGTCCTGGTCACGGTCCGGGCCGCCAATGTGGCGAAGGTCCCCCAGGCGAAGCGGGCGACGGTCCACGACCTTGGAGATGAATTCCACCAGGTCATCCTCGACTATGGGTTCATGGAAGAGCCGGACGTGCCGAGAGCCCTGGCCAGCATCGTCGACACCGAGTTCGGCTTCGACCCCTCGGATGCCAGCTATTTTCTGGGCAAGGAGTCGGTTGTGGTGAAACCCGGCTCCGGAGTGCATGCCTGGCGGTCCCGTCTTTTCAGTTTTCTCCATCGAAATTCGTCGAGCGCCGCGGTGCAATTCAGTCTTCCCTCCGATCAGGTGCTGGAGATCGGCATCCAAGTTCGTATGTGAGAGGAACGCATGGAAATAACGATGGTGGTCGAGATTCCGAAAGGGAGTCGCAACAAGTACGAGATGGATCACGAGACCGGGGAGATCTTCCTCGACAGGATGTTGTTCACTGCCACCCGTTATCCGGCCGACTACGGGTTCATCCCCGACACCCTCGCCGATGACGGCGATCCGCTCGACATCATGGCACTGGTCACCGAACCGACCTTCCCCGGGTGTCGTCTCCGGGTCCGCCCCGTCGGGGTGTTCCTGATGGAGGATCAGGGGCATGCCGACCACAAGGTGCTGAGTGTCCTGCTCGGGGATCCGATGTGGCCGAACGCCGAGAATCTCGAAGACATCCCGGCCCACGTTCTGAGCGAGGTGGAGCACTTCTTCCAGGTCTACAAGGAACTCGAGAAGAAGAAGACAGCGGTGATCGGTTGGCGCACCCGGGAGGAGGCACTGACCGTCATCGAGCGGGCACTTGCTGCCTATCCCCGCTGATCTGGTTCGCGGAGTCTTTGAGCCGACACCCTGTCGAAATGGGATATAGATTCCCCCGGGTCACTTTGAACGGAGAGTCAGCCCTGATGAAACGTATCGTCGTTGTCCTTGCCGCTGCATTGCTTGCGGTGTCGGTAGTTCCCATTGCCTCGGCCCAGGAGGATGACGACTTAGTCACTCTTCGCATCGGCATTACCCAGGATTGGGACGGCATCAACCCCGCCTTGAACTTCTCGGTGCCGAGCTACGACGTATGGAACCTCCAATACGCCGCCCTCACCGACAAGGCAGCTGACGACTTCGAAACCATCCCAGCCCTGGCCGAATCCTGGGTGGCCTCTGACGACAAGCTCACCTACACCTATACGTTGCGAGAAGGGCTCGTCTGGTCCGACGGTGAGCCGCTAACTGCCGAGGATGTGGCCTGGAACATCAACACCGCCCGGGATCAAGGTTGGGACAACATGATCTCGACGGTGCAGAACCTGAATGCCACCGCCATCGATGAGCGCACCGTCGAGATCGTCACCAGCGTCCCCGATCCAAAGCTGCCCACGATGGACGTTTACCTGGTGCCTAAGCACATCTGGGAGCCGATCGCCACCGACTACGACACCGCCACCCAGTACGCAGCGACTGACGGCGTCGGCAGCGGTCCGTTCATCTTGGAGGAGTTCACAAAAGGCCAGTCGGTGACGATGGACGTCAACCCCAGCTTCTGGGGATGGGAGGGCGAAGACCCGGCGATCGACCGGATCATCTTCCGTCTCTTCGAGAACCCCGACGCCATGGTCGCCGCCCTTCAGCAAGGGGAACTCGATGCCATCCACAGTTTTCCTGCAGGCTCCTGGGACACCCTCGACGCTGATCCCAATATCGAGGTGATTGCCGGTCAGCAGGGCGGTTTCGACGAGATCGCAATCAATGGAGGCGCGCTGCCCGATGGACAGCCGCATCCGGCCCTGCTCGATCTCGAGGTTCGGCGTGCGATCAGCTTCGCCATCGACAGAGAAGCGATCATCGAGGACCTGTGGTTCGGGCAGGCCGCCGAGCTGGAAACCGTTAGCCCTTCCGCCGACCCGAAATGGATCCCGGAGATTCCTGAAGAGAATGTGTTCAGTTATGACCCGGATCGGGCCAATCAGATCCTGGACGATGCCGGATATCTCGACACGGACGGTGACGGGATCAGGGAAATGCCAGATGGCACCAACCCGATCGTGCTTCGCCACGCGGTCAACACCGACGGCGACCTCGCACCCACTATTGGCGACCTGTTCTCGGGGTGGATGGAGGCGATCGGTATCGGCGTGACTATCGAGTCCTTTGACCAGGACGCTCTCTACGGTGTCATCGCCGAGGGAAGCTACGACACCTTCTATTGGGGCTGGGTGCCCTTCGTCGACCCCGATCTGATGCTCTATTACTTCACCGAGGCGGAACTGGCGAACTACAACGACGCCAACTGGAGCGACCCCAGGTACGAGGAGTTGTATCTGGAGCAGAAGGTCGAATTGGACCTGGACCGTCGGATCGAGATCGTCCACGACATGTTGACCCTCTTTCACGACGCCGCGGTCTATATCCCGCTCTATCTGGGACCAGACCTGCAGGCCTATCGGACGGACACCTTCGAGGGCTGGGTCAGGCAACCGGCGGAAATCGGGGCGATCATGTTTTCCAACACCTCACCCAGCTACGTCCTGCTCAGGCCGGTCGGGGGTGATGAGGCTGATTCCGGCTCCAACAATCTCCTGATAGTCGGTGGGGTGGCGGTGGCTGTGGTGGTGATTGGTGGCATCTTCCTGGCCATGAGAAACCGTTCCACCACCGCCGACGACCGGGAGTAGTCATCTGACAACTGGGCAACGTCGTAGTCGGGGGCGGGGTCGGCTCGTCCTGCGCAAGGTGCTGGGTTCATTGCTCACCCTTGTCTTTGTCTTGGTGTTCAACTTCTTCCTGTTCCGGGTGGTGCAGACGGACCCCATCGGATCGTTGTTCCGAGGCCGGAACGTCCCAGCCGAGACGCTGGAGAATTTGCGAGTCTCTTTCGGGTTGGATCAGCCGATCGGCACCCAGTTCGCGTATTACCTGAGGGAGACTGCCCAGCTCAACCTGGGCATCTCCTATCAGACCCGGCAACCGGTATGGGACCAGATCACGACCGCGGTTCCGGCGACGGTGGCTCTGGTCGGGATCTCGGCGGTTCTCTCCGCGGTCATCGGCACCATCGGAGGTGTCATCGCCGCCTGGCGCCGCAATACCTGGAAAGACCACGCCATCACCTCGGGGACCATGGTCTTCTACTCCATGCCCGACTTTTGGCTGGGGATGATCCTGCTGGTCCTATTCGCTGTGGTTCTGGGGTGGTTCCCCGTTGGAGGCATCACGGACGCCGGTTCGAACGAAACCGGGCTGGGTCTGATCTTGGATCAGCTGCATCACATGTTTCTCCCGGCGCTGACTTTGACTCTCGCCTATCTGGGTGAGTACACCCTGGTCACCAGAAGCTCGCTGCTCGATGTCATGGGCGAGGACTACCTCACCGTGGCACGGGCCAAAGGCTTGAGAGATGTTGTGGTGCGCAACCGGCACGCCGTTCCCAACGCTTTGCTCCCGGTGGTCACGCTGACCGCGATCAACTTCGGGTTCGTCCTCTCAGGGGCGATCGCGGTCGAAGCGGTCTTCTCCTGGCCGGGCCTGGGCAAAGCCACCGCCGACGCCATCAGGGGCCCGGACTTGCCGATGCTTCAGGGCCTGTTCCTGCTGTTCAGCGCCGCGGTGATCGTGTTCAACCTGATCGCCGATCTCACCTATGCGTGGCTCGACCCACGGGTGGAGGCGATATGAGCATTGCGATGCAACGTCGCCGGGCTACCGCGGGGAGGGTCTGGAAACAGTTCCGCGGCTCACGTCAGGGGATGGTCGGGCTTGCCGTCCTGTTGTTGTTCGTGCTCATGGCGCTCGCCGCCCCGCTGCTAGCCGACCTCAGGGAGCTGAACCCGGTCTTTGCCCGGCAGGCCGGCAACCCCCAGTGGGGGACACCGGCTGATTTCGCACCGCTGGGCACCGACCACATCCGACGCTCGGTGTGGGCTCAGTTCGTATGGGGCTCTCGGGTCAGCCTGTTCGTGGGTCTCGCCGCCACGGTGCTCACCATCCTCATCGGGTCGGTGGTCGGCATCGTCTCCGGCTTCGTCGGTGGCCGTCTCGATGCCGTCCTGATGAGAGTGACCGAGTGGTTCTTGGTGATCCCTTTCCTGCCTCTCGCCATCGTTCTCGCCTCAATTCTGGGAAGGAACCTGTGGAACATCATCTTTGTGATCGGGATCACGTCGTGGCCGTCCACCGCTCGTTTGATTCGAGCTCAGGTGCTGACGGTGAAACAGCGGCTGTTCGTCGACCGGGCCCGCTCCTTGGGGGCGAGTGGCCCGCACATTGTCGGTCATCACATCCTTCCCAATGTGAGCGGGCTGATCCTGGCCAATGCCACCCTGGCAGTGCCGATCTCGATCCTCACCGAAACCACGCTGTCTTTTCTGGGGCTCGGTGACCCGTCGGCGGCGTCGTGGGGCAAGACACTCGAGGAGGCGTTCGTCAATGGCGCAGTGGTGCGCAACGCCTGGTGGTACTTCCTTCCCGCAGGTCTCGGCATCCTCATCGTGGTCCTGGCCTTCACCCTGATTGGGCGCACTCTGGAAGAGATCGCCAATCCTCGACTCAGTGGTCGCTGATGAGCGAGCCGCTGCTCTCGGTCCGCGACCTCAGCATCACCTACCACACTTCGGGCGGCCCGGTGCCCGCCGTCCGCGGCGTCAGCTTCGACTTGGAAAAGGGCGGCTCCATGGGACTGGCCGGGGAGTCGGGATGTGGCAAGTCGACACTCGCCAATTCGCTGCTCCGCCTGCTTCCTGCGGACACGGAGGTGTCAGGGGAGATCACACTCGACGGCAAGGATGTGTTGACGCTTTCGCCGGGCGGGCTCAGAGCGGTCCGGTGGACGGCGGGTGCCATCATCTTCCAGGGGGCCCTTCACGCCTTGAACCCGGTGCAGACGGTTGGTGACCAAATCGCAGAGCCGATGCTGGTCCATCAGACCGCTGACAATGAGAAGATTGCTCGGGAGCGCACCATCGAGTTGCTGCGGAGAGTCGGGCTGCCGGCGGCGCGAGCCGATTCCTATCCCCATGAGTTGTCGGGTGGCCAGCGCCAGAGAGTGCTGATCGCAATGGCGCTCGCCTGCGACCCACTCCTCTTGATAGCCGACGAGCCGACTACCGCCCTTGACCTTATGGTTCAGGCCCAGGTTCTGGCCTTGCTCGACGATCTGAAACAGGAGCGAGACCTGACTCTGATGTTCATCACCCACGACCTTTCGGTGCTCACCTATGCGTGCCGTCAACTGGCGGTCATGTATGCCGGACGGATCGTCGAGGAGGGCCCGAGTTTCGAGGTATTCGCCAACGCCTCGCACCCATACACCAGAGCGCTGGCTGCGGCCTTTCCCACGATCGGAGACCAAACCTCGCGGATGGCGCCGTCGGGTCTGGGCGGTGACCCGCCCACACCCGGAAATCTGCCCCAAGGCTGCCCGTTCCACCCTCGCTGCCCATTGGCCCATGACGCCTGTCTCCCCGCCGAACCCGGTTTGCGGATTTCCGGACCAGGAAGGAGTGCGGCGTGCGTCCTGGTGTGACGCCTCTTGTGGAAGTCGAGGATCTGCATGTCAACTTCGGCTCGGCTCGGGCTGTTGACGGAGCTTCGCTCCAGGTGAGCCCGGGGGAGGTGCTGGCCCTGGTCGGGGAATCGGGATCCGGCAAGACCACGTTGATTCGCGCAATCCAGGGCCTCCAGCAGCCGACCTCGGGCACCATCCGGGTCGAGGGCCAGCCGATCGACGCCAAGACCAAGAAGGCGATCCAAACCATCTTCCAGAACCCTGCGGTGCAGATGGTGTTCCAGGACCCGACCGGGGCCCTCAACCCCCGTCAGACGATCTACGAGATCGTTGCCGAGGGCCTGCGTATCCATGGCCAAGCCAGGGACGAGGAGGCCAAGGTTGCCCAGGCCATTTCCCGGGCCGGTCTCCGCCCACCGGAACGCTTCTTCCAGATGTACCCCCACGAGATATCCGGCGGACAGCGCCAGCGTGTGGTGATCGCCGGTGCCATGGTCATGGAGCCCCGACTGCTGCTGGCAGACGAGCCGGTGGCCAGTCTCGACGCCTCGATCCGTGGGGAGATCCTTGCACTCATGCGCCACCTCGTCGAGGAGACGAATCTGGCGATCCTGGTGGTCACCCACGATCTCGGCCTCGCCTGGAACATCGCGGATCGAGTTGCGGTGATGTATCTGGGCCGGATCGTGGAGACCGGGCCCACCGAGGAGATTCTGGGTGACCCCAAGCACCCATACACCAAGGCCCTGCTCTCGGTCGTTCCCGAGACCAAGGAGATGGAACAGCAGATCCTGGTCGGGGAGATACCGGATTCGGCGCGGATCCCGTCTGGTTGCCGATTTCATCCCCGCTGCCCGCTGCTTCAGTCGGGCACGCTGCCGCCTGAGTTGGCGGAAAGGTGTCCCCGAGACGACCCGGGCCCGGTGGCGGCGGAAGCCGTGTCGGCCGCCGCCTGCTGGGCTGTCATGTCTGGCCGGCCGACTTTGGCCGAGCCCAACCTTCAGTGACGGTCGGCTCGACCTGCTCTGGATTGAACAGACTCGGCCAAACAGACGCCGGTCGGCCGGAGCTGCCGCCGCGCCTGGCCTTTCCCTTTCACGCGAGCGGGAGGGTCAACCGGAACACCGACTCGCCGTCGTAGTCGTAACTCAGGTCGCCATCCATCACCCGGGCCAGGCTCCTGGCCACCGCCAATCCGAGGCCGACCGAATTCGGGGTGCGGCCGCCGTTTTTCGAATGGTCGAACGGCTCGAACATCGTCTCCGCGCGTGCGGCGGGTATCGGTCCGCCGGAGTCTCGTACCTCGATGACGCCGTTCGAGACCGATCGGCTGACCACGACCCTGATCTCCATACCGCCGTAGCGGATGGCGTTGGTGATGAGATTGCGCACGATCTGAGTGAGACGGGTCGGGTCGGCCCACACCGTGACATCGCCCTCCCAGGCAATCTCCCGAGAAGCATCCCGCCCGGCCGATTCCGCCATATCGGCGAGATGCCTGGTCACGTTGACGTCGGTCGGGAAGATGCTCATGGTCCCAGCTTCGAGCCGGGTGACGGTCAAGAGGTCGTCGACGATGCTCGAGATGTCCGCTGATTGACTGGCAATCAGACGGACCAAGGATCGGGCCTCGGCCGGTTCGAAGCCGTCCCAGGAATCAGCCAGTTCCGTAGCGAAGCCGAGGACCGCGGCCAGGGGAGTCCTGAGCTCATGGCTGATACTTGCCAGAAAGTCCCGTTTCTCGTGATCCAGTGCCTCGAGCTCCGACACCCGCACCTGGGCCAGCTCGGTCTCCCGTCGGGCACGCTCCACCTGGAAGCGAGTCGCGAGGAGACGTGCTCGCTTTTCGGCCTCGTCGGTATGGAGTGCACCGTCCAGCCGGTGGAACTCGCGATAGGCAGCCAAGGCCGCAGCATGGTCGCCCAACGCCTCGAAGAGATCTGCCCGCAGCTCGGTTGCCCTTGCCCCTGCTCGTTTCATGTCGATCTTCTCGCTCTTTGCCACTATCTGATCCAGCACAAAACCGGCTTCGTACAGCTGACAGTCCTCGATGAGCCATCCGGCGCGGTCGAGGGCTATCTCGATGGAAAGCTGGTCGAGCCCACCGACGGTGGCGGCGGTCTCTGCCTCGGCAGAGAAGATCAGCGCCTCAGCGCGCCGTCCGGCCGCGGCGTGGAGTTGCGCCGCGAGTGATTTGCCATAGGCGAGTGTGTGACGGCCGTCCTCGCCGAGCCGTTCTCCTCTTGCGACGATCTGGACGATCAGCTCCCGCGCCCGATCGATCAGTGCTTCCCGCTCTGCCCCCTCGGCATCCTTGGCAATGACCAAAAGCTCGAATCCTTGGTTGATCTGCGCGGTACCGATGCGCAACTGGTCCCCGAGGGACCTGTAGGCGGCTTCTGCCTGTTCGAAGATGTCGAGGGCCTCTTTGTGACGCCCCTCGTGGCTCAACGCAATGCCCGTCAGGTTCGTCAGAAGACCCATGCCCAACTCGTCGTTCACCAGCTTCAGGGGTGCCGCTGCTCTCTCGAGGTACTCCAGGGCCGTGGCATTGTCGCCGACATCGCCGTAGAGATCGCCAATCGCCATGAGCGCATTGGCGACACCCTGCATGTTCCCTTCCAACTCGAAGTGGGCTCGGGCCGACAACTGGTCGTCGAGAGCCTCGTCGAGGCGCCCCAGCGAGCTGTATGCCCAACCACGGTTGTGCGTGGCCCACGCTTGACCAAGGCCGTCACCGGTGGCCTTGGCCAGCATCAAGGCCTCGTCGGCCACTTCGACTGCTTCGTTGGAGTCGTACTCGTAGAGAGCTGCGCACAACTCGTTCAAGGCAGCCAAACGCTCGCGGTCGTCCCGGGCGGCGTCGACTCGCCCTCGTTTGGTGGCCAGGGTGTCCATCGGTTAGAGAATCGTCAACCAAACACCAGTACTTGACCGTTCAGCGTTCACCGCTCACCGTTGAACGTGAACCGCCAAACGCCAAACGCCAAAACGGTGAACGGGTGCGTTCAGACCATGTAGGAGCGGGTCGGGGCGGTCTCGGTGAGGATGGCTCGATCGGCGGCGAATGGGGTGATGTCCATGTCGGTGACGTCGTCGATCGCCAGATCGGCCAGGATCCGTCC